>CARUQW010000006.1 GCA_949077355.1 uncultured Clostridia bacterium | reverse complement strand
ATAATCGGTAAAATAACTCATACATTTTTTGCGACTTTTGCAAAGTATTGGTATTACAGGTTTTCGTTGATATATCAATATTTATAATATTTTTCAAAACCTAATGAAACTTAATAAAACTCAATAGATTATACACAAAATATACACAAATTGCAAATTTTATTCTTGACATTTATTTCCATATAATATATACTACTTCTGTTGCAACGATAAATAAGGGAAAAGAATAAAATCGTACGGAACAAAAGGACTAAATCTTGAGGAGGATTTGGTCTTTTTATTTGGTAAAAAATATTCCTTCCTTATAATATAGACTACGAAAGACTTTTGACTTTTTTTGTAAAATTTTAGTATTTTTTGACCTTGACTAATAAGGAATTTTTTGGTACATTAAACATAAATTATTTATCGAACCTTTCCTCCACGACATCTTGGTATGAATTAGCAGTTGATACTGCTAGTTCAAAGCAGCTTTTGACTGCTAATACTATACTAAGAAAGGAGGAAAAGCTATGTTAGAATTAGCTTTCGTTATCATAGCGATTGCATTAGTAATTGCTTTGATAATAGTTCTTATTGCAGTTCTAGGAAATGGTAAATTTGATTTACATATTGGAACGGATAAGAAAAAAGATGTTTTGCACATAGAAACAAAACATCTTCGACATAAAGATAAATGATGGGCAAGAGAGTAAGTTTTCTTACTCTCTTCATTTTGTATTGATAGTGATACAAAATGAAGCAATAGAACTAATAATACTAAGGCTAATGGATAGATATGTATTATAATTCTTATTATACAATATATAAATTATTATTATTGTTTATTATATATACATTATTTATATATTGTATATGTATTATATTATAACAAAAGTGCTTGTCAAGTGTTTTTTTAACTTTTTAACAACTTTGTTATAATTTTGTAACATTATTGTAACATTATTTTATAAAAAAGTCAAATTCTATTGATATTTCAACAAAAACGCAAAAAAGACTAGAGCATCATAATGCCCTAGTCTTTAATCTTGATTAGGCAGGACGGCGTACCCTGCATCACTTGTAAGACCATTTCTGGTGTGACAGCTGCCTTTCTGTCCTCTAATCTTATCTATTGAATAAACTGTTCCAAGTGTTAATGCCAACTTTACCGTCTACAAGAAGTCCTTTATTTCTTTGATATGCCTTTACAGCCTTGTCAAATTTTACTCCAGCAATTCCGTCAACAGTTCCTACTGCATAACCTTCTCTTGCTAGTTTGAATTGAACAATACCTACATCACTTCCAGTAGTACCTTGTTTTAGCACATATCCGCAATATGGGATAACTTTTCTTCCATAAGATACATTCTTACCTGTTACATATGAATGATGGTATCTCGCTGTTCTCGTGTCAATATGTACGAATGTGCCGTATCGTAGAATACCTCTTACACCAAGAGCGTTAGCAATTGATGTAATGTCATCTAGGTTTGCTCCTTTAATGTCTGTTGCTCGTCCATATAAGTGGTATGAGTTAGATGCACCGTCTACTTTTCTGTTATATACTGGCGTTCTATAACCGGAGTTAATCGTAATAGGTCTGCCTGTTACTTCACGGATTTTCTGTAGGATGCATACAAGTTCGTAATCTATCTTTACAGTATTAGAACCGTCCTTGCACGCAAACTCTCGCACAGTAAAGTTTGCACTTAGTTTCTTGTTTCCAGATGTACCTTTGTTAAATGTTTTCACATTCGCCATCTTCCTCGCCTCCTTCGTCTACTTCTGCCTCAAAAGCGTTTGCTTCTGGGTCTTCTACACCTTCAATTTCATTAAATGGAATTTCTTTTTCTTCTTCCATTTTCTAATCCTCACTTTCTACTTTGATACATTTATTCTCAAATTTCTTATAGGCATCGAGATAAAGTTCTCGTTTATCGCCATTAAAAGTTAATTCATAGTACATTCCGTCAGTTAAGGATGTACTCAATAGTGCTTTATGATTTTGTAGCGTTTTACAGTACCAAACCACATACACCTCAAATTCTGGCATAGTATCACTTTTGTCAATATGCTCCTCCGCATACTTTCTTACTTCTTCTTTACATTTTTCAATAAATTCTTGATTTCCCATCTTATTTGTCCTCCTCATTTTTATTTTTTTCAGTCTGTGTTCCAAAATAAAAAGCAATTACCGTAGTGAATATCACGATAAATTGCTCTGTGTTAATTCTTCCTTGAATTGCCATAACTGAAAAGACAACCGTTAAAATCAATGTAACGATTGTCTTGACTTTGATTAAGTTTGCTAAATTCTTAATAAACATCTCATTTTCCTCCCTTCTCTAAATCTTCTATTCTGTGGTTAGCAACTTTAATTTCTTCGTCCTGCACCGCATTGTCCTGCTCGAGTTTATATACTCGTTCGACAACTTGATTGTGCTTTTCAACTTTTTTCTCAAGTTGCTCTACACGATAGTTTGTTAATTTATTGGCAACTAGAATGCCACCTAGACTTCCGCCTAAAGTGCCTACTAGCGATATAATAGATACAATGATTGTTTCCATTGTTTTCTCTCCTTTTTATTTAGTTTTTGATATAAAATACATCTACAATTCCATAGAAAGAACTTCTGTCTTGTGTTGCCACAATTGCTATCCTATATTCTGAAATTAGCGATAAACTAATACTTGCTGTTGTGTCTCTTGGGTCAATGTATGGCAAAGGCATTACATTTGCCTGTGATGTCTTTGATTGTGCAAAGCCCTCTGGTTTTCTTGTCCACTGTACATTAGATAAGCCAGTCGAAACAACCAAGGATGAATTGTTAGGTAAATCTCCAACATTTATTCGTTTTTGGTATTCGGTTTTACCATTGACTTTTTTTCCTGTCTCTACTTCTTGCCCCTCTATAACATTGATGGGGTGTTCTAGTTTTTCAATTCTTTCTTTTAATTTTTCTATTTCATAATCATTCGGCACTCGGTTCATTCTCTAGTACCCCCTTCCCCTCGACAAAGCAGATTGCATCTTTTAACCAAGTCCATTTTGCACTAGACTGGATTTTGTTCGACCAACTTCCCTCTTCGCCTATCGTGTCTTTTTCTGTTATTTCTAAATAATAGCCGTCTTCTCCAGCAAAACTTGATGCCTTAGTCAAGAGCTGTCCAGTATAACGAACTCTTAGCATGTCTGCTCCTACCTTATACCAAAAGGGCAGTGTAATGATTTCCTTCTCTTCTGTTATGATTTCGGTGTAGGTTTGTTCTTTGGGTAGTAATTCTTCTAACAACAAATCCCCTTGCTGTCCGTTTATACTGTTTACTCCTCCAGTATCTCCTTTGTCGCCTTTCAAGGATGCAAGCCATTCTTCTGCTGTTCCTGTAAAGCCGTTTAACACGGCTATTTCATAAGCACTAAAGCCTCGACTACCTTCCACCATTCTGTCTATTTTCTTTTTATAGCCATTAGTGAAATCATTAGTAGATAAGTCTTTGCCATTTACTTTACTCACTTTTCCGTTTAATGCAACATCTATAATGTCCATATTTTGATTAGTAACTTTATCAATATCATAGTTCTCGCTTTTTTGCGGTTTAACTAAGTTATAGTTTTGCGTATAATTCGGCATCTATATACACCTCCTATACTTTTATTAGTAATATCTTATAATGGAATGTTGCTGCTGATAATTGGTCAAAAAATTCTCCCGTATCATCAGCATATAAATGTCTTATTTCTAACACAATTTCATTTTGTAGACTTACTCTTTTGCTAATACTTCCTCCAACCCAACTGGTTGAGTTAAAGGTTGAGCCATACCCCCAAATTACTGTTGAATTTTCTAATTCTAGCATTACAGAAACAACCATACAATTATCTTTGTTAAAACCAGACGGAAATGGTATTGTTTTTATCACTGTATTCGATTTTCCATTAGATACTATATCTCCTTTTACTACAGTCATATTTCCTTGTGTTGTATTTATTGTTATATTTCCACTTCCATCAAAGTTGGCATTTCCATTTACAGCACCTTGCAATTTAATATTTCTTGCTGTTGCTAACTTACTTGCTGTTGCACTATTCCCTGTACAAGAACTTGCTTTTGTTGCTGTTGCTGCATTACCGTGTGCAAGAACTAGAAGTAGCAGCATTGCCAGTACAACCATTAGCAGTACCAGCACTTGTAGCATAGTTAGCATTTGTAGCGGTTTGGGCATTTCCTTCCAAATTTCCTTTAACATTTCCTTCAATACCTCCTTGTGCTATAATTTTCCCTGTTACAATATTGTCTTGGTCTTTTCTTACTAGGTTTCCTGCGATAGCATCTATGTAGGCTTGGAATTTTTGATATAATTCTTCTCCGTCAACACTAATCAATGAATTAACAATGCCACATATCTCTTTGTTAGATCTTTTGTCAACAATATCGTCTTGCGTAATGTTGGTTGTAGATTTTACTGTTACTTCTGCAATGCAGATTTCATAGACATTTTCATCTCTTTGCAATTCTGCGGGGGTTGTTCCATTTCCTTCTTTAACAAAAAGCCTCGTTGCCCTTATTTCAAGAGAACTATTCATTTGAACAACCACTCTGTCTACACGGTTTCCTACTGCTGGTCTGTTTAATGATATTGTTCTTTCTTGTGTATTTTCAAAGTTTGCACCTTCTATCATTCCTGCTCCAGTTGCAACAGTAATATTCATACCTCCTGCCGATGTTACTTTCATTGAATTTTCTTTATAACCTTTGTATTCGCCAAAATAAACACCATTTCCAAGAAACATTTGAAAATATTTTCTAAATACCTCCGCCTCATAAATACGGTCGTCTTCCATCTGTCCACTTTCTTCATTTAGAATTTGCATACTATCAAATGGAAAACTTTCTAATTGTATTTCATTTGCCATTTTCTTTCCTTTCTACACAAAAAAACCTACTGAATAGGTCTTTGTGTTAGTTTTTTTATTTGTTCTGCTAGGCTTGGAACTTTATCGCCAAAGCCTAGTTCGACTGTTATATTATTTCTTTCGTATATTTCCTTTGCTTGAATTATCCTCTTGTCTTCATACATTCCATCGCTTTCTAAAGTTACAATATCGCCAAGAAAATAATCTTTACCATATTCCATATTTGGAATTTGATATACTTTTCCCTCTACAGATTGGATTGTTTTATATGTATCAAGTTTCTTCTGTCCTTCTGCATTTAGTTCGTCTGGTTCTTCTATGTTGTTTAAGTCTATATACACTTCTCGTCTATCAAAACCTGTTTTATTTCCTAAAACGGTAATAAGTCTATTTTCATTTTCTCCTTTGCCAGCAACATAACCTACATTTTTATAATTTGTAAAATCGTTGGTGGTTTTTGCATTTAACAAATTTCTTTTTGTTTCGGAAAAGATAATATAAGGAACTTTATTATTACTTTCTAAAACATTGTGCGTATACTGTTCCATTTCCTCGTGAGTGTATTTTTCTAAGAATTTATGAGTATTTCCACTTTCCACTTGTCTAACACTTCTATCTCTTCCTTTATAACAATCGAAATCAATACATTTTTCTGTTCGGTTCAAAATACCTTTCCATCCAAGCCCTGTGTCTTCTGAAATATGTTTTAATTCTTCATGTAATCCTGTTAATCTGGCTTGCCATACTGTTTTTATACCTCTATTCTGACTTTTAGCAATTTTTATCCAAGAAACATCTCGTTCTGGCGTTCTAATGTTATCGTAATGGCTTTCTACTAAATGATTTTTAATGTAGTGTTTTATCACATTTTCCGCTTCTGTTTCTGCTATTCTGTCATAACCATTTGTAGCAACAATTCTTCTTTTAGCAATTCCTTTAATGCAAGTACCAGATACTTTCATAGTTTTACTATTTTTATTGGTTGTAGTTTCTACTTTATCAATTAGCAATATTTTTTCATCGTCTTTATTTACGATTAGCATATTATCTATTTGTAATTTACTTGTATTTGCTTTACTTTTATTGATAGTCAATTCAAAAGTACCACATTCGTAGTAATTCCACACACAAATAAGGCTTTCATAATTAGTAATAATTCCGCAAAAGTTCAAAATTAGTGTTGATAATTTCTATACAATTCGTCATATCTATACCCCCACATATTTATTTTTGAAAGTGATAGATACTCTGTCTTTTGAACCTTCTGCATCAGAACTGTATTTAATTAAGTTCTTTCCTACAATTAAATTGAAAAAGGTAGAATTAAGGTCAATGTTATTATATACATCTTCTATTCCATGTGGAGTAACTAGATTTACCGTTTCTTTTCCGCTTGCTGTATCAATAATAAGTTTTTCCTTTTCTCCAATAGACATATTAACTTGTATATATTCTCCTGTTGTTTCATTTGTAATTCTAGGGTTAGTTGCAGGTCCTTGATATTCAATTCTAAGCGGTGTATCTACATCGCCTAAGTTATCTACCATTTTATAAAATGAAACCGTAGAGAATTTTGTAGGCAATGATAAATCAAATTTCAAGCCACCAACAACCGACTTAATGTCTGCTGAAGTATCTTTTTCGTCTAGCCAATAAGGATCTACACACAAAAAAGATAATGTTGTTTTGTCGTAGTTTTTCTTCCTACTTGCAAAATCAGCACTATCTTCTACTCTTCCATATATTCTATATTTCTTATAATCATTTTCATAATATAACAATAATTCGCCTTGTTTTCCAGTTTGTCTATTGTATGTTTTAGGATTTACAACTCTAAATATCCTACGCCTTAACTCATATAGTTTTTCTCTATTTCGAGTTCTAATCGTAGCATCTAATTTTATTTGTCTTGTATCTAGCAAAGCACCTTCTGCATCACAACCATCTTGTACAACCCCTTGGCTTTTTTGAGATGTTGCACCGTGGATGTCCTAGCCCAGATATATGACTTAATAATATATCTTCATTTAGATTTCCGACACTGTCAAAAACAATACTTTCGTTTAAGGCTAAATTTATAATTTCTAATCTTTGCATTTTACCACCTACATTCCTGCCAATTCGGCTGCAAGACTTTGACTTACATTATTTAATTTTCTATAGGTCTCACTTGGCATTTCTGGATTTTGTTGAATATTGTTAGTCTGATATACATTTACTGTTTTTGCTTGAGGTTTATTGTTAGCACTTGTTTCGTAATTGTAATTACTTGCAGACCATTCTTTTATTTTTCTTTCAATATTAGCATCAATCGTGTCTTGAACCTTTTGTATCATATTTTGAATTTTATCTGCTATACCGTTGTTAATTCCTTGTGCTAATTTCTCGCCCAAAGATTGACCAGTTAATTCGTAAGCATCGCCATAAGAACCCAAAAGTTTTAGAATTTGATTTTGGTTTTGCTCTACATTAAGTAACATCTTTTCTGCAGTTTCCTGTGCCATTTCTTTTTGTTTTTCGTAATATTCTTCTAGATCGTCTAGTTGTTTATCGTAAACTTCTTTTTGCTTTTCTGCTTCATCTTCAACTGCTTGTACTTTGTTATCTTTTTCCTCTTGCAATAAGTCCTTTTGCGCATTTAATGCGTCTTTTTTATCTTGTAAGGCTCTACTATCTAATGTTTTTTGATATTCTGCTATTAACTTATCTAATTCCTTTTGATAGTTTGCTTTAGTTGTTGCATCGTGTTCAAAATCAACTAATTGCTGTAATCTGTTTCTTTTTCTTTCATACTCCGCATCTTCTTCGGCTCTGCTTTTTTCTTCTTCTGACTTATCAAGTAAGTCTAATTCCTTTTGAATTGCAGTTATTCTGGCGTCATATTCCTCGTTAATTGCTTTAATTCTAGTATCTTTCCATTGCTCTACAATTTTGATATTTTCTTCAATAGCCTTTTTGTCCGCTTCTTCTAGTTCTTCAATTTGTTTTGTGATGGCACTTGTTAATTGTGATACAGTGCTATTTACTGCTTCTACCCTTAAATCTCGTTTCTGTTGCTCATAATCTCGGATAGTATCTAGTTCCTCTTGATACAATTCTTTTCTTTCATCAAGACTTAATCGCTCGTCTTTCATAATTTGATTTAAGTAACTTTTATGAAGTGCTATAATCTTATTTAGGTCGCTTTCTTGCTCTTTTGCGTCATATTCAGCACCACGTAGGTTTTTCTGGTCTTGAATATATCTTTCATAATCTGTTGTTTTTTGCTCTAACAGGCTCTTTTCTTTTTGTGCTAATTCTTTGTGTAATTCATATAGTTTTTCTTCTAATTCTCGTTTTTGTTCTGTCGTTTCTGCTAAGTGATAATATGCCCAAGTGTAATCGTTAATTTCTTCTTCTACTGATTTTTTGTCTAGTGCTTTTTTATGCTCAACAAAAGCCACATAATTGCTATATTCTTTTTCTTGAAATTCCTTTTGTAAAGAATATATCTTTTCTTGTAATTCTCTTTTTTCGTCTTGTGTTTTTGCGTATTTTTTAAGTGCTGTTTGGTACATAGCAATTTCTTGTTGTAGGCTTAATTGGTCCATTGCTTTTTTGTGTTCGATTTCTTTTTTGTAGTTATCTAGTCGCTTATTGCTGTATGATTTTGAGCCTCCAGATGCTTTTGTTGATTTTGGCGTATATGTAGATTTTCCAACTTCTTCTGAGTCTTTATTTAATAACATATCGTATAAGTTCAATGCTGTTTGTAACGTTCCAATTACTTCATTAGTTGGAACACCTATTTTTTCAGCTAATGATTTTGCATAAGTTCCATTTGGGTCTAATTCTGGATTACAGTTCTTTATAGCCTCAGTTATATTATCTATCCTTTCTTGAATAGTTGTCTGAGTATTTTCCCAAGCAATTCCTGCATTTCGCGCCATGTCTTCTATTAGTATTTTCATATCTTCTGCCATAATTCCATTTGCGTTTACTGCCTCTGGGAATTTTTTTTCAAGTTCTGTTACCGCTTCTTCATAGTCTTTTGTTCCTTTTTTACCTTCTAAATAAGTTTGATACAGTTCTCGATAAGATTTTGCTGTTTCAACTGCTTGAGCAGCTTCTCTCTTCTTGCTTTTTACGCTTTCGGTATCTAATAGATTTGTTATATTCTTTTGTACTGCTGTTTTACTTAGCCACTCATTTGTTTCTTCTAATCTTTTGTTAAACTCATCAAGTGAATTTCCATAACCACTATTTGCCTTTTGCAATTGAGCAAATGCTTTTTCATTTTTTGCTAGTTCATGCCTATATTGTTCTAATCTTTCAAAGCTATCGCCTTTATAAGTCTTTGCTCCTAAAAATTCGCCTTCACTTTCATTGTCCTCAATTTGCTTTATTTTCTTTTCTAATTCTATTCTCTGATTTAACAAATCAATTCTTTGTTGTATCTGACTTTTTTCATCTTCCATCTTTTGAATGTTACTATCTGTATATTCATATACTCCAGCTTTTATTTGTTTATATCTTTCTGTAGTTTCATTTAATTTTGCTTGCGCTTCTTCATTTTCTCTTATTGCAGAACATAACATACTAATACCAGCTACTGCTGTTGCTATCACTGTTGCTATGGCGAATATTGGATTTGCCATTAAAGCAGCAGTAAATCCTTTTGTTGCTATAGTTGCTTTTAACGCTGATGAGGTATAAGCATCTTTAGCCTTCTTTAATCCTATCAAAGCCAATGTTGCTGCCAATAAAGTAGTCGTAAATATAATAATTCCACTTGTTATTCCTTTATGATTTGATGCAAATTCTGTTAATCCTTTAGTAATAGATAACTGTAGCGAACTACATTTGGTTAAAGCCGGTATCATACTTTCTCCGATAGTTCTACTTAACTCCAGATTTGTAGCATTTACTTGTGCTTGTATACCTTGATACCCATTTGCCATCTCTGCTGCTGAACCAGTAAACATTGCCGCTTCATTCATAATTCCATTATATACTGCTTGTGCTTTTTCTGCTTGCGATAAACTATCTGTCGTTTTTCCTAAACTCTTCGCATATTCTTCATACATTTTTGAAATATTTTTTTGCACACCTGCTGCATCAGAAAGTACAGAGTTTTCCATTCTGATACCTTCTGTTGTTACTCTTACCGCTTCTGATAATGAATAATTTGCTTGTCTATTTCCTACTGCTGCATCTTGCAAAACAAGTAGCATATCTTTTGTTTGGTCGACAGTAAATCCATAAGTTAATAAATTTTTCGTAGCAGCAGTTACATCTGAGTCATCCATTAACTTTAACTCATTCACATCTTCAATAGCATCTTTAATATCTGTCATTGAGTTATTCGTTGCTTTTGCTGTTTTTTGTAACGCACTCATACTATTTACATACGAATTATATTTTTGCACTCCATCATCTACTGCTGATTTTATCTTTACTAAAGATGCTACTATACTTGCAGACATTGCTATAAAACTTGCATCTAATTGGTTATTGCTACTTTGAATTTTTTTGTTTTCATTTTCTAACTGCTGTAACTTAGTCCTTGCAGTTTCTAATCCTTTTTCAAGCCCTTCTAACTTTAATTGCAAGTTAATACTTAATTCTCCTATAGTTGTTTGGTTTGCCAAATTTCTCCCTCCTTTTCTTAATTTTCCACCTATGTTATAATTCTGTCGAAAGGTGGTGATTTCATGTCTGACATTAAATTGTCTAGAGATAACGATTTTCTCATTTGCACTCTTTATAAAGAATATTTATCAAAAGTTAAACAAGGTTCTTCAAAATCTTCTGCTCGTTGGTTAGGTTCCTCTGATGAGATACAAGAAAACTTACTGAATAACTGGAACAAAGATGATGTTGCAACCGCTTGTTGGGAACTGCACTCAAAAAGTCTTTTACAATGTCAACCTGGAGATGACATTGCTTATGATACATATCTTACTGATAATGGTATTATTTATATGGAAAATCGTTTTTCTGATAAATTAGAAAAAGTAATCGATTATATTTCTAAATTTATACCTTAGGGAAATCTCGATTGGTTACATACCAATCATTTGCAATTAAATCATTTGCATCTGGTTGCCATCCTTTACCTGGCAACCTTCTTGTTTTTATATCAACTAACATCATTCTGTTAAATACATCGTTTGTAGGCATAATTGCTAAATAACTTACACTTTTTCTTGCTATTAGTTTTTTACATTTTAAGCCTTCTTCTACAACTTCTTGAATGTTCATACTTCTCCCTCCTTTCATTATAAAAGCGCCAGTTTAATCTGACGCTTTGTGTTATTTTGCTAATTCCATATTTTCCATTCCTGTAATTCCAACTTGCCCTTCTAATATTTCTACTCTTTTCTTTGCTTTTTGCATTGATTTTCTTCTTCCATCAATCTGCTTTTTTAGTAGTCCGTGTTACATCTTTTACATAATAGATTTTATTAGTCGTAGCAATATTGACATATATTGTCTGCTTTCCTTCTTTTACTGCAAAACAATCTCTTACATGATTATCATCTTTGAATGATGATATAATTCTATTTGCTTTTGACTTATAGTGGGCTTCTACTAATTTGCTGGTATTTGGTGCTTCATCATACACCTTTAATAATCCAACTATATACTCTTGGCTTATTTCTCCTTTGTCGTGTATTTCTTTATAAATAGTTTCTTTTACTTTTCGGTCCATATTTACTTCACTCTCCTTATACTTTTATAGGATTTCATTATTCTTTTTATTTCTTGCAAGTTATAAATGGCTTGATTTACATTGTTTTCTTCTTCCTCTAGTTCACTTTTCGACATATCTTCTAGCCAATATCCAACATTCTCTTCTGTTATTTCTACTGATATTGGTTTGTAGACTGCATCATTTATTTTGCAATAAATCCTATGTGCTTTGTCTAAATCTTTACATTCTTTCTCAAATTCCTTTTCTTCTTTAGTTTTCTCTTTTATTACTTGAAACACTCTTGCCCTTGAGGCAATATCTTCATTTTCTCTTGCTTCAGCTTTTACCTGCTCTATTATGTCTTTGTTAGAAGATAATGTTTCAAAACGCTTAACTTGATTTTCATTAAATCCCAGTCTTTGTGCTGTTTCATATTTAGTTTCCAACTTTGGTTCACCGCTGAACTAAAGTTGTTTTAATGTCAGTCCTCTTTCCCTGTGCTTTAGGTATTTGTTTCAACAAATCTCCTATTCGTGCTTCTGCGTCAAGCAAAGCCTCTGCTAACATCTGAGCCTCCTCCTTCTTTTGTTCTCTTACCTCTTGAGCAAGTTGTACCTTGTCTATCGCTCTTATTCCTGCTCGTACTGCTGTCAGTTTTTCTCTTCCTATTAAAACAAATTTTGCTAAATCTTCTATGGTATTAGGTAAATTTTCAGATTGTAATACAATCCCTTCTTGCATTTATTTTTACCTCCTCATTTTCTTGTTCTTGCCAATTCCTCTTCCACGCTTCTATACTTGCTTGATTGTCCTTGTCGCTGTAATAGTGTTCTAGTATTTCGTCTTTCCTGTCAAAGTCCTTAATGTTGATACATACACCGTAGGTATGGCTTTCTAAATTCACGTAAAATCCTGTTGGTTGGTATTGTGATATAAAATCTCTTTGCATAATAAAAGAGCCTCCTTTCAATTTTTTACTTGAAATAGACTCTTACCTGTGATATACTTATATACAGGTAGAGTTATTTCTACTTGGTTGAGATAATGGTGTGAGTTTGGCGATTCCACATTATCTCATTTCTTTTTTTAGTAAATCTTCTACTTTTACTCCAAAAACTGTCGCTAATTTTTTTAGTGATGTTTCTGTTATTTTCTTACATTTTGCATTTTCCATTGCTAAAACTTGTTCTCTTGTCATTCCCGTTCTTTGTGCTAATTCTTTTTGGCTTATATGAAGCCTTGCTCTTTGCATTCGTATCATTTCATCTGATACTTCCACTTCTTGTACTACCTTCGTTTTGCACACCTCCTTTCTCACTTAGTGAAATTTTATCACTTATTAAGATAGTTGTCAACATATTTCTTTGATTTTTTTCATTTTTAGTGATAAAATTTTACAAATAAGAAAATTTGTGTTATCATATAGTTATGAAAGAGGTGTCTATATGTTAGATATATTAAGTGAAAGATTGAAAATTTTACGTGAAGAGGCTAATATGTCAAAATCTTCATTAGCAAATAAATTAAACGTTGGTGTTTCGTCTATCTCTCAATACGAAAGTGGAGATAGAGTTCCTAGTGATGAAATAAAAATTAAAATTGCCCAATTATTTGATGTTTCATTAGATTATCTAATGGGTCTATCTAATATACGCAATCCTTATGTCTTTTTTACTTTAAGCGAAATGTTAAAGGATTTAGACCAAGAAGAAATAAATGAAGTTATTAAGTATATAATGTTTATAAAGAAATTCAGATAATAAAAAGGGACCAGAGAGTCCCTTTTTAGTAGTATACATATTCCATTTCATAGCCATCTATTTTATAACCAAATATTGTCTGTTTTAATTTGAATTTATACACAGACATAAATTTAAGTGTTTTGTCATTTATATCTATATATGCCACTTCGTCACTTTCGATTTTATAATTTCCATAACTATGTAAAAAACTTTCTTTAATATCAAAATCTTTGTTTTTAACTGCTGCTAAGTCCCATTCAAAATTAGAGGTTATATATTTTTTAGCCTTACTATATTCAGATATTGACACTAAATCTATAAACTTTTCTGCTGTTTCATATTTAGATAATCCATTGTAATTTGCTATAAAGAATATAATTATAAAAACTATTATTATTTCTGTCCAGAACCACCATTTTTGATAAAACTTCTTCTTTTCTTCCATATTATCCCCTCCTTGCAAGCATTTTATAATAAAACACAAAATATTACAAGGGGCTAAAAATCATCTGCTTCTACCTCTTTATCTTCTTCGCTTGAAGTAGTTTTGTTAAGTTCAGCATATTCCTGCATGATAATTGGGATTTCGTCTATATAATAATCTTCTAAAAATTCTCTTTTACTTATTCCGATTTTGATGCAGATGGCGATTGTTCGTTGAAGCCAATTAGAGTTATAGCCTTCTGGATCATTGGCTTCACTTGGTCGAAAAAACTTTCTAGTTCGTTCATTTTCCAAAATTCCTGAACAATATCTAATAATTCTTTTGGTGTAAGTTCGTTTTTCAATATTTCTTTATCTATTCCTATTATTTTTGATAAAAATTCTAATGTAAAATCAGGTAATGTTACTAATAATTGCATAACTAATTTCATTATATTTTCCATTGTAAACATTTCTGATAATTTGAAATCTTGTTCATTGTCAGACAACTCTTTGATAAAGTCTTCTGGCAAATCCTTCAAAGTTTGTAGGGCTTCAAAATACTTGCCACAAGGCATTTTTCTAACCTCTACACCATGAATTGTCTTTGTTTTTGGTAAACTTCTTGTTTCATTGCTTTTTGCCATTTTTTCTTCCTCCTATATAAAAGAGGAGAGTATTGCTACTCTCCTTGACCTTGATCTGGATTTCCTGGTGTTACTGTAGATGTTGAAATTGTTGGAATTGTGTCTAACCATACTAATTCTGCATTTCCTGCCGTTGTATCTTTAATTGTAAATAATTTATTGTCGTACGCTCTTGACATAAACATTCCTTCAATTTCAACAGCACCATTGTTGCCATTACCTTTTGTTTCTAAGTCCATTTTTAATTTTGTAACTTTGCATCTATATTGTCTAAACATACGGTATGTACCGTCTGCCAATAATCCTCTGTACGTGCAAGCAAATTCGGGTGCATTATCATTAGTGGTAAAGTCATATTCTTTAGTTTCTGCATCATACTTTCCACCTTCTAGTTTTGCTCTTAAATCATTTGGTAATTCTTTTAATGTTAATGTAAATTTCTCGCCATTAACGGTTTTGTCAACATCCCAAATCTCGTCATCTGCATAGATATTTTCCTCGGAACTGTCAATTTCTTTTGCTAGTTTTTGAGCAGATGGTATTCTAATTCCTGCATCTACTAAGTATTTTTCTAGCGTATTTTCTGTAAGTGGGAAAATTGTTAATTGGCTAAAGCCTTTTAGATATTTTCTTGGCATATTTTTGCCCTCCTTTATAAAATCTCTTCTTTTTCAAAACGCATTGTTTTGTGATATATCTTTGTTTCTTGTTCGTATAAATCTGTGGCTAGGGTTCGTTCAAAGCCTAGTTCTTCCATCTTTGTATTTACTTCAATAGCAATTTTTGAACATTTACTAGAACTTTTAGCCCAGACATCTACTTGAATAGCAATATTACTGCTATATTCCCCGTCATCTGCACCGCTTGAAACGGAATTATCCATTTCGTAATAGGAAATTGCAGGCTTTTTGTCTAAATTAGTCCACTTTTGTGGATAAAAATAAGAAACCTCAACATCCGAGATTTCTTCTAGTTTTTCTAATATTTGTGGTTTCAAATTTTTCATTATTTGCCACCTAACTTTCTAATGTCTTGTTGTACTGATTTAATTACTTCTTGCTCTACTTCTCCAGTATTTTTTGCGTGTAAATATGCTGGAGATAAATATGGCTGAGCTGCTTGTCCCTTCCAGTCTGCTTTATAAGATACACCGTTCTGGTCTATCTATATTGCTTTCTTTTCCTCGTTGACCTGTTCCAAATTCAACATAAGGTGCATACTCAAGATTAGTATATACTTGTGCTTCTACTCCTTCTTGTGTTGTTTGTGATTTAGTCTTGATAGAATTACGAAGATGTCCTTCCTTAACTGGTGCTAAATACTTGGCATTTTTCTGTATTTTCTTTGCTCCTCGTTCTAAGCCTTTTTTAGCACTTTGCTTAACATCTCCACCTAAACCGTGATAATGTAGCAAGCAGTTCGTCTAATCCTTGTATATTAGCCATTAAAACCACCTACTTTATGCAAGAGTATTGTTTTATGACTATCAGAAGGAATAATCGCTTTTATTTCATATTCTTTATCTTGATAAATCAGAATATCATTCACAGTCGCTATAGTATTTTCGCAAGTAATAATACATTCTGCAATCATTTCTTTTCCATATTCTTGTTGGACCTTTTCTAATGTTGAAAATTGAAAATTCCCCATTATTGTTTCTTTTAAGGTTTCCTTTTCTGTTTCAATAATACAGCCTTCTTCGTCTTTTTCTTGCTCTTTTTCGGTAGTCATTATTTTTAGTTCTTTATCATAAAAAGTATTTGCTATAATTTTCTTAAATTCATTTGGTATTTGCATACTACCACCTCATTTTACGGTAAGCAACTAATGTACTCATATTTCTATCAAGAAATTCATCTACATTTTTAGATATTGAACTCGCTCCACCTACAGTTTGGAAACTTACAGATTGATTATTGTCAGAAGCACTAGAAACTTGTTGTTTTCCGTCTAAAATTCCATTTTCGTTTAATTTATACTGTTCAATTAAAAACTCTTGTATAAGCGAATTTAGTCGTTCTGGAATGGTGTCGATATGGCATCTGTCCAATATTTTATCTGTTATATTTTTCTCGCAGAACTTTAAGTAATTATCTAGTTTGTCGTCTGTTATGTTCATAATTTTCTTTGCTTGTTCTACATTTTCCAACATAGTTAATACCTTAAAAGAAGCCAACTATTCGCTGGCTTCCTCTTTCTTTTTAGTATTCTTTTTTTCTTCTTTATATGGAACATATCCCTGCTCTTTGTAAAGAATATTATATGCTTTTTCCGTAGCATTTATAATATGTCCATCTTTAATGTACTTATTCATATATTAGGCACCTACCTTTGGAACTACTGCACAAAAGGCCTCGTCTTTAACTGCTAAATATGCTAATCTCATAGTAGCCTTAATTGCAATTAAGTCTTGTTCAGCAAGTGAAATTGGTTTTCCATCTTCGTCCACAGTTCCTTCAAGTGTTGCTTCTTTTAAGATTTCATATTCAATTCCCTCTCTAATTCCTACTAGAGATTTATCCCAATCTGCTCCAATAATTTCTGCTTTGGTTTTATCCCAAGCACCATTTCTTGAAAATTCAATTGGTTGTGAAAATAACTCTTTTCCATTTACTCCGTCTGCATATAATTGGTTTCCGTTAGCATCTCTTAGTTTTCTCAAAGAATTTTTAATGCCAATTTTAGCAGCAAATCCATTTACATCAAATCCGCTTCCTTCAACAGTAGCCATAGCATCAGACACATCTAAATCTAATGTTGCACCTGTACCTAACTCAATTTTATTTCCACTTGTTTCAATACTTTTCATAATATTACTTGCAAATGGAGAATTAGTCCCAAATAATGCTGCTGCATCAATAGCTTTATAGAAAGCCTCTGCAATACTTTCTTTTAATTCGTTAAACACATCAATAGTTGCATCGTTTAACTTTTCTTTTGTTACAGGAATAATTACAGCTAATTTCTTAGCTTTTAATTCTGGATAAATCCATCCAGCCTTTGAGGTTTGGATTCTTTCTCCTTCTCCTACCCAATATGCACCTGCTCCTTCCGTCATAACTGGAATTTTCTTTGTATCACTTGTCATTTGTGATACTTTCGAAAGTCTTAGAATACTAGATCCTCTTGCTACATCTTTCATAATTTCTGTTGCTTGTTCTACAGGTACAAAACCTGTTAATTCATCTTTTAATATACCCATTTTCAATTCCTCCTTTTAGGGTAAAATAAAAAGACATATTGCTATGTCTTAAATTTTCCTTGATTGATTTTCTTTAATTATTCCAACAAAATCTGTTGCTCCAGTATTATTTTTTTGATTTCCACTATCTGGAGTATAGTGATATGGTTCCTGTCCTTGACCTTCTTGTTCTTCTCCAAACAAATCTTTATAAGTTTCCTTATTAGATTTCATTTGTTCTTCAATTCCAGAAACTACTTTCTCGCCTTTTTCATCCAACAATATTTTGGATAAATCAAACTTTCCAAGTAGTAATTCTGGATGTTTGGCTTTTTCATTATATAATGCGTCTTTAATAGCACTTTCTTTTATCAACTTTTCAGTTGTTTCTTTGTGTGCTTTTTCAAGGTTTGCTTTTTCACTTTCGTAATTAGCAATTTTTGCTTGTAAATCCACATTATCTCCATTTGATTTTTTCAAATCTTTAATGGTATTGTTCGCTGTTTCTAGCGATGTTTTAGTATTGTCTAAATCAGTTTGCAATTGGTCGTATCTTGTTTTCGCAACAAAGTCCCCATTATTCACATTAACAATACTTACTTTTTTGTCCTTTTCGGCTTTCTCGTTAAAAGAACTTACTTTTGTTTTGACTTGTTCGTACAAGTCTTCTCCTAAAATTTCTTTTAAGAACTCCATTGGTATTTCTCCTTCCGTTGCTATTTCTGCAACTTATATAAAATTTACCTTTTCAGGTATAAAAAATAGACAGTTTTAAGCCATATCTAGGGCATAATAAAAAGCCGTATTTCTACGACTTTGTTTATTGATTATAAATTTTAATAACTTATTTATTTGCAAAACACCATTTGTAGCCTCCTGCTGTTTTGTTTCTTCTTCCTCCTGTACAACATTGTGATATTGTACTTCTATCTATACCTAGCAGTCTACTTGCTTCATGTGCATTAAGCCATGTTCTTATATAGTTTCCTTGTAAGTCTAATTGATTTATTGGCTTTGATTTATATTCTTTGTTTGTTTTTCTTGTTGTTTCTTTTAGCTTTTCTGTACATTGCTTTAATCCTGCATTCCATGCATGTTTTTCATTTTCACTTTTCGTTATCCATTCTAAATTTGTAACATTATTGTTTAATTTGTTTCCATCTATATGATTTATTTGTGGTTTATTATTAACATTAGGTATAAAAGCTTGTGCTACAAGTCTGTGCACCATTAAATTTTTGTACTTATTGTTTTTATATAACTGTACAAATTGATAACCAGAATTTTTTATATTTATTGTTTTGATTTTTTCTTCTACTTTTTGTAATTTACCATGATTTTCTTTGTATCTTTCTAGCGATTTTACTCTACCTAAATTACTAACCTGATATAATCCTTCAAATCCTTTAATGTCTTTCCATTTTTCTTGCATGTCTAACACCTCTTTATTATTTTTGTTCAAAATGTTTACATATTTCTTTATTGTTTTTTTCTTCAAAAGGATTTCCTCCTAGTACATTCTTTGGCGGAATTGTTTTGTATATCTTACATATACCATCATTAAAATTCAGATTTTTACATTCATTGCACATACAATATACAGGTTTTAATATTTCGTGCTTTAATTGTTCTAAACTCATATCATACCTCTCTCAACCATATTTTATTATTGTCAACTTTAACTATCGCAAACCATACATCTCTTTTAAATAAAACTTCATTTTCTTCTTTTATACCTGCTATTCCCCTTATGTCTTTTCCTGTATTTCCTTGTATTGTTATTTCTACTTTTAAATTATCATCTACTTCATAATCTCCATAGTGCTTTGAAGAAGAAGTGTATTGTCCATAATTTATATATTTATTATTCTTATGCTTATTTATAAAGTTATTGTACTCTTCTTCTCCTTGAAAATCAAATCCTATTTGCCTATATGTAACTTTGTTATAATTCGGTAATTTATTAAGTCCTTTATCTATGTTATCAACTAACTCTATTTCATTTTTATCTAATTTTATGTTATTTCTTAATTTTTCATTTAATATATACGCGTTAGAACTTGAATACTTAGCTATTGCTCCTTTTTCCTCTTCTGTCATATCTATATATTTTGCTTTCCACTCTCCGATAGTTCATGTCTTGGGGTACTAAAATTGGATTGTTTTCTTTATCTCTAGCTTTTCTCTGTAAATTTTCTATGTCTTCGTCTTCAAAAACAGCAACAGTAGTTGAACGACAATTTGGGTGTAAAGGTGGATAGTTTATACCCATCTTACGCTTATGTACTTCAAATTCCTTATTATCCATCTCTTGGCATTTTACGCTTGTACGTTTATCTAATGTCGCTATAAACCTATATTTTTCAATATCTAACTCTTCATAGGCTAACATTTCCGCTTCATTAGCAAAATGATTTACTTCTGTTCTCACTAACCTTGTAGCATTAAACAAACCTACATTCATATATTCTGATAATTCTTTGCTTATTTTTGCTATAGATTTACCGCTCATTGTATCTGCTGTTAATTGTGTTCTTAGATAATTACCTAATTTTTCACTGTTATTCCATATTCTTTTAGAATAATTAGCACCATTTACCCAATTTTCATTTAACATTAAATTTATTGTTCTATCGCTTATATTATCAAATCTAAAACCTAATCCTAGCCCTTTTTGAATATCATATATATTGTGATAATATGCTTCTTTTATTGTATTCTCGTATCTTGTTTTTGTTATCTGTTGTTCCATTTCTGCTAGTTTGCTTAATTCTATTTGGATATTTTCCTGTAATGCCTCGTATCTCGAAATGCGATAATTATAGGCTGGTGCATTGTATTTGGCTATCATTTTGTCCTTGATTACTTTATCTTTGATGTTATTTTTTATTGTATATAGTAAATTTTTATAATGTATTTCTGACTCTTTTTTTGTTAATAGTTGTTTGAAAACTTTTTTGGATAATTTTGCATCTTTAGAATAATTCTTAAATATTCTAGTAGTTTCTTTATAGATATTTTTGTCTGCTTGCTCATATATTTGGATTAAGCTGTTGATAGTATATTCTGTCCCCTTTTCAAGCCTTTGCATTAGTTCGGTGCTTCGTTGTTCCCAATAGTTTTTTGGTTTTCTTGCCATAAAAATAACACCTCCTATTCATTGGTGCTATCTTCTTTATGTATATCATCAAATCCACCTGCATTTGAGAACATCTCTTGTTGTCGTTTTTGTGCTTCTTCTTTTTGTTTTTTTAGTTTTTTTAGTTCTTCTTCTGGGTCTTCTACCCAAGGATGATTTTTAGCAATCGTTTCGTCTGATATGGTTTCGTTTGCTTTACTTTCATTTGCTATTTGAGCATTTTCTAAATCATTACTTATCATATTTCTGGTCCAAGTTTGTGTTATAGTTTTTGTTTTCCAATCTGCTATATTTAGAAATTTCATTATTATTCTTACTAATTGAGCAAAACCTTTTTCAAATTCAATTTGCGTTAATCCTGCTTTTAGTTCTAGCTTTCTATAAAAGAACTTTAGTGCTACACCACTTGCGTTTCCAAAATTTTCATTATCTTGCTGTAATGCTTGTCCACTTTCATATATTTGTTTCTTTATTATCTCTAAAATAGAATTTCTGGCTTCAACAGGTATTTCTATTGATAATGTCTTTAATCCGCCATTTGTTCTTCCATCTGCTCCTGTTTCTGTTTTTACTGTTTTATACCTTTTTAGTTCTCCAAGAAATGTTTTTAGGTTTTCTCCACCATAATTTTCAAGAATATAGATAAGTTGCTGTATATCTTCTAAGTCATTAGCATATCCGCTCATTACTTTATCGTATATATCAATTAAATCTTTATATTTCTTTAAGTCGCTTATCATATTTCTGTTGTTCTTGAACTCAATAAATGGTACTTCTTCTAAATCATGTTCAAATTCATCGTAAGCCTCTGGCATATATGTAAGCCCTGTACCTGTTAAATTACCCTTAAACTTATATTTCTCACAATGTTTATTATCCCAAAATTCAAATATTACATAAGAATTAGTATTGTATCTTTCATCTTCCTCAATTACTTCATAATATCTATAAAAACCTATTAGTTTCTTTTTCAATTTTCCATCAAATATTGGTAAGCATTGTTCAGTTTCTATTGTTGCATATTGAAACTTTTGTGTTTTTATATCCTGATTTTCTTCGCTTTTCTTTTTTTCTGTTTCTATCCAGTAATGAAGCCATGCTACTTTATTATTTGTTGCATTAGTGCAAAGATATGCACTTTCACTTTTGAAATCATCACCTAATATTTCTGTTATTTTCTTATTTGTATCTTTGTCTCCAACATCAAACAAAACTGGATTTGTAAACATATAAGCAACTTTTTCATCTGTAATAAGTTGATGAAAATTATGTGCTACTCTATTATCTGCATTTCTTAATGGATCTGTGTCCGCTGGTGCAACACCTATTATCTTTATCATATTATCATTTTCGTAATATTTCTTTTCTATTGCAATTTGTTTTCTTCTTTCATAATCTTGAGTTATTATTCTTTTAATCTTATTTATATCCATATTGCACCTCTACTTTAATATTGATAATCCACCTTGTTTTGGCTCATACAAAGAAAGAACCAACGCATCTCCACGGTCTGGAGAAGTTAGTCCTCTTTTTTTCATTTCTTCTTTTCTTTCTAATTCTATTTTGCCATCTGAGTTTATTCTGTATTTTCTATTGCTTAATTGAGTTATCTGTTTGTCGTCATATATTAACTCAATCTCGCCTCGTTTTAGTTTTTCTCTTAGCAGTCCCCACATCAAACCTGTGCTATTACTAAATTCTACTGGCTCTTCTTGTTTGTTTTTTCCTCCTGCTCCACCAAAGTGACATTCATATAATTTAATTGCTGTCCAACCTTTTTGTTGCTTTATTTCTTTTAGTCTGTCATATACTCCAACACCTAAACCATCACAGTCTATTTTAATATGTATTGGTATTCCAATATGTTTCACTCTTAATTGTTCTGCTATTTGCACTATTCTTCCTGTTACTTGCATTGTATCGTTATGATGCAATACATTGATTGGCTGTTGATACTTTTTATCAAACAGTGTGTTTATAATCGTTTCATCATCCCCATACCTTGCTACATCAACGCCTAGATCTATTCTTGATTGTGGAAATGCTCTATTTGGTGCTTTTACACTGCAATTTTCTACCCAATCTAATTGTATAAAACTATCTGGCATTGCTTTTGGAAAGTCTCCAGCAACACGAACTCTATATACATCTGAATCTAATCCATACATATCTACAATCATTTGTATATATTCTTTCGAAACTCTTACAGAGTCTTCTCCAGATACTTTGAAGGTGTTATACATAGCCCTATTTTTATTATGGCTATCAAAAAAGAACCCACTTAATTGAGTAGGGTTCCCACACATTATTAGCTTAGCATCTGGAGTCGTCAAAGAACCAAGCACTGGTTCAAACGTTTCATCTTTTACTCCGTGATGCTTCATCTATAATATACAGGATATGTTCTGCATGGAATCCGTTGTAAAGCATCTGGTTGCGTTGCTGTTCTTGGTACTGCAAACCAATTCTCTGGATTAGATTTCATATATAGTTTTTCTTGTGTCCATTCGATTTCTGTTTTTAATGTATCATTAAGCCATTTCGCAACTTCTGCCCATAATATATCATGTAATTGGTGCTTTGTAGGCGCAGTACAAGGTATTTTTGGAAATGGTCTTGTGCATATAAACCATATAATAAGCCAGCTTTGTACTGCTGATTTTCCTATTCCATGACCACTTCTTACACTTGTTAGTTGATTATTAGCTACACTATTTAATATTTGGGCTTGTATTTCATCTGGTGTAGCTCCTATTATATCTTTTACAAATTCAACTGGTCTGTCTTTATAATATAGTATTGCTTCTGTTGTTAGCATTATTTACCACCTTTGCTTTCATAGGCTTTTTGTATTGCATCTGCTAGCGACATTCCATTATTTGATAGATCTATATCTTGTTTGTTTCTCCATTGTTTTGGTTTTCTATTGTTTAGCCAATATATTTGTGCTGTTGTATCTGGCGAAACTTGCTTTGTTACTCTTTTAGTTAATACCTCTACATATTTTTCTTGCTTTTCGTCATACTTTACTTCATAGGTACTTTCATCATATTCATATCCTAAAGCTCTTTTCAATAAAGCATTTTCTACTTCATAATCAACTATTTCTTTCCCCTTTTTTAGGAGTTCTGAAAGTTCGGAATGTTCATTTAGCATTTTATAAAATGTTGTTTTGCCTACTCCTAGATTAGTGGCTATTTGTTCATTCGTTAATCCATCTCTAGCCCAACCTTCTACTAATACTAATTTAGTCTTAACTTGTTCCCATTTTGGCTTTGCCACCTCTCTCACCTACTTTGTTTTAATTACTATTGTTAATATCTTTAATACCATCTTGTTGTTTCTCCTCTGAAATGATTAAACGGTTTTATAGTCTTCTTATGTCCTTGTACTGGCTTGTCCTTTTCGTAATATTCGCAGGACAAGGTATTGTCTATTTTTCTTCTTATATCGCATAAATCTTTATCTCGGTTTGCACAATTTATACATAACTTATTGATAAAACATTCGTATATTGTTTCTTTTTCCATAGTTTTCTCCTTTGTCGACAGAGTGAGGTGCCGACCCCCAAGCATTACTGCTCCACCTGTTTTCAAGACAGGGTTCAAAGCCGTTTGAAATACTCTGCCAAATGTATGGGATTTTAATTTTATTTTCAACGCAGGTATCCCAACTTTTTACTGACGCATATCTGGGAGCTACCCAGCCCCTGGCGACAGACTTAGTAATCGAAACTAATACCCATAGGGTACACATTCCTTAGCAGGGAAGTCCTAGACCTTCTAGGTTAATCTGTCATATAATGGCTTAACTAGAATCGCCAAGTGAATTTTAATCTCATAAGAAAGGAGGCATGCCTTATCTAGTATCAGTATCGTGTTTACTTGCAAAGTTTATATAAACACTATGGAATATATAAGTTATAGATAATTGCACTCTAGAACTAAATATCGCATTGATATTCTGCTATCTATGTTTATATATTCCATACTATTTACACATTAAAAGAGCCTATCTGTTTTGATAGACCCTTTTTCGACCTTTTTATATAATTTTATTGTATTGTCTTTGGTTTCGTAGTATAATAATTCTGTCCTTTACTATCATCATTCCTCTTGCATCTAAGGAGGTGAATGAAATGCTTGAGTGGATAAAGTTAATCATCAAAGCCTATGCATTGAAGAAAATTCACGATATCATGAAAATGTTTGAATGAAAATTTTTCATACATAGCAAAAGACTAGAGTTGCCGCTCTAGTCTTTTTTTGTCCCTTTTATACTTGGGTGTTTCAAGTTAATCATCTTTCTAAATATTAGAAAGGAGGTAATAAATAATAATAGAAGAATTTGAAAATACTATTATCTCTTTATTTACCTTTGTATATTATACTAGAGCAGATTCAGAAAATCAATATTTTTTTTGGTTTTTAATCAACTTTTTTCACTTTTTTTCGTATTTTGTTGCAAAAATCATTGAATTTCCTTCTGAAACTATATCTATTATACCAAATTTTTACTAATTTTGCAAATTCTATTAAAAAAACGAGCCTTTATGGACTCGTCTTCTTACAATACATCTCAGAAAGGGATGTGGTCATGGGGTTGCCTACTTTCATAAGCGACCATTCCTTCACTTCTTGCTGATTATAATTATAATACATCTAAAATTCCATTTCTACATAAAAAATACCTAATTTTTACCTAAAAAACACCTAATTTTCACTACTCTTATAGTTTGGTCATTTTTAAGGTTGCTTTTTCTATTATCTTTTGAATTGCTTTATCGCTTCTAGTTTGTCCATATAATCGATAATATGTAACATTTCCTATTTCTTCATAGGTATTTCCCTCTACATAGTAATCTATTAGTATTTCTCTTTCCTTCTTTTTTAATGCTTCTAGTCGTATATCTATTTCCTCTATTTTGTTTTTTAGTTGTTCGATGTCTGTTTCTACAGACCTTAACTGTTCTTTTAGGTCTAGTTCTGTATCAATATTGCTGCTAGCTTTCTTCCCAACTTTGTCGGAAATACTATTCTTACTATGTATATCGCTATTGTTTTCATAGCTTGTAGATGCTAAAGTTACTTCTTGTAATGACTCTAATTTTCTTAATATGTTTTCTTTTTCTCTTAGCTTTAATTTTAGTTTGCTCTTATTTTCTTTATAGGTTTTCAATAGAATAATAAGGTCTTCTTTCTTCATCTGTTCCCTCCCTTTTACATTGCTCTAACATAATTTTTCTTTTCTATTTGTGGCTTGACTTCTTCTACTAAACCTAGGTCAAACCTGCTATATGTAACCTTATACCCTGCTTTCTGTTCTTGGTAAAGGTACATATCTTCCTTTATCTTTTTCACAAATTCAAAGGTGCTGTTTCCTTTGTGTATTATCTTTGGTATTTTCATTTCTTGCTCCTTTAACATAAATATTTCTTCATATAACTCAAACTATTGCTGATACATTACTATTTCTCCAAATTAAAATATAATTTTCCTTCATTTTTCATAATTCTTTGTATATCTCTCCACTGTTCTCGTTCTTCTTTGAAAGAACCTATAATGTCTTTGTTTCCTTCTCTGTCGTCATCTATATAATCTTCAATGGTATCAGTAAGTAAATCTACTTCTCTATCTACATACTGTTTGATTTTATTTAACTTTTCTTGTTGTTCTGTGTTTTCTTTTTCTAGTCTTTCTCGGTCTGCTAGTATGTTTTCTATGGCTTTACTTATTTTTATATCTTGTTCGGTTGCACTACTTATTGTAACTAATGCGTAGGCATAATCTTCTAATGTTTTTATATCTTCTTCAATGCTTTTTTTGAAACAAGTCCCGTTCAATTCGTCCTTATCTGCATACTTGTTTATTGCTTCAACCGTAACACTCACTGCCCATTCTAAAGTTTCTAGTTTTTCAAATACAAAATCGTCATCTAATCCGCTGATGCTGTCTATTTTCTCTTTTATTTCATTGCATTTTTTACTGCATCTACTCATCTTTCCACCTCTTCCTTTTGTTTCATTTCTTCTAATTCTGCTATGGTACTTTGTAAATCAGATATAATCTGGTCGATTACCTCTGCTTTACTTTCCATTTGATATATCTTCTGGAGTTCTAAGATATACATTGGATATCTCTTGGGTTGTACAATCTGCGTTATTCCGTCTGACTGTACTTCCGTCCTGTTGTACCAACTTTTATGAATGGTTAAATCCATGTCGTTATTTAATTGCATTGTTGCTTCCCCCTTTGAATTACTTTATCTTATGTACTTATCTATTCAATTATTTTTAGTTGTAATTCTGGATACTTCTTCTCAAACAATTTATGTTTTAACTTAAACACGTCTGTCTGCATACTTTTTACATCTTCCACGATTGTTTTGCCGGTTTTGGCAATACATAAAATCTGCTATGTACTCGATTTTGCGATATGTCTTTCCGTTCTTCTTAAATGCCTCCTGTAATAGGAAATGCGGTTGTAGTTGTAAATCATTTATTTCCCCTGCTCTCAATAGCAATTTTAGTTCTTTATATCTTCGACTTTCTTGGATGCTATCAAAAACATAATCTTCTACAATTACTTTTTTGTTTCTGTATTTATTCATTTGTTTTCTCCTATTTTCAAATTTTTTAATACTCTTGGCTTATATTTTCCATACTGTTGATAATCGTTTGTTTTCTTTAATTCTTTTTGTAATGTCCTTATTTCATTATCTAAGTTTCTTGATTTCTGTCTATCTGCAAATCTTCTTAGTATAACTATCCTTTGCAAGTCATTCTTTAGTTCTCGTCTTTCTTTTCTGACTTGAATTAGTTGCTTAGTTGTAATCATCATTTCTGGAGCATTTAATTTGCTTATCTCTAATTCATGTAATAAGTCTTGTTGTTCTAATTCTTTAATTCTCAATTCCTCTGCAACTTTTCCCTCTTCTTTGCTTATATTTTCTAAGAAACTTAGTATGTAATTCATTAAGTCTTCTACTTCCATTTTCTTTCCATTCCGCAAATTCAAGTGAATTTGCTCTATACTTTCGTTTGCACTTGGAAGATAAGGGCATTGGCTAGGTTCAATCCAATCTAATTCCGCCAGTCCGTGTGCATCCGCCCACATCTTCCATTTGCTATTGCACTTTTACAAGTCTCTCTTAGTTCTTTTAGCATATTCCCATATCTCGCTTAATCCAATGTGATTTTCTTTGTAATTTTTATTTCCGTCCACTCATTTGGAACCATCTCGTTAACTAAACAGTACTCCTGTTCATTGCTTAAAGGGCATTCACTGCATCCTTTCTGTTTGTTGCAATAGTCGTGTATTGTTTTTAATGCTTCTACTATTTTTTCTTCTTCCATATTTTCCTCCTTAATATCCTGGTATATGGCTTTCATTTGCCACTACCAATTTTTCTGCATTTGTTGTCTGCTTATATACAGATACCTTCTTGCCTGTCCATTTACATTGCTTTTTATCTACAACTTTGACATAACCTAGTTTTTCTAATTCATTAAGTCTAGGTGCTGTATAATTTCTTTCATTGCTTGGTATTAAGCCTATTTCAAACAGTTCTACTGCGATTTCCTTTGCTGTCATTTCTCGGTTGCCAAGCCTTTCCAATATCTGCTCATATCTCTTTTTCTTCTTCTCCTGTATATCTTCAAAACTAAGTTGTCTCGTTTGAGTGCTTATCATATTCATTTGTATTCACTCTCCTATATTTCAAAAAGTACCTCTGCAAATTCAACCTCGCCATTTTCATCGTAATATTCTTTAATTATCACAAAAAATGGTGATTGATATTTACTTCTAAAACTAAACGTTATTCCTGTCTTTTTTCCTCTAATTGTCATTTTTATCACTCTCCTATTTGCTTTATACTCATCTTTTCCGCAAGTTGTTTTGTATAATTTTGCAAAGATGATGGTAATAATTTCTTTTCTTTTTCCCTTTGTATAAGAGTTTCATATTGTTTCAAAAACTGCCCTTTCGTTACAGTGTTTACTGCATCCGCATCACACAATGCTAATTCCTTAACTTGCCCTACGCTTCCAAAGAATTTCTTTACTTCTGGACTTGCCTTCTTAAACTCTTCTTCTGTCATGTATGTACCATTGCTAATCATTCTATAAGCCTCTTCCCATGCCTCTATTGCTGTCTTTTGCGTGCTTGGACTTGCTATTTCTACAGCATTTTTTCTAATATCTGCAATAGTTGGTGGGTATGGGCTTTCTATCATTGTCCTTTTTACTGCTTGTAAAACAAGTTTATAATCTAAATCGCCTAAGCACTCATGCCATGTTGCAATCATTAGTTGCTTTTGTGCTTTGTCCTTTTCTGCTATTTTGTCATAGTTACCAGCCAAAAGCGTTATTACTTGTGTTGTTTCTTCTTTCGTCATATTCTTTTGCCTCCTTCATTAGCTCCTTAAAGTCATTCATTCCGTCCTTTAGGATTGTTTCCATATTTGCCTTCTAGCACATTGGTCGCTTTATCAACTCTCATAAGAAAATCAAAGTCCGCCTTCCATCCATTATCGTTTTTTCCAACAAGGAAATCTGTTATATTTGCTATTTGGCATATTTGTTCAAACTGTTCTTTGGTAAATTCTTTAAGGAATTTATCTATTGCTTGTTCTCTTTTAGATGTCAATTTTTGAACTTGTGGCAAATTGGTGCAAATTGAGTTATATATTTCTTTCACTTCTATTCTCTTATCTTCTATTTCTTTTCTATTCTCTTCTTTTCTTTTAGGCGGTAGTACTACCGTAGTATTACCGTAGTAGTTCTACACCGTTCATCTTCAATGTGTGGAAAGGTTGATTTTGTAGGCTTGTTAATGGTTTGATGTTTAGAAAAATTAGGGAGATAGTAGTAGGTCTGTCCATCATATTGAAACAAAACTACTATATGTAATCCGCCTAATTGGGAGAGCCATTTTTCTAAATCGGAAGCACGTAAGTCGTCATATGGAAATATCAAAGACTTTAACAACTTCGGATTTGCTCTGCCATATCCTTCATCATCTGCATTACTGATTAAACCCATAAAAAGCAATCTTTCTTGTATTGAACATTCGCCTAATTTCTCATCTGTCCAAAAATTCGGGTCTATCATCCTTTTTCTTGCCACGTTTTTTCTCCTCTCTTGTAAAATTAAGGGCTAGTTTTTGTGTCTAGCCCTTTGTTGTTCAATACTTCTTATAAATTAACTTTGACTTGTCCCAGTTTGTTCCATAGATGCGTTTTAGATGTCTTTCCGCTTTTTCTGTATATTCTTTACTATGTAAGCCATTATCTTGTTCTCTATGACAATCTTCGCAAGCCGTAAATATGTTTTCTGGTATTCCGAAGTCCGTCCAAGTCCTCTTGGAATAAAATGTGCATTTGCATAAAATAAATCTACTGTTTTATGGCAAAAAATACATCTATGCTTATCTCTTTCCCATACAATTTCTTTAACTTTCTTCGGAATATCCGTATAATCTTTCCTTTTCTTCTTTTTCTTTTGCGTTGGTTTTGGGATTGCAAAATTCGAATAGTCTATACTCATCCAACTCTACCAAAGTTCTTCAAATCTTCTTTAGCATCGCTGTAGAATACTCTACAATCTACATGCATTTCTTGTAATGTACGATACCTTTGATATGCCCATTGTTGGAAATCAGTCTTTGAAAATCCATATCTTTTAGCATAAGCACTTGAATTACTTGCAATGTCTGACCAGCGTTGTGATAGCATCAAAGCCTCGCTTGTAAGTGCATATAGAGTGTCTATGTCTTCTGGGTTCTTATTTTTATAATATTTACAAATCTCTTCAAACTGTTTGCAATCCTCTTGTACATATTGTTCAAATTGACTTTTCATTATTTCCTCTTTCTCTGTGTTCATGCATAAACACATATTCTGAGTTTTCTGCCATATTTTCAAGTAAAAAATCACTTGCTTGTTGTTTTGATAGATGCGTTTCTTTTACTCTATATTCGCAAGTATATTCTCCTTCTTCTTGTTTCTGTTGTATTCTTTCCTCGATTTCGTCCTCATCATAATTCGCTTCGATTAGATATAAATCATAATTTTTTGCACTTATACCTTCTAATGTCTTTGTATCTGTCGCATAAATAACCTTAAAATCATTCCAGAATATCCTATAACCGCATTGTGGTGCATCATGATATAACTTGATTGGTACAATCTTAAATGCCTTATAATCGTATTTCGTGCCAATTTTAAGTACATCTATATTGCTTTTGCTTACTCCACACTCTAAAAGTGGTTGTAGTAACCATTTACAACAAGCAAATCTTAGTGTTGGTCGTTCTTGTGCTAATTTTTTTATTGTTTCTTTTTTGAAATGGTCTGAATGAATATGCGTTAATAACACAAGTTTTAATTTTTTATAATATGGCTCTAATTTTTTGAAGGAAACGCCACAATCTATCAAAATTATTTCTTCTAATACTGTGGCATTTCCACTACTACTACTCGATATAATCTTATAGTTCATTCATAGATACCTCTTTTGTAGTTTCTTCTTGTTCAATAACATCTTCTTGTACTTCAATAGCATCTTGGACAGGTAATTCCTCTTGTTGCATTTCTTCTGCTTCGTACATACCTGCTAAATCTTCAACAAAGGTTTCTCTTAATGCTCTTACTTTTGCTACTTTTTCAACCATTGTTGCTCCTTTTCCATCCCAATTTGAATTTAATTGACCTTGTTTAGTTTTTTGTGCTACTTCTGAAAAAGTAACACTTGAATATGTAGGATGCGTCCAATCTTTTCTAAATACTCTAGCCCATCCTCCTACAAGTTTTTCTTCTTCTAATTTGAATGTTCCTCGTCTTTTCTTTACTGTTCCATCTTCTTTTTGAACTATAATTCCACTTTCCATTCCATCATAATTAGCATTCAAAACTGCTCTTTTTAAGATTGCATCTTTTCCAACAACTAATTGTGCTGGTGCTTCTGCTTTATATTTAATAAGGTATGCTTCTCTTAGAAATGGATTTAATTTTCTAACTTTACAAAGTTCAGTAAATAACTTAAATTCTTGGTTCGTAATAGGTACATCTGTTCCTACAATGTATTCTTGTACTATTTTTGGTGTTAATTTAATCTCGTTTCCATCAATATCAAATTTAACTGTTAATTCTTGATTTTTGTTTTGTGTTTCATTACTCATAATCGTAACCTCCATTTTCTAAAAACTCTTTTAGAGCCTTTAATTTCGTTCTAGTTCCTCTTACCATAAATTTTAATATTAATATTTCTTCTGCCATTTGCTCTGCTTTTGGTGCTTGCAATACTTCTGATGTCTTAAAATTATCTAATGCTTGTTTTGTTGCTTCTGTTTGCTTTCTTATATTTTCTTCTTCTGCTCCTTGTGCTTTTTCTAATTGCTTTTTCTTTTCTTCTTCAATGGCCTTAAATCTGTTTGTTACCATAGTAATTGCTTGAGATACATTCAAATTTTGTTTATACTCGACCAAAATCTCTGCTTTATGGTCTTGTGTGTTAATTAGGTTTAAGTCATCTACAACCTTATCCACAAAGGTTTGTGCTTGCTTATGTAATGATAGTTTACTATCACTTAATCCAACCTTGATATTCGCTTGTTCAAAATTGATAAAATCAATATTTTTGAATGTTTTATATTCGTCAAAATATTCTTTTAGTTCTTTTTCTTTATTTTGTTTTACCTCGTTTTCAACTGCATCTATTTTCTTTTTTAGGTCTTGGTCTGCTTTTTTGAACTTGTCCGAAACACATTCTTTGTAGATTTCTTCAAATTTTTGATATGGGTTCATTACTTGATTTTTTACAAATTTGCGTTTTTCTTCTAATTCTGCAAATTGTTTATTTAAGTCTGCTCTTGTTGTTTTCACTTGTTTTATTGTTTCTTCTGTACAAACTAATGCTGTAGCATCTGTTACCTTTTTGTCTATTTCTTCTGATAATGTTTTTAGTTGTTCTTCTATAATTGGTAGTTGCTTAATCACTATTAACTCTTGATTATTCGGCATCTTCTTCCTCCTCAAACTTAATTACTTTGTTATATTCTTGCCACTGTGCTTCCATAATGGCTTCTTCTAAGGTGTATTCGTCCATAATGCCCTCCTTCTTGCATTACCGCCCTTTTTGTGTTATACTAAGGGCAGTAATGGATTTATATATTTGTTGCTTTGGTACTAGGACTGCTTGCCGGCATCGTCTAGTGCCTTTTTTATTTTGTTCTTGATGTACTCTGCACTTGCATAGTCATTCTCGTTTAGAACATCGTCTATGATGTTGCTATATTTTATGTTGACATCTAAAATTCTAATATCGTTTCGGTGTTGTATATCAATTAACTCTTGCTGTTCATTTATTGTTTCTTCAAACATTTTCCTTGTTAAGTTCATACCTATAAGAACTCCACATAAGATTAAGTTAATTGCCAATAAAATATCGCCTATAATTTCTAACATTTCTTTCCCCCTCCTTCCTAAAATAATTTAGTTACGATTTCACACAATAGAAATGTGTAAAATCCACTTATTGCTAAGAACTGTAATGTATTAACTATTCCTCTACGATAGGCTCGTTTCTCTCTTCTGTTCATTTGTTTCTCTCCTTTCTTTAGACTGTTATGCCTGCAAATTCATAAAATTTTGATTTTATAATGACATAACTCCAGTTCCCTCCAGCTTGCTTTGGCGGAACCGCTGTTCCAAAGTTAAATACGCCTTGCCTTAGTCCTGCTCGTATGAACTCTGCATTTTTGTGTAAGATTTTCCCTGCTTCATAAGGCGTCAATGTTTCAACTTCTTCTGGCATTTGTTCTCCTCCTTTTTATTCAGATTTGTGTGTTAGACTGCAATTTTCTTTACTTAAAAATTTGTTAACAAAGTAAACTTGTCCTTTTCCTGTTACCTTCGTAGTCTTGGTAATTCTTATACTTCCATCTGGATTGTTTACTGTTCTTTCTTTTACTTCAAATAATTGGTTATCCATTGCCATTTGTGTTGGCATATTTTTTCTTTCTCCAGACTTTATTAAGTACCCATTATCTCTTAGCCACTGGAATAATCTATTTTGTCCTATGTCATATCCATTTTGTTTTATTAACTTTGCTAAGTCCCCAATTAGGATGCTAGTTTCTGCTGTTTCAACACTTTCTGCAAATAGCACTTTTGGTTTTTGTTCTTCCAGTTGTTCTGCTAACTCTGCTGCTTTTCTCAATGCTTCTGGTAATGATTTAGGAACATCAAACATTTCTCTAGCTTTCTTTTCGACTTCGATAAAATATCGTCTTATCTTTTTGCCTTGTTCATTATTCTCTACCATTGCAATTTCTTTTGCAGTATCTAGTGTAAGTGCATATTCTGTTGTTTTGCTTCCTAGGTTGCTATTCTCACGTTTCACAAAATTGTGAAATGTGGTATAATCAACATTCTCAATAAAGCCATATTGTTCAATTCGTTGTTTAATCCAATCGCTAAACTGTCTTTTGTTTTCTAACTTTTCATGCAATTCTCTTGCATCTACTAATTTTTCTTGTTTTTCATTTTGATAGACATTGATTAGTCCATCTTGAAATAATTTCATATTCTTCATCTTTTTGCCTCCTTCTCTATTTCATCTGTGCTGTAAATTCTTCCTGTTTTGTTTTATATTTGCTATCTCCTGTTAACCATTCAAGTTGAACCTTGTATTGCTTAGCTATTTTCCTAAGAGCTTCTATTGACGGTTTAGAACGACCAGTTTTCCAATCAGTTACATTTCCTTGACTAACTCCTACCGATTTTGCAAATTCTTTTGCTGTCAACTTATTATCCTTTATAAGTTTCAAAATTCTATTGAGTGGAAAATTTCTTATTTGTTGCATCTTAAAATTTCACCTCCAGTTCCTACAATTTATTTGACAACATACAACACTTGTAGTAAAATAGTAATATACGAATTAAACATGTATACAAAAAACACTTATAGTGTTGGTATTACAAGTTTAATAGAGTATTTCTTTAGGTAGAGCACACTAGATTCCGGCAAGTTTCAAATGTGTGCTTTACCAATTTAATTCGTATTTACTTTTGATGAGGTCATTATATTCGAATTTTCGAAAATTGTCAATAGTATTTTTCGAATTTAATTTTTTTTAGGAGATTTCGAAATGACGACTGTCGATAGGATTTTTAGACTTATTAATGAAAATAATGTGACTGCGAAAGAATTTGCCAATATAGTTGGCTTAAGTCCGGGCAATATAACCGACTGGAAAACTGGCAGAGCAAAACCATCAACTGAAGCTTTAATAAAGATTTCTAATGTATATGGGGTTTCGGTAGACTATTTATTATGTAAGTCTAACTTGAAAGTTCCTCTTTCTCAATATACACAATATGTTATTTTTAATTTCAAATCGTATATATTATCAAAATACAATAACGCCATAATAAATTTAGGATTATCTGAAAATGAGCTAAGCAGATTTATGAATTGCCTGAATAGTATTTTTGAATTTTATACTTATCAAAATGATGTTTTTGAAACTTATTTTGAATCAGTTCGTAATAAGAATGATATATTAAAAGTTTTCAAATTAGTATTGACTACTTTTTATGAAATGTACGCTTATTCTCTTAAATATGTTCCTTTAGCTGAAAATACCAGTACAAGAATTGTTAATTTTTATGAAGATTTTCAAATGGATATATCTGACTTTAGTTTAGATGAGCAAGACTTTATCTATGTAGAAAATATAATGAAAAAAGTTAACGACTTATTTATTGATGGACCTATTTATAAACGATTTACTAAGCCTAATACACAAATCAGTTCTACTCTTTATAATATACCTGTCTATGGACAAATCTCCGCTGGACAACCTAACTGGGCTGAGGAATGCTTAGAAGGATACTTACCTATTGACCCTAACTTGATGAATATTGTAGATCCAGAAGAATGCTTTTTCTTACGAGTTAATGGCGAAAGCATGAATAAACTTATTAGAAACGGTGCTTATGCGTTAATAAGAAAACAGGATATTGTAGAAAATGGCGAAATAGCAGTTGTTCTTGTAAATAGTTATGATGCAACTTTGAAAAAATTTACTAGACAAAATGATTTAATAATACTTGAACCAATGTCAAATGACCCTAATTTTACAACTCAAGTCTATGCAAAAGATACTGAAATTAAGATACTCGGAAAATATATAGGAAAATTTGAAATGAATAGTTAAAGGAAAATAATATGGGATTTTTTAGTAGCCTTTTTAATAATCAAGTTAATGTTACAGTTAAATCAACTCCTCGTAATGGTTTTGACTTTAATTATTTAAGTAACGAATATGTCTATCTACGAAATAGAACCTATAATAAGTCTTCTATAGAAAGAGTTTTGAAAATTTTGAAGGAAAGCGGAGATTTAATAAATACAACAAAAACACCTAAAGTATTTTTTGAAAGATATTTACTATCCATCAGTATTTTGAATGAACTTATCCCTATTGAAAGAAAGTTATCTTTTAGTGGCAAGAAGCCAAGTGCTTTGAAAAGAGAATTGCAAGAAAAAGAAGTTTTTACAGTCAATGATTTTTTAGATAGGTATTACAATGATACTTTAGAGAAAATCAATGCTTATAAAACCGTAAAAGCAAAACAAAATAAAGTTTATGAATTTTCAAATGAGATTGATAAATATTCAAGATATATGACTCTTGAAAGTCTGAAAAAATTTACTACTCTATATGAACAATTAGAAAATATGTTTATAAAATGTTAGTATTGACAAAACGATTGTTTTTGTTTTACTATAAATAAAAAAGAAAAGATTGTGTAAGTTTGATTGCAGTCTAACACACAAATCTTTTCCCACAAAGAATACCTTGAAACAAGGTCTCTTTATGTTATTTATTATAGCATAAAAAAACCTTTTTTCAAGTGATTTAGATAATAAATTAAAGAAAGAAGGTCTTTATTATGAAAGAAAGAAAAAGAAGAAAAAATGGAATGGGTACAGCTGTGTATCTAGGAGATAATCGTTATAATTCTTGGGGAGCCAGAATTACAATAGGAAAAGACTTTAATGGAAAAAATATATTTCATTTTATAGATTGCTTCGAAACAGAACTAGATGCTCTAGTATGCCTCGAAAATTATCATAAACAACCTTACTCTCTTTACATTGAAGAAGAAAAGTATAACAAAATTGTAACATTCCCAAAACATCCCTATCCCTTAGTTCCTGTTGAAAATCCACAAAAGAAACTAGAAGAGCATATAAAAAGAGAAAATTATACTTTTAAGCAACTCTATGAGAAATTCAAAGAAGAAAAAATGCTTACTCCAGAAGAAGAACAAATTGAAAGAAAGTATCATATACGACCAAAGAATAAACCTTTCGGAAGGTGTTATTGCTTAGGAATGAAAACTGCATTTAATAATTCTAAGGAATTGCATGATAAAGTATATAAGGAATTACGAGCATCCGATTTTAATAAACATCTAAAAGAATGTAAAAAAGGAGCATCATCTCAAAGACAAATGGTTAATTTGTTTTTGAACCTTGATAAATTTGCATTAGAAGAGGATATAATTGAAAAAGGATATGCTCAATTTATTAGTGTAAATACAACAAATAGAAAAGATATAAAGAAAGCAAAGGACAAAAAGATAGAAAAAGAAAAACTATTCAGCTATGAACAGATTAAATACTTATGGAATTTTACACCAAAGAGTACAGGTAAAAAACAGATAGAGCGTAAACAAGAAAGGGAAGTATTCATTAGAGACTTTTGGCTTATGCTACTTTACTCTGGCTGTCGAGCAGATGAACTTCTTTCTGTCTATACGGAAAATATCTTTCTTAATGATAATTATTTTATTGGTGGCTTAAAGACCGAAGCAGGAATAAACAGAGAAATCCCTATTCATCCAGCAGTAAAACATCTTTGGGAAAAATATTATAATCCTGATAACGAATTTCTATTTACTCAACCTAATGGAAGTAAAGTTGATTATTGCTATTACTTATGGCATTATCAACATAATTTTAGGGATTTACACCCAGAAGTCTCAAATCATACAGCACATGACGCACGACATACTCTACGTACAGAGTTAAAAAAACTAAACATACGAGATATTATTATAAATTCCATTATAGGTCATAGCAATGAAGATGTTGGAGATGATGTCTATACTCATATCTCAATAGAAGAAAAAATCGAAGCATTAAAACTGGTAAAATATGATAATTATAATAATCTAATTTTGTTCGAAAAACGAGCATAAAAACCTATTGAAACCCTATCTAATATACACAAAATATACACAAATACAAATATGAAAAGTAAAAAAGGCTTGAAATCAAGCCTTTTCTCTATATATCCATAATAATCGGTA
>CARUQW010000005.1:37630-41088 GCA_949077355.1 uncultured Clostridia bacterium | reverse complement strand
CAAAATGTCAGCCATAGCCGAACAATGGAAACTGTATGTAGCAGATTGTGTGGCAGAAGACTTGGGACAAACGGATATTAAGCAGCTATTTGCAGGAACGGTAGGAGAAGGTATTATTTATGACATTATAGCAGATGAAGAAATCGAAATGGATGTAGGGCTAATCAGAGACATTAGAAAACTTCTAAATGAAGTAACAGAAGTAGAAGAAAAATTTACGATGGCATTTGAAGGAGAGTTATACTACGTTTCCAGAAATACGATAGAAAACAATGCACAACAAGTACAATGGTGTAAAGAAATTGGAATTAAAATATGGGAATATAAAGGAAGAGCCGACACAAAAGTAGTCAATGGAGACTATAAAAATATCAAACGGAGTCTATCTATGTACACCTAAATTAGATGTAGGATTTGTAAGAGAAAAAACGAGATATATCAAAGAAAAAGATGGAAATTTAGTACCAGGGACTTGGATTATTAAAGCGCCAGAAGATGACTGGTATGACTACAAAAACAATCAATGGGCTAATTTACATGTAGAAAGTGACGGATTAGAAAATTATTATGTATGGATTCCAAGATTTGTCTATAAAAAAGATGAAAATGAAAGAATGGATGTAAAATTTGTAGATTTGAATAACAATTATATCAATGCAGATGATAATAAAGTAACCAATTGGGAAACTTTACAAAAAAGAGGATATCAATTACCAGAAGCCTTTACTTGGGGGGATGATGGAAAAACACAATTACCAGGCTATTGGGCGTCAAAATATCAATTATCAGAATTAAAGGAAACCGATAAATATATCGTAGACTTTGGAACAACAGCAACACCATCAACTATAACGATAAAAGACATTACAATCAATACGACAAAAGGAATTGCAAAATATCAATATGCCTTAAATGGAAAAATATTATACACAAGTGATAAACCAGAAAACTATACAATAAGGGATTTAACAAAAGGAAATAAAACGATTAATGTAAGCTTGTTAGATGCAGATGGACAAATCATAGGAAGTATGACGAAATTCTATGAGGTAGCTGATGTAAATGAACCAGATTTAACAGGATTTGATAAAGATATTACATTCTATGTGTATTGGGATGAAAATGGAATCGAACATAATGAAATACCAATTAGTCAAAATCCACCAACAGAATGGTATGATTATGGAATCAGAAGTTGGGCGAATATTGTCGTAAGAGATAATAATTTAGAAACCTATTTAACATGGGTACCAAGGTATCAATATACATTAGATAATGTAAGCAAAAGGTCTTATGTAAGATTTATCAAAGGAACAGGAACCCAAACAGAACCTGGATACCAAATACCAGAAGCTTTTACTTGGGGAGATACAGGAAGTACGCAATTAAAAGGATATTGGGCAACTAAATATCAAGTTACAGACGATAAGAACCCAAGAATGACAGCAGAAATCTCAGCAGGAGCAGATGTAATAAGAGTTAAGAATATAGCAGGAGCATCGATAACAGGAAGCTTGAAGTTTGAGTATTATCTGAATGGAAAAAAAGTGCACGAAGGAACCGATAAAAATGAAAATTATGTTTATACAGGATTGGAAGGAAATAAAACTTATACAGTAACGATTATAGCACGAAATGCTAATACCAATGCTTATTTAGCAGCAGTAACCCAAAAAGTAGAAACGATAGGAGGAAATGCACCAGTCTTAAAAGGATTTAATGAAAATATGACTTACTACGTGACATATGACGAAAATGGAAATAACATGAAAGTAGGAGATAAAATAAAGAACGATGTAAGTAATGCACCAAAAGGTTGGTATGATTACAGTATTCGAAAATGGGCTAACATTGTAGTAACCGATGGAACAGTATCCAATGGAGCGATAACAGGAGCAACTTTTACAAGCTATTTTACGTGGATACCAAGGTATCAATATAGTTTGGATACCGTAAATAGTAGAACAAATGTGAAACTAATGAGTGGAGTAGGAACAACAACACAAGCAGGATATCAAATACCAGAAGCATTTTCATGGGGAGATAGTACGAAGAAACAAATACCAGGATTTTGGATGGCTAAGTACCAAGTAAGTAATGCAAATGATATTTTGCAATCTAATACAACATCAGGAATAACTGCTAATGTAAGTGATTGGATGTATTATACAAGAAAGATGCAAGAAGCAGGAAAAGGATTAGGATTAACAGATACGATAAGTGATACAAATTTGTCAAGTTCCAATAAGAATTTTGATATTCATTTTCAAAAAAATACAGAATATGGAGCAGTAGCACTTCTATCAGCATCAGCTTATGGAAATCCTAAAGTGATAACAGATGGACAAACGACAACAGGAAATCAATCAGGAATACAAGTTAAGCTTAATGGAGAATGGACAGCAGCGGCAGCAAGTAATACAGCAGTGTGGTCTATGCAAGTAGGTAAAGCAAGATATTGGGACAATTATGGCGGTGGAAATGGAAGCAATAGCAAAATTGGAGATGCGATGGCAGAGACAAATGGATGGCATGGAAGTACTGGAAATGCTTGGATGTCTCATATATGTGCAAGCCAGGAAAAAGGCACTGCAGATTGCGCATTTGCTCGTGGTACAGGAAACTCCTATTTTAGTTTTAATGGAAGCTCATGGTATGGAGAATATTGGAGGTCATATACTTATTCAAATTGTCGTTATCATGGTGGACAGCAAAGTAATGGAGGTACTTGCCTTCCAGGAAAGTATACAAATGGATGGTATGGTAGAGCATGTATTGTGTCAGGTGCAGGAATATAATTAATGGTCACTTTTGGGACAGGCACCGAACTAACCATTAACCATAAAAAAATAAGAAACGTATTAAATTTAGAGATAGATTTGATACGTTTTTTATTGTGCTTATAACACATTGACATAATTTGCTTACAGAAAATAAAATAAACATGAAAATAAAGTCGAAAGGGAGAGAAAAAAATGAGCAAAAGAAGAAAAATGTCAATTACAATTTTTATGATTATGATAGTAGGAATTTTGAGCCTATCAACGAAAGTAGAAGCAGCCTTGCAAGCAAATGGCACAGCAGGAATAACAGCGAATTTAAATGACTGGGTATATTATACAAGAAAAATGCAAGAACCAGGAGGAGGATTAGGATTAACCGATAAAATAAGTGATACAGATTTAACAAGTGCAAATAAAAATTTTGATGTTCATTTTCAAAAAAATACAGAATATGGAGCAATAGCCATTTTGTCTGCATCATCCTATGGAAACCCAAATAAGATAGCAGATGGACAAACAACAACAGGAAATGTTTCAGGAATACAAGTTAAACTAAATGGTGAGTGGACGGCAGCAGGACCTAATAGTACCTTAGTAGAAAATATGAAAAAGAGTAAAGCAAGATATTGGAACAACTATGGTGATGGAAATGGAAGCAATTCAAAAAAAGGAGAT
>CARUQW010000005.1:0-37620 GCA_949077355.1 uncultured Clostridia bacterium | reverse complement strand
ATTGAAACAAATGGATGGCAGGGAAGTACAGATTCGAATTATCTTTATCATTATTGTCTTCGGATATACTTCAGGAGCTAGTTTTGGAGACTGTGCTTTTGTTCGTAGTGGAGGTTCTAGTTTGTTTGGTTTTTGGGGGACAGCTTATAATTGTGGGCACCAACATCTACTAGTTGATAGTTACGGTGGGTGGCAATATTCTACATGGTGTGCACATCATAGTTGGCCTGGCTACCATGACGAGTGTGTAGGTGCTGGGTTATATACTAAAACTTACCATGGCAGAGCGTGTGTTGTAGTAGGAGCAGGAGTATAAATAAATAGCAACTTATATATTAGATTAAAAAATTCAAGAAAAGGAAAAGATGAAAGTGAAAAAGAAAAATAATGTATCAGGAATCACCTTAATAGCCCTAGTAATCATTATCATTGTTCTTTTACTTTTAGCAGGAGTAACTGCTTATGCATTTTTAGGAAAAAATGGGATTATGGCAAAAACCGAAGAAGCAAAATTTAAACATAAAATGTCAGCCATAGCAGAACAATGGAAACTGTATGTAGCAGATTGTGTGGCAGAGAAATTAGGAAATACAGATATCAAACAGCTATTTACAGGAGGAGACATTATTTATGATATCATAGCAGACGAAGAAATAGAGATGGATACCGGACTAATTAGAGACATCAGAAAACTCTTAAATGAAGTAACAGAAAAAGAAGAAAAGTTTACAATGGGGTTTGAAGGAGAATTATACTATGTTTCTAAAAGTTCCATAGAAAATAATCAAAAACAAGTGCAATGGTGTAGAGAAATCGGAATTAAGATATGGGAATATAAAGGAAGAGCAGATACTAAAGTAGTGGATGGAGATTATAAAAATATTAAACGGAGTTTATTTATGTACGCCTAAGCTAGATACAGGATTTGTAAAAGAAAAAACCAGATATATCAAAGAAAAAGATGGAAATTTAGTACCAGGGACTTGGATTATTAAAGCGCCAGAAGATGACTGGTATGACTACAAAAACAATCAATGGGCTAATTTACATGTAGAAAGTGACGGATTAGAAAATTATTATGTATGGATTCCAAGATTTGTCTATAAAAAAGATGAAAATGAAAGAATGGATGTAAAATTTGTAGATTTGAATAACAATTATATCAATGCAGAAAATGATAAAGTAACAAATTGGGAAACTTTGCAAAAGAGAGGCTATCAATTACCAGAGGCCTTTACTTGGGGAGATGATGGAAAAACACAATTGCCAGGATATTGGGCGTCTAAATACCAATTATCAGAATTAAAAGAAACCGATGAATATATAATAGACTTTGCAACAACTGCAACGCCATCAACTATAACGATAAAAGATATCAAAACCAATACGACAAAAGGAATTGCAAAATATCAATATGCTTTAAACGGAAAAATACTATATACAAGTGATAAACCAGAAAATTATACAATAAGGGATTTAACAAAAGGAAATAAAACTATCAATGTAAGCTTATTAGATGCAAAGGGACAAATCATAGGTAGTATGACGAAATTCTATGAGGTAGCTGATGTAAATGAACCAGACTTAACAGGATTTGATAAAGATATTACATTCTATGTATATTGGGATGAAAATGGAGTGGAGCACAACGAAGTACCAATCAGCCAAAATCCACCAACAGAATGGTATGACTATGGAATCAGGAGTTGGGCGAATATTGTTGTAAGGGATAATAGTTTAGAAACCTATTTAACATGGGTACCAAGATATCAATATACATTAGACGAAGTAAGTAAAAGGTCATATGTAAGATTTATTAAAGGAACGGGAACACAAACAGAATCAGGTTACAAAATACCAGAAGCATTTACTTGGGGAGACAATGGGAAAACACAACTAAAAGGATATTGGGCGACTAAATATCAAGTTACAGATGATACGAATCCAAAAATGACAGCAGAAATTTCAGCAGGAGCTGATGTAATAAGAGTTAAAAATATAGCAGGAGCATCGATAACAGGAAGCTTAAAGTTTGAATATTATCTCAATGGAAAGAAAGTACACGAAGGAAAGGATAAAAATGAAAACTATGTGTATACAGGATTAGAGCCCAATAAATCTTATACTGTTAATATTATTGCACGAAATGCTAATACCAATGCTTATATAGCAGCAGTGACCCAAAAAGTAGAAACAGTAGGAGCAAATGCACCAGTTTTAAAAGGATTTAGTGAAAATATGACCTATTATGTAACTTATGACGAAAATGGAAATAACATGAAAGTAGGAGATAAAGTCAAAAACGATGGAAGTAATACGCCAAAAGATTGGTATGATTATAGTTCGAGAAAATGGGCGAATATTGTAGTAACCGATGGAACAGTAGCCAATGGAAAGATAACAGGAGCAACTTTTACAAGCTATTTTACATGGATACCAAGATACCAATATAGTCTGGATACAGTAAAGAATAGAACCAATGTAAAATTAATCAGTGGAATCGAAACACAAACGAAAGTAGGCTACAAAATACCAGAAGCATTTACTTGGGGAGATAGCACGAAGAAACAATTACCAGGATTTTGGATGTCGAAATATCAAATAAGCAATGGAAATGATATTTTGCAATCTAATACAACCACAGGAATTACAGCAAATGTAAACGATTGGATTTACTATACAAGAAAGATGCAAGAAGCAGGAAAAGGATTAGGATTAACAGATACGATAAGTGATACAGATTTAACAAGTTCCAATAAAAATTTTGACATTCACTTTCAAAAAAATACAGAATATGGAGCAGTAGTACTTCTATCAGCATCAGCTTATGGAAATCCTAATAAGATAGCAACTGGACAAACAACAACAGGAAATCAGACAGGAATACAAGTTAAACTTAATGGAGAATGGACCGCATCAGGACCAAGTAATACATTAGTATGGGCTATGCAAGTAGCTAAAGCAAGATATTGGGATAACTATGGAACAGGGAACGGAAGTAATTCAAAAAATGGAGATGCCATGGCAGAAACAAATGGATGGCAGGGAAGTACAGATTCGAATTATTTATACCATGCATGTCTACGGATATGGTGGAGCACCTTATGGAGATTGTGCTTTTGCTCGTAGCGGAGGTTCTAGTTTGTTTGGCTTTTGGGGTACTTCTTATAATTGTGGGCATCAGCATTTACTAGTGACTAGCTCTGGTGGATGGATGTATTCAACATGGTGTGGACCACATAGTTGGACAGGTTATCATGGAGACTGTGTAGGAGCTGGTATGTATACTAATGCTTACTATGGTAGAGCATGTATTGTAGCTGGTTCGGGAGTATAATGGCTATGGTTAGTTTTGGTTAGTTCTGGGACAGGCACCGAAGTAGCCATCAGTGGTTAGTTTTGGGACAGGCACGGAACTAACCATCCATATAGAAAATGTTAAAGATAAAAATCGCTTTGAATTTAGAAATAAATTTAAGGCGATTTTATTTATAGTTTTTCATACCTTGCTTTTTTCATCATTTTATAGTAAAATACGCATAAGATAATTTAGAATAAAATTAAGAGGAAGTGATTTCTTGGATATAAAAAAAATCATAGAAAAATTAGACCTAACAGAAGAGCAAATATTTTATCAAGAACCAATGAAAAAACATACTACATTTAAAATCGGAGGAGCAGCAGAGTGTTTAATTAAAGTGAAGACATCACAAGAATTAAAAGAAATTTTAAAAGTAGTCGAGGATAATAATATACCAGTAACTGTTATAGGAAATGGAAGTAATTTATTGGTTTTAGATGGAGGCATTCAAGGAATTACTTTAATGATAAAAATAGAAAAAATAGAAATCCAAGAAAAGGAAAAATCGATACAAATTACGGTAGGAGCAGGGGAAAAGTTAGGAAAACTAGCACAGATAGCCTATCAAAGAGAATTAACAGGATTCGAAGAACTATCAGGAATACCAGGAACATTAGGAGGAGCCATTCGAATGAATGCAGGGGCTCATGGAAAAGAAATAAAAGACATTGTGAAAACAGTAAAATGTATGGATTACCAAGGAAATGAAAAAATATTTACAAAAGAGGAATTAGAATTTGATTATAGAACCAGTCTTTTTAAAAAGGAAAAATATATTATTACAGAAGCAATTTTAGAATTGCAAAAAGGAAAAAAAGAAGAAATAAAGGCAAAAATGGAAGAATATGCAACCTATCGAAAAGAAAAACAACCAATTGAATATCCAAGTGCAGGAAGTACATTTAAAAGGGGAGCTGATTTTATAACGGCTAAACTAATTGATGAAGCTGGATTAAAAGGATATGCCATTGGAGATGCCGAAGTATCAGAAAAACATAGTGGTTTTGTGATTAATAAAGGAAAAGCAACAGCAGAAGAAGTTTTGGAATTAATAAAATACATTCAAAATATAGTTTATCAAAAATTTCAAAAGAAAATAGAATTAGAAATTGAAATAATAGGGGAATCCCAAAACAAGGACAAAAGGAAGGAAATAGAAAAATGAAGGGTTTTATGCAGTGGTTTAAGTCAAGTAGCAAAATGAAAAGATGGATGTTTTTAACTTTAATAGGAATTTTATTAGCATGTTATGGATTAGCTAAAATATTAGTTATGAAAGAAATTTCATTTGAAGAAGTGGGAAAAGTAGTTGTTATATTTGTATTTGGTTTTATATCGATTGTATTAGGATTGATTTTCCTAAACAAAAGAACACTAGAAATTTTAATTGAATCCACAGATGAACGAATGGAAAATAAAAAAAATGTAAATGTAAAATCTCTAATCTTTAATAAAACGGTATATGACCAAGGACCAAACATCGTAGTAATTGGAGGAGGAACAGGATTAAATACCGTACTTTCTGGATTGAAAAATTATACGAGTAATTTAACAGCAATTGTAACCATATCAGATTATGGGGAAGGAGTTTCCAATTCAAGGCGAGAATTAGAAATGTTGCCACTAGGTGATGTAAAAGATAGTATGATTTCACTTGCTTCTAAAGAAGCGGAAATGAGTAAATTATTAAACTATGAATTTAAAAAAGGAAAATTAAGAGGTCTTAGTTTTTCTGATATTTATTTTTCAGCCATGAAAGAAGTAAATGGAAATTTTGAAGATTCCATTATAAAAAGCAATCAAATTTTAAAAATGGTAGGAAAAGTTATACCAGTGACATTAGATGAAATGAAGATTGTAGCAGAATTAGCAAATGGTTATATGGTGGAAGAAAAATCTAGAATTCCAGAAGTAGTATCAGAAAAGATAACAAAAATAAACCGTATTTTCTTAAATCCATCCAATTGCAGACCAGCGCCAGGAGTAGTAGAAGCAATTAAAAAGGCAGATTGTATTATCATTGGACCAGGAAGTTTATATACCAATGTAATTCCAAATTTATTAGTGAATGGAGTTGCCAAGGCAATTAAAGAAAGTGGAGCAATTAAGGTATATATTAGTAATATTATGACAGAACCAGGACAAACCGATGATTATAGTGTATCAGACCATTTAAATGCGATTATAGAACATTGTGGAAATGGAATTGTTGATTATTGTATTTATGATACAGGAGAAATTATACCAGAATTTATTAAGAAATATAATACAGAAGGACAAGATTTAGTAGAGCAAGATATTGATAAAGTGAAGGGAATTAGATTTTTGCAAAGAAATTTATCGATGGTAGTAAATGGACATATCAGACATGACCCAAGCTTTGTAGCATCATCGATTATTGAACTTATCTGTGATGACTTAAAATATCAAGACAAACAAAATGATCCACAATATTTGATGTTAAATACAAAATTGAGAGAAGAAAAAAGAATTAATAAAATAAAAAAAGCAACCAAACATAGAAAACAAAAAGAAGCAAATGGAAACCATATTAAGGCTTTAAAAAGTAAAAGTAAGTTTAGTAACAAATATAGTGATAGAATAGCATCCATTCGTGAAGCAGATGAAAAAGCAAGAATCAAATCACAAAGGGAGCAAACTAAAAAAACAAAAAGAAGAACAACCAATAAAAAGCAAGAAGGAAATACGAAACCAAAGAGTGCTAGAGGTATGAAAGGAAGAAAATAAAGATGAAAATAACGAAGGAAAAATTAAACCTAGAAGAAGGACTAAAGAAGGAATGGTTAATTACCAATGGAATAGGAGGATTTAGCTCATCTACTGTGATTCGGAGCCAATACTAGAAAATATCATGGATTATTAATTGCACCATTAACACCACCAGCGAGAAGATTTTTAGTGTTATCGAAATTGGATGAAAGTATAGAAATAAGAAATAAAAAGTATGATTTATATACCAATCTATGCAAATCTTATGTTTCTCATGGCTATGAATATCAAGAAGAATTCAGAAGAGATTATATTCCTATTTTTAAATACAAAGTAGGAAAAGTGGAAATAACCAAAATGATATGTATGGAATATGGTCATAATACAGTAGGTGTATTTTATAAAGTTAAAAATGAAGGAACAAAAGCTAAATTGACACTAGCACCAGTTGTTAATTTTAGAGATTTTCATCAAATGAATACAGGACATTATTTTGCTATGCAACAAACGGTGAATAAGACGAAAGTCAAATTGGTAGTGGATGGAAATTCACAAACTCCGATTTATATGAATTTGTCAGAAGGAGAATATATCGAACATCAAAATGATACTTTTTCAAACATGTTTTATATAGAAGAAGAAAAAAGAGGATTTTATCCAGAAGAAAATCATGCTGTACCAGGAGTTTATGAAGTACAAATACCAGCCAAAACAGAAAAAGAAATTTTCTTTGTTTGTTCTTTAGAAGAAAATATAGAACAAAAAAGTGTTAGAAGATTTATTAATAATGAAATTATACGATTAGGAGAAATTTTTAATGAATCTTTGTTAATTGATAATCGAAAACCAAATAAGACGCCAAAAGAAGTAGAAAGAGATGATTTAATCAAAACGTATTTAATGGCAGCAGACAATTTCGTGGTATATCGTCAATCTTTTAATTTGCATACGATTATGGCAGGATATCCATGGTTTTTGGATTGGGGAAGAGATACTTTAATTGCTTTTGAAGGAATTTTATTAATCCCCAAAAGATTTGAAATAGCAAAAGAAGTATTATTAACTATGATTCGTGATGTCAAATATGGATTAGTTCCTAATGGATATTCAGGTTATGATAATAGACCGTTATACAATAGTGTAGATGCATCCTTATTGTTATTTGAACAAGTACAAAAATACATTCAATATACAGGAGATTATGAATTTGTAAAAGAAAAACTATATCCTGTTTTACAAGATATTATAGAGAATTATTGCCAAGGAATTGATGTTGACGATAATAATATTTATTTAGATTCAGACGGATTAATGGTTTCCGGAACAGAGCAAACGCAAAACACATGGATGGATGCTAAGTACAATGGAATAGCTGTGACTCCAAGAAATGGAAAAGCAGTGGAAGTTAATAGTTTGTGGTACAATGCTAACAGCATTATGGTAGAATTATCCAAAAAATTCAAGCATCCACTTTTAGCTAAAAAATACAAAGAAATAGCAGAAAAATGTAAAACAGCTTTCCAAGAAAAATTTTATAACGAAGAAAAAGGTTGTTTATATGATGTATTAGGTGATGATAAAATAAGACCAAACCAATTATTTGCTTTAAGCTTAACGTATCCGATTTTAGAGCCTAATTCAGCAGAAGCAAATCAGATGTTAGAAACGGTAGAGAAAAAGTTATTGAATGCTTATGGATTAAAGACATTAGCAAGAGGAGAAGAAAAATACGTAGAAGTATACGAAGGAAATCCAGAAAAAAGAGATACTAGTTATCATCAAGGAATTACTTGGCCATGGCTATTAGGATTGTATTATAACAGTTTAAAAAACAGTTTGAAAGAAACAAAAAATACAACCCAAAAGAAAATATGGGAAGAAAAATTGGAAAAATTTATTGAAAAAACAACGAAAACTTTCCAAAAGGAACTTTTTGATAATGGTTGTATGGGAGGAATTGCAGAATTATATGACTCCGTAAAACCACAATTACCAAAAGGAACCATAAATCAAGCTTGGAGTGTAGCGGAAGTATTTCGAATTATCTTAAGAAAGTAAAAGGGATTAGAGGGACGTTTCTTAAAATCCCTCTTTCTAGGATTAAGGGACCCCTTTTTAAATTATAATAAAAAATAATAAATTAAAATAAAAGTTTATCGTTCAAGCTAATTTTCATAGAAATTCTAAATTCATAATATGGCACCCTTCCATGTCAAGCATGAACACTTTCCATATTATGAATTAAGAATTTCTAATTCAATTACTTTCAATCAAAACTTTTATTTTAATTTACATTTTTATTATAAATAGAAAAACAGCGGTATTCCCATAATTCATAAAAACAGGGATTTTAAGGGACGTTCCTTTAATCCCAGTAGGAGAAAAAGGATGTTATCAATTGAAAATTTAGAAAAAAAAAAAAAAAATGGTGAATTACGAAGTTTCTATCTTTTGTATGGGGAAGAACTTTTTTTGCTAGAATCATCCCTAAAAAAAATTAGAAATTTGTTTGGTGAGGCAATTAAGGGAATTAATTATATTAATATAGATGAAACAAATTGTAATGAGTTAATAGCCAATATAGAGACGCCTAGTTTTGGTTATGAGAGAAAATTAATTATTGCTAGAAATACAGGTTTGTTAAAAAAAGAGGGGAAAAGAAAAAATGCAGAATTAGCCCAATTAAAAGCAAAAATAGTTACGTATTTAAAAGAAAATAGTAATCTTGTAAAAGATAGTGTAGTTTTAGTGTTTGTAGAGGAAGAAGCGGATGCAAAGCAAGAATTGTATACAACGATAGAACAGTTGGGCGTAGTATGCAAATTTGATTATCAAAAACCAATTCAGATTGAAAAAAGAATGAAGGCAATATGCAATGCTTATAAAGTGCAAATTGAAGAGGCAACGATGCGATATTTTATTGAATGTTGTGGAACGAATATGCAAGATTTAATTAATGAAATTCGTAAATTGATTGAATATGCAGGAGAAGGCGGAAAGATACACAAAGAGGATATTGACCAGCTAGCAACTAAAAAATTAGAAAGTGTTATTTTTGACTTAACAGATAGTTTAGGAAAAAAAGAAATTGCAAAAGCATTACAAGTTTTACAAAACTTGATTTATGCCAAAGAGCCAATACAAAAAATTTTAATTACATTATACAATCATTTTAAAAAATTATATTTGGTAAAACTTTCTTTGAAATATAAGAAAGATATCATAAGTAGTTTAAATTTAAAGCCAAATCAGACTTTTTTAGTTAACAAATATAAAACACAAGCAAACTATTTTGCAGAAAAAGAATTACAAGGAATTTTACAAGATTTAAGAGACCTAGATTATGAATATAAAAATGGATTAATGGATTTGCAACTAGGATTAGAAACAATTCTTTGTAAATATTGTAGTAAATAAAAAATAAAATTTCCAAAAATGTATAATAAAACACCTTAAAGATAAAAATAGTAAAAAGAAAATTTTTAATTAAGGTGATTTTATGTTAAAAAATAAAAAGAAAATAATTTTAATTGGGATTATATTATCAATAATAATAGCTATTATTATTTTACGAATGCTTTCTCAAAACAATTCGGTAGAAGTATTATCAAAATATGGCTCAAGAGGAAGTGAAGTAACCCAAATTCAAACAAAACTGAAAAGATGGGGATATTATAATGGAAATGTAGATGGAATCTATGGAACACAAACCGTAAATGCCGTTAAATATTTTCAAAGAAAAAATGGATTAACGCAAGATGGAATTGCAGGACCAGCTACTTTAAAAGCAATGGGGATTTATAATTCTGGTTCAACATCTTCGGGGTCTAGTTCTAGCAATTCAAGTAATGTTAATTTATTAGCAAAACTTATCTATGGAGAAGCTAGAGGAGAACCTTACACTGGACAAGTCGCAGTGGGAGCTGTTGTCATGAATCGAGTAAAAAGTAGTTCCTTCCCTAACAGTATGTCAGGTGTTATTTATCAATCTGGAGCATTTGATGCAGTAAGAGATGGACAAATCAATCTAGCGCCAGATGCAACAGCCAAAAAAGCAGCACAAGATGCTATCAATGGCTGGGACCCAAGCTATGGAGCCATCTATTACTTTAATCCTTCTACCGCAACCAACAAATGGATTTGGTCAAGACCAATGACAGTAACAATTGGCAGACACAGATTTTGCAAATAATGTGCAATTGGGGACGTTTCCTTTTGCACATTTATTTGGTTTATCCCGAAATCTTATATTATTCTTGACAAACTATTAGCAAATTGATAAGATATACTTGAATTTTGGTGACTGGAGGAAAACATGATATTATATCCCAATCAATATTTTGAAAAAGTAGAGCAAATTACAATTTCTTTTTTACGAGAAAATAAGATAAAGGCACTTATATTGGATGTAGATAATACCTTAATTGATTATAACAGAACCATGAAAGAAAGTGTAATTTACTGGGCCAAAGACTTGAAAAAACAAGGAGTTAAACTTTATATATTATCCAATACAAATCATAAAGAAAAAGTAGAAGAAGTGGCTAATAAATTAGAAATAAATTATCGAAATTTAGCACAAAAGCCATTTAAATCAGGATTTTTGAAAGTACAACAAGAATTGCAAGAAGAGCCAGAAAACATTGGTGTTGTTGGAGACCAAATTTTTACAGACATTATAGGGGGAAATCGATGTAAAATGTATACCATTTTAGTTGACCCAATTGATAAAAAAGATTTTTGGTATACAGCATGGAAGAGACCATTAGAGAATAAAATAAAAGAGAAATATAAAAAGAAAACAAAGGAGAAATAAAATGTATTTTAATGATGTACATATTGTTTATTATGTAATTGTAGCAATTTTAGGATTAGTGGTGGGACAGTTAGTAGACTGGACCAATAAAAGATTACCAGAATACAAAAGTGTCATTTCAAAAGATATTATAAATGAATATAAAATGACGTTTAAGCCAAACTATATATTAATGGTAATAACATCAGTAATTTATGTAACATTACTGTATACTTATGGTATTAAAGATACACTGATAGCCAATTTGGACTTAATAAAATTCTTATTATTAACACCAATGTTATTAGCAGCATGTGTGATTGACTTTAAATTGCAAATTATACCAAATCGCTTAAATCTAACTATTTTTGAACTAGGTTTTGTATTTGCCTTTTTATATGGTTTATCCAATGTAGCTATTACGATTAATATGTTGTTGGGAATGCTTGCAGGAGGCGGAATTTTCTTAGCTATAACTCTATTGGGAGGTCTTTTCTATGGAAAAGAAGCAATGGGATTCGGTGATGTCAAATTGATGGGAGCATTAGGGTTATATTTCGGATTATCCAACATTATTATTATAACATTAGTTTCCTTTTTAATAGGAGCAGTACTTAGCATTGTTTTACTAGCAACGAAAATAAAAAAATCAGATGAATACATACCATTTGGACCTTTTATCGTGATAGCGACTTTTATTAGTATGTATGTACCATTTGAACAAATAAAAATGGTGTTGATGCAGATTTTTACATTAGGAATGTATCAGGCATAAATTAGAAAATAAAGAAGGAGGATGCAATGAACGCTAAATTACAGTGGTTAAGAAATAAAATGGCGAGCTTAGATTTGCAAGGATTGATATTAACGAATCCAGTAAATATACGTTATTTAACAAATATTGAAGCAGAAGGTATTTTTCTTTTGACGAGAAAAGAAAATATCTATATTACAGATGCGCGTTATATTGAACAAGTACATAGTATATTAACATTGTTTGATGAAATCATTGTATATGACGTTCATGATGTGTCAAAAGATGACTATGAGAATTTCTTCTTGTTCTGCGAAAATGTAGGATTTGAAGAACATGATATTTCGTATGCTAAATACAAAGAATATATAAGAAAATTTAAAATTCATAATTTTGTAGAAACAGAGCATATGATAGAAAAGCAAAGAATGATAAAAGATGAAGAAGAAATTAGCAATTTAGAAAAAGCTTGTGAAATAACAGATAATTGCTTCAAATATATTTTATCATACATCCAACCAGGAATGACAGAAAAGCAGATAGCAAATGAAATAGAGGAATATTATAAACAAAGAACAGATGGCTTAGCTTTTGAAACGATTGTAGCTTCAGGAGAAAATACTTCTAAGCCACATGCAGTACCAACTGAACGAAAAATACAGGACAAAGACATTATTACCATTGATATGGGATGTAAAGTAAATGGTTATTGTTCTGATATGACAAGAACTTTTTTTGTCGGAGAAGTGCCAGAGGAAATCAAACTAGTCTATGATTTAGTATTAAAAAATCAGATACAAACGGGAGAACAATATAAAGATGGGGCAAGCACAAGAAGTCTTGCTAAAATGGTCGAAAATGACTTTAAATTCCATGGTTATAGTTTAGTTCATAGCTTAGGTCATGGCGTGGGAATGGATATTCACGAAGCGCCTTATATAAGCTATAATTCTGATACACAATTGCGAGAAAATATGGTTGTTACAAATGAACCAGGAATTTACATACCAGGAAAATTTGGTGTTAGGATTGAAGATACAGTTCAAATTACAAAATTTGGTTGTATAAATTTAACCAAATCTGAGAAAAATTATATTATAATCTAGTCATACTTGATTTTTCTGGGAAAATGTAGTAAAATAGATAAGCAAATAAAATAAGAGAATAGAAATGAAAATTGAAAGGAGAAAACAATATGGCATCAGTATACTCAGCAGGAGATTTTAGAAATGGAACAACATTTGAAATGGAAGGAAATGTATATAGAATTGTAGAATTCCAACACGTAAAACCAGGAAAGGGGTCAGCATTTGTAAGAACAAAATTAAAAAATGTTATTACAGGAGCAACATTAGAAAAAACATTTAACCCATCTGAAAAATATCCAGCAGCAGAAATCGAGAAAAAAGTAATGCAATATTTATACAATGATGGAGGATTATATTATTTCATGGATAATGAAACATATGATCAAATGCCATTAAATGAAGAACAATTAGGAGATTGTTTAAAATACTTAAAAGAAAACATGGAAGTAACTATGCTTTCCTACAAAGGAAATACATTTGCAGTAGAACCACCAACATTTGTTGAATTAGAAGTTACATACACAGAACCAGGATTTAGTGGTAATACAACAACAACATCAGGAAAACCAGCAAAACTAGAAACTGGTTTAGAAATCCAAGTTCCATTGTTTGTAAATATCGGAGATATTTTAAAAATCGATACTAGAACATGTGAATACATGGAAAGAATTTAAGAAAGGACTGACAAAATGGGAAACTTAAAAAACGAATATAAAAGTTTTTTAGACGACATAGAAAAAAATATAAAAAATAAAGAAGATTTAGAATACGTCAAAAAGCGATTTGTCTCTTTTGTGGATGTTATTGTAGATCAAATGGATTATATTATTGAATATAAATCAGCTGAAATGCAAAAATTAGAAGATAAACAAAATCAAATTAATGCCAAAATGGAGCAAATGCAACAAGTTATTGATAACATAGAAAAAGATATTTATGCAGAAGATGGATTTGACTTTGAAATTGTTTGTCCATACTGTAATTATGAATTTATTATAGACGTGGATGAAAATAAAACAGAAATTGAATGTCCTGAATGTCAAAACATTATAGAATTAGATTGGTCAGGAGAAATAGAAGACGGCGAAAGTGGGCAAGGATGTTCAGGAAGTTGTCATGACTGTCATGGTTGTGATGAAGATGATGATGATGATATGTAAGTGGGATTTTAGGGATGTTCCTTAAAATCCCACTTCTTTTTATTTTGACTTATTTGTTGTGTGTATTTTTTTGAAAAAAGGGATTTTAAAGAACGTCCCTAAAATCCCTTTAGAAATAATTTAATGGATTTACATACTTTCCGTCAAGACGAATTCCTAGGTGAAGATGAGGTCCAGTAGTAGCACCATTGGTAGGTTTTCCTTCTGAATCGAAATATTGATTTCCTTTTACACCGTAAACATTTTTAGGACCAACTTGTCCGATTATCTGACCTTGTTTAATTTGGTCACCGACAGATACTATCCAGTTAGGGTCAGAGTGACAATAGCTTATTTTATAATTATCGAAAGAAAGTGTTATGGTATAGCCACCAGCTCCTAAAAACTCTCTAAAAGTAATTTCACCATCATGAACAGCAATAAATTTGCTGCCAGGGGGAGCAGGAATGTCGATTCCAGAATGTGAAGAAGAAGCACCGTGAAGTGGGAGAGGCTCGTTTCCCAAATGAAGAACTTATTTTGGTATAGCCGGGAATGGGCCAGACAAAGCCGGTTGGATTAATATCTAAAATCTCAGAATGACTATTGCTGGAAAAAGACAGATGGTTTGTAGTAAATAAGGGGATAAAAAAAATAGGTATCAAAAATATTAAAATAAAAGAAAAGATATAAAATAATTTTAGATTTTTAAAAATAAAATCACCTCTTAAAATAAAATTTGAAATTTTGTGTATAGAAAAAAGCTTACAAGCTGAGTAGCTTTAAGCTTTTGTAAATGAACTTGGCAGGGGTAGAAGGACTCGAACCCTCACAGGCGGTTTTGGAGACCGATGTGCTACCATTGACACTATACCCCTATATTGATAAGTACATTTATTATCTTAGCACAAAAAAAGAAAATTAGCAATATTTTTTTGAAAATTATTGACTTTTTTTTAATTAGATAATATAATATATGAAATTAAATAATTACGGTGAAGAAGAAAAAGTATGATAAGTTCGTTCTTAGAGAATTGGTGAAGGGTGAAATACCAATAGCGGATGCATATGGGGAGCTTTGGAGTAATGTTAAAATTAAGGTGCTTAAAATATTACATTTTAAGAATTAGGGTGGAAACGCGGAAATATAAACTTTCGTCCCTAGCTTATGCTAGGTTTCGAAAGTTTTTTTGATGATTTTGGGGACGGAGGAAAAAATCATCAAAAGAATTTTCGAAAGTCAAAAACTAAAAAAATAAGAATGATGATTTTTTCCTCCGTCCCCAAAATCATCAAAAAGAGGAGGAATTTTTATGGTAAAGTCAATGGACACGTTAGTAGCACTATGCAAAAGCAGAGGATATGTATATCCAGGATCAGAAATTTATGGAGGATTAGCAAATACTTGGGATTATGGTCCTTTAGGAGTAGAATTAAAAAACAATGTAAAAGAAGCATGGAGGAGAAAATTCATTCAAGAAAATGCATATAATGTAGGATTAGATGCCGCTATTTTAATGAACCCAACAACATGGGTAGCATCTGGACATGTTGGAGGATTTTCAGATCCATTAATTGATTGTAAAGAATGTAAAACAAGACATAGAGCTGACAAAATGATTGAAGAATGGATGCATGAAAATAAATGTGAGGAAATAGTAGATGGATGGCCAGACGAAAAAATGATAGCATATATGGACGAACATGAAATCAATTGTCCAAACTGTGGAGCACATAATTTTACAGATATTAGAAAATTCAATCTAATGTTCAAAACATTCCAAGGAGTAACAGAAGATGCTAAAGCTGAAATTTATTTAAGACCAGAAACAGCACAAGGTATATTTGTAAACTTCAAGAATGTAATGAGAACAACAAGAAAAAAATTACCAATGGGTATTGCACAAATTGGTAAAGCATTCAGAAATGAAATTACACCAGGTAACTTTACTTTTAGAACAAGAGAGTTCGAACAAATGGAATTAGAATTTTTCTGTAAGCCAGGAACTGATTTGGAATGGCAAGATTACTGGAAAAAATTCTGTAAGCAATGGTTATTAAATTTAGGAATGACAGAAGAAAATATCAGATTAAGAGACCATACTCCAGAAGAATTATCTCATTACAGTAATGGAACAACTGATATTGAATATGCTTTCCCATTTGGATGGGGAGAATTATGGGGAATTGCAGATAGAACAGACTTTGACTTAAAGAGTCACATGAATGTTTCAAAAGAAGATTTCCAATATACAGACCCAGAAACAGGAGAAAAATTTATACCATATTGTATCGAGCCATCAGTTGGAGCTGATAGAGTAACACTAGCATTTTTATGTGATAGTTATGAAGAAGAACAATTAGAAGATGGAGATACAAGAACAGTTCTACATTTACATCCAGCATTAGCACCATATAAAGTAGCTGTATTACCTCTTTCTAAAAAATTATCAGAAAAAGCAGAAGAAGTTTATACAAAACTTTCTAAGAAATTTATGTGTGATTATGATGAAGCAGGAAGTATAGGAAAACGTTATAGAAGAGAAGATGAAATTGGTACTCCATATTGTGTAACAATTGATTTCGATACTTTAGAAGATGGGACTGTAACAGTTAGAGATAGAGATACTATGGAACAAATAAGACTAAAAATTGATGAAGTTGCTGCTTGGGTAGAAGAAAAATTAGAATTTTAATTGAGAAAAAACCGTCTAGAACTAAAAAGACGGTTTTTTTTACAATTCATTTTTAATCAACTTCTTATTGTTCTGATATAGCAAAATAAAAAAGAAAATGAGTCTAGAGAATATTTACAAATTTCTTTCATATAAATCTTTAATAAAAACATCCTTTTCTTCAAAATTATCGACAAAACCAACCTTAGCTGTTTCGGCATTTTCATCAAGACCCTGAACCCATACAGCTCTCTCATTATAGTAAATATCAAACTTTTCATCATTATTTAAAATAGAATAAATTCTTTCCAAATTCATAAAAAAACCTCCAATCTTAGTATAATAAAAGTATATCCATAAAAAATAAAAATATAACAAGTTGACTAATATTAGCATTTACGTTAAAATTATTAAGAAGGAGGACGATTATGAAAATACAATATCAAGATAAGATAATGGAAATTGAAAAGGAAACAACGATACAAAGTTTATTAAAAGAGGAAATAGAAAAAAGTGAATATTTTGTAATAGGTGCTATTTTTAATAATGAATATGTAAATTTGGATTATCCAATCAAACAGGATGGAGAAGTTAAATTAATTGATATATCTTCAAAAGAAGGAACAAAAATATACCGTAGAACGATTATTTATATTTTAGGAAAAGCAGTGGAAGAAGTGTGTCCAGATAAAAAAATAATAGTTAATTATCAGTTACCAAATTCGATGTTTTGCGAACTTGAAAACACAGAAATAACAGAAGAGTTGATTCAAAAGTTGAATGATAAGATGCATCACATTGTGCAAAAAAATCTACCAATTCAACAAGTAGTTATGACTCGTGAACAAGCAGAACAATTCTACGAGAAAAATGATATATCAAAAGGAAGATTGCAATTAGATTTGCCAGAAAATAAAGAAATTTTTATGTACTATTGTGAAAATTATTATAATTATTGTTATGGAACGATTGCGAATCGAACAGGAATAACGAAGATTTTTGAGATTATAAAATATGAAGATGGCTTTTTGGTAAGATATCCAAGTTCAGATAAACCAGGGCAACTACCAAAGTTAATTCAAACCAAAAAATTAGCATGGGCATTGGATGAATATGATGATATTCATAAAATATTAAATGTAAATACGATTTATAAATTAAATAAGGCAGTGGAAGAAGATGATATTAAAGATATTATTATGCTAGATGAAGCTTTGCATGAAAAGAAAATTGCTAATATTGCTGATAAAATAGCAAAAAATAGAAATGTAAAGATGATATTAATTGCAGGTCCATCATCATCTGGAAAAACAACTTTTGCCCAAAGGTTAGGAATTCAATTAAGAATTAATCGAATCAAACCAGTAACGATTTCAGTAGATAATTATTTTGTAGAAAGAAAAGATACGCCAAGAGATGAAAATGGAGAATATGATTTTGAATCTATTGAAGCAATTGACTTAGAATTATTTAATAATCATTTAACTAGCTTATTAAATGGAGAAGAAGTGGAAATGCCAGAATTTGATTTCCATGAAGGAACCAAAAGATATAATGGTAAGAAATTAAAATTAGAGCAAGACCAAGTATTGGTAATTGAAGGAATTCATTGTTTGAATGACAAATTGACAAGCAAAATTGATAAAGAGCAAAAATATAAAATCTATATTAGTGCATTAACCGTATTAAATATGGATAGATACAATAGAATATCAACAACAGATACAAGGCTTATTCGAAGAATTGTAAGAGATAATCAATTTAGGGGCTATGATGCAAAACACACAATAAGAACATGGCATATGGTAAACCGAGGGGAAGAAAAAAATATTTTTCCATATCAAGAACAAGCAGACAGTATCTTTAATACCTCTTTAATCTATGAATTAGGAGCATTAAAAGCAATAGCACTACCATTATTAGAAGAAATCAAACAAGAAGAGCCAGAATATGCAGAAGCAAGAAGATTAATTAATATGTTGAAATATTTCCAAACCATATCACCAGAATATGTACCAACCAATTCCTTATTAAAAGAATTCTTAGGAGGAGGTAGTTTTAAATACTAATGTGAAGTTGGGGACGTTTCCTTTTTCACATTTGATTAGAAAACACGAAAGGAGAAGAATATGGAAGCAAGAAATTTCGTTGAAATAGATGAAGAATTTATATGTGATAATTGTGGGAAAGAAGTTCAAAAATTAGGATATTCTTGTAGAAATCATTGTCCCTATTGTCTACATTCTAAACATGTAGATAAAAAACCTGGAGATAGACAAGAACGATGCCAAGGAGATTTAGAGCCAGTTAGTTTGGAAGTGGATAGTAAAAAGGGATATGTGATTGTTTTTCGTTGTAAAAAATGTGGAGCAATTCGAAAAAATAAAGCTGCTAAAGATGATAATATGGATTTAATTATTGATTTAAGTAGTAAGCAAATTTAGAAGTTAACGTTGATTGCCACTGGTTCCGGGTTTAAATGGCAAGGGGGATTGCAGGGACGTTCCTTAAAATCCCCCTTGCCATTTAAACCCGGAACCAGTGGCAATTTTTTAGATTTCTCGATTTAAGTTTCCATTCGTATATTCTTTTCCTTCTAAACGTTTTCCCGCCTTGACAGTAGCAACAATATGATTAATTTGAGAGATATCTTCATCTAAAATATCGATTCTAGCGTAATTGATAGAAAAATCTTGTGATGAGATAGAAGTTATTTTGCTATTAAATAAAGTGGTTACAGTTTGTGTATTGTCAGGCATAATTGGAAATTTCATGTTCAAGCGGTCTTTTAGGTAGTAGGTATGTCCATCTTGACAACGTGCTTTACATTCTGGATAACATTTATCGGTTTCACCTAATAAACAATAATTCATGTTAAGCAAAGGAATTCTTCCATATACAATCATTTCTTTTTGTAGATAATTATAATCGCATAGACCTTGAATGGTTTTTTTATCTAATTCTGGAGAAAGGGTAAAACGACTAATATTAAGTTCTTTTAAGGTTAATACAGTTGGCAAATTAAAAACATTAAAGGTATAATTTGCTACTAGTTTGAAATATTTATCTAAGTCTGTGAATAATTCATTTAAAAGTTTTATATTACAAATGTTAGAAATGACAAATCCCTTTATTTCATATTTTTTAACTGAATTTTCTGCATTAGCATAAAATAAGTTTTTATAATTTCCCTTAATAATAGTTGGCATGTAAATATAGATATTGAAATTTCTGCTTAATGTTTTCAAAAGATTTGCATATTTTTTATGGGTGAAATATTTTAAAGGAATATAGACATTATCGATATCATTTGTTAAATTGGTATAGTCGAAATCAAGATGTAGAGTGTTTAGCAAAACAGAAATTTTAGGAGATTGCAATTTTGTTAAATTAACATCTGTTTTGATATAGTTTCTCATGTCAGAAAGAATATCATCTTTTATGGTATAAGAAGGCTTTGCTATTTTAGAGGAATTCGAATAAGTTCTTAAACAATGTTGGACAGCATAATCTTCTACTTTTGCTAAAGCATTTCTACGAAGTTCATTTAAAATACTTAATTTAGGGAGAAATACATTATTATCTAAAACAATATTTATATTTTTGAATTGATAAGGAGTAGAAGCTGTTTTGGAAATTTGGTTAATAATCGTCTCTTTTTCTAGTGGCTTATTTTTTGCTTCCACAGGCAATTCATTCAATTCATATTGAATCTTTAAATTTTTGTACAAGGCAATTGAATTAGCAGGAGTAATCGAAATGGAAATAGGTTTTCCTTTTTGAATTACCACTTTACAATTTAAAGGAATTTTTCGATTTTCCTTTTTGTAACTTTCTTTTGCCAAAGTAGATAATTCTTTAGAGGACATTTTATAGATTTTATCATTACAAGAAATATTTCCTTTCATTCTTCCAATTGTAACAGTTTGCCCAACTTTTGTATCAACAATATTTTTATTTTTTTCCATCAATTCGGAAATAGTATAAGAACCTTTTTCATTTTCTAAAGAAATGGTATCTCCGATTTTAATTGGTTCTTTTAATTTAACCGTAATCAAACCTTTCGTTTTGTTGTAGTTTTGGACTTTTCCAAGTAGCAATCCCATATTATTAGGCTTTTCTTTAAATACTAAATTTTTATTCGGTTCATTATCCAGATGACCAGAAGAAGACATACCACGATTAAAGACTTGCATTAGCATTTTTCGATCTGTTTTAGAAACGATATAAGGTTCCTTAGATAAAGCTAAATTAATATATTTCCTGTAAATTCTAGTAACCGTTGCTACATATTCAGGGGATTTCATTCTTCCTTCAATTTTTAGACATTTAACACCAGATTCAATAAAAGAGGGGAGATAATCAAGGCTGCATAAATCACGTGTACTAAGTAAGTAATCGGAATTGATTTTTTTATCATCTTCTAATAATTCGTAAGGAAGTCTACAAGGACCTGCGCACTTTCCACGATTACCAGAACGACCACCTAACATACTGGAAAATAGACATTGACCAGAATAAGAGATACATAAGGCACCATGAGCAAAACATTCAATTTCAATTTTAGTGTTTTTACAAATGTAGTCAATTTCATTCATAGAAAGTTCTCGAGCCAGAACAACTCTTTTAAAACCAAGTTCTTGCAATTTTAAGGCACCATTTAAATTATGTACGGTCATCTGTGTGCTTGCATGAATTGGCAAATCAGGAAATAATTTAATTAATTTTGTGGCCAACCCCAAATCTTGTACAATAATGGCATCAATACCAGCCTCATAGGCCGTTTTAGCCAAATCCAAAGCAGTTTCAAATTCATCATCTTTAATCAAAGTATTTAAAGTTAAATGTGTCTTTACACCACGAATTTTAGCATAATGAATTGCTTTTTCTAATTCTTCTGGACCAAAATTATGAGCAAAGGCTCTAGCACTAAAAGTATCTGAACCAAAGTAAACACTATCAGCACCATTTTGAACCGCAGCTTTTAAACATTCAAAATCACCAACAGGTGAAAGTAATTCTATCATAATAAACTCCTTTAAAATAGGATTTTTAGGAACATCCATGTAGTCCCTCTTTGAGTATTGTATCACAAAAATGAAATAAATTGTAGAATAAAATTAAAATTAGTTGACGAAAAAAAATGGTAATGATAAAATGAAAGCAAATTAATAGAAGGAAAGAATGAATAAAATGCAAATAATATTAGCGTCGCAATCACCCAGAAGAAAAGCTTTATTAGAACAACTAGGAGTAAAGAAATATCAAATAATAGTTAGTGAAATAGAAGAAAAAATGGATATGAGCTTAAAAATAGAAGACCGTATTAAAAAAATAGCTTATGAAAAGGCAGAAGCGGTATGGAATAAGACAAACGGAGAAAGAATTGTGATTGCAGCAGATACCATTGTTGAAAAAGAAAATAAAGTTTATGGAAAGCCAAAAGACGAAAAAGCTGCAATGAGGATGCTGAAAGAATTAAAAAATACAAAAGTAAATGTGATAACTGCTATGGCTGTATTGATACAAGAGAAAGAACAAAAAATAGAAAAGATGGATTGTACAACAACAGAAATTTATATTAAGGATATGACAGAGGAAGAAATAGAAAAATGGATTGCAACGGGGAAGGCTATGGATAGGGCAGGAGCATTTTCGATTCAAGATGAATTTATGAAACATATAGAAAAGATAGTAGGAGATTTTAACAGTGCGGTAGGTTTATCTACCAGTAAGTTATATGATAGGATAAAAAAGTATCTATAAGGAGGTAGTAGAAAGATGAGAGTAAATGAGAAAAAAGTAAAAAAAATAATGATGACAATAGCAATTATGGTAGTTATGTTATTAGGAATCATGGTGACTGAAAATGAAGCGGCGAATGAAACTAATACGACAACACAAAATGCAGCCAAAACGCAAACAAATGAAAACACAACAAAACAAACGAATAATAGTATGAATTCTGCAACAGAAAATAAAAATAAAACAGTAGAAAAATCGAGTAATGCTAATTTAAGTAATTTAGGAATTAAACCACATGATTTTACAGGATTTAAATATGGAAAGACATCTTATGAAGTTTCAGTTCCAGAAGAAACAGACACAATAGAAGTTTATGCGACAGCACAAGAGGCAAAAGCAAAAATTACAGGAACGGGAAAAAAAACATTAAAAAAAGGAAACAATACGATTCAAGTAGTTGTAACAGCAGAAAATGGAACACAAAAAACATATACTTTAAATATTACTCGTGAAGAGTCAAAAGAAGAAAAGGAAAAAGATACGCAAACAGAGGTTAAGGAAGAAGTAGAAAAACAAGATGGAAAAGGATTAGCAGAATTAAAAATAAATAATTTGAATTTGGTACCTGAGTTTAATACGAATGTTTATGAATATACCATGAAATACATTGGAGAAGATTTGAAGCTAAATATTGAGACAAAGGCAACACAAGAAGATTATGTGGTAGAAATAGTAGGAAATAATAACCTGCAAGAAGGTGAAAATATTATTACGATACTAGTATCAGAAAAAAATGGTGAAAATATAGCAACCTACCAGATAACTGTTAATAAGAGCTTGGTGGATGAAGAAGCAATAGCGAAAGAAGAAGCAGAAAAAAAAGCAAAACAACAAAAAATAATGATAGGAACTGCAGTAGGAGTGGTACTTCTTATTATCGTTATTATGGTGATTATAATACGAAGAAGAAACAGAAATATAGCAGAAGAATTTTCAGGAATTGGATTCTATGAAGATGATGAAGACGAAGAAGAGATGCCGAGAGCTTTAAAAGATATCGATGAGCAAGAAGATGAAATAGAGGAATTCGAAGAGGAAGAAGATTTTGATAATATGTCAAAAGATAGTTTAAAAGAGAAATATTTAAATGGTTATACATCTCGGAAATGATAGGGAGTTTGAAGAAAGTAGTCCTTATCATGATAAAAGAAGAAAAGGAAAGCATAAGGGAAAGAGATTTAAATAAAAATGTTCTAACTAATTTTAGCTCTTTTCAACCAGATTTGTGTACCAAAAAGGAATGAGTGTAAAGATGGAAATAAAAGACTTGTCAATACAGGAAAGAGTAGGACAAATGCTTATCATTGGAATGGACACAAATTATATAACAGATAGAATAAAAGAAATGATAACAAAATATAAAGTGGGAGGTATTATTTTATATCGAAAAAATTTTAGTACTTATCCACAAATGCTAGCACTAATTAAACAACTAAAAGAAATCAATAAGAGAAATAAGCTTCCATTATGGATTGCTATTGACCAAGAAGGTGGTAGAGTTAATCGAATGCCAAAAGAAATTTTTAATTTGCCATCAGCTAATCAAATAGCAAATAGGGGTGGGCTAGAAGAAGTTGAAAAATCAGCTGAGATTATTGCAAAAATGTTAAAACAGTCTGGCTATCATATTAATTTTGCTCCTGTATTGGATATAAAAAGATTTAAAAACAGGCATGCTATTGGAGATAGATGTTATGCAGATAACAAGGAAGTGGTAGCTGAATATGGAATAGCTGCTATGAAAAAAATGCAAGAACAAGGGATTTTACCTGTCATTAAGCATTTTCCAGGACATGGAGCAACGCAGAAAGATTCCCATTACTTGTTACCAATCATAAAACAAGAAATGAAGAGTTTAGAAAAAGAAGATATGTATCCGTTTGAGCAAGCGATACAAAATGGAGCAGAAGCAATATTAGTAGGACATTTATTAATCACAAATGTAAGTGGAATTTATCCAGCTTCTTTATCTAGAAAATTTATAGGAAAATATTTGAGGAAAAAATATCGATATAATAATTTGATTATTACAGATGATTTAAAAATGAGAGCAATTCGTTTTATTTATGGAGAAGAATTAGCAATCAAAAAGGCATTTCAAGCAGGAAATGATGTAATTGTGTTTCGTTTTCATAAAGAAAAGGAGAAAAAAGCAATAGAAAAAATAATAAAACAAGTAGAACAAGGAAAAATAAAAGAAGGTAGAATTAATAGAAGTGTAAAAAGGATTATAAAAGCAAAACAAAAATATGGTATTTCTGATGAAATGGAACTAGAAGGAATTGATATTGAAACAGTAAATACAGAAATCAAGAGAATAAGAAACTTGTGTGGTTTAGAGTAGAAAAAAGGCGTGTAAGATAGACTTACATGCCTTTTTTGGTTGTTTCGATTAGCAACAACCTCCTCTGTTACCACCACAGCAACAGCAGATTAATAATATTAGGATTATAATCCAGCAACAGTCATCACCAAATCCGAATCCACCGCATCCTCTATTTTCTGGCATAGTCTAGACCCCCTTCCATAAAGAAATATGTTTTTATTTTTCATTTTTCTTTTGTTGTTTTCCTTTGTATGATATATCATATGTGGTTTGAAAAAATGTGTTACAAAGAAAACAAAAAAATCTTGATGTTAGTAAAAAAGTTTATTCAGAGTTAAAAATCCTTCCAAAGCAAAACCTATAAAATCGTATTGACCAAGCGATTGGAACGACTTTTATAGGTTTTGCTTTGGAAGAATTTTGGATTCTGAATTGTTACAACACTGATAAAATTTTATACATGTTCGCTTTTTTCTTTGAAAAAGATGTGATATAATCGCCCCTAGAAAGGAACATTATAAAAATGGAGCAAAAAACAAAAAAACTAGGAGAAATATTTAGTGATTATAAGACCAATGCCAACATAAAATATGCAGAAATAAGAGCTTTAAATATCATAAAAAAGACGAATACTTTACAAGTTATTTTATATTTGGATGAATACATAGAAATTAAAGAAATATGGTATTTTGAAAACTTCTTGAAAGAAAGATTTCAATTTGAACATATTGACATAGAAATACAATACCATGAAAAAGTAGAGAAAAAATCTATAAAGGACGAATGGAAAAACATCATAGCCTATATGTCACACAAATATCCATTAACCAAACCAATGCTATTATTAAAAAGTGATGTAGAAGTAACCGAAAAAACAATTTATATTCAAATGCATATCAAGGGTGCGGAATTTTTAAAAGCCAAAAAGACAGATAAAGAATTGCAAAAAACGATAAAAAATCTATTTGGACAAGAATATGCCATTGACATTACTGAAAAATTATCCAGCAATGCCATGAAAGAAATGCGTGACAGTATTCAAAAGCAAGAAGCACAAATTATAGCCCATATAGAAGAAAATAGACAACAAATGGAAAAAGAAAATGAAGAAATGGCAGCAATACAAGTACCAGAATACCATGACCCAGATTATGCACCACCAACTGATTTAGAAGGTTATATCCCAGAAGAAATGCAAATGCCAGAAATGATAGAAGAACAAGAATATATCATGGGAAAACCATCAAGAGCTAAGGAAAAACATTTAAAAATTAAGGACATTACAGCAAATGATGGAAGAGTGACCTTAGAAGGAAGATTAGTAACCATTAATGTACGAGAAACCAAATCTGGAAAAGGAATGATTATTTTTGATTTATATGATGGTACAGGAACCATTACTTGTAAATCTTTTGGAAAAGATTACAACGAAGGGAAAGAAATCGAAGAAAAAATCAATCAAGCAAAAGCCATTAAAGCAACTGGAAAAGCACAGTTGGACAACTATGCAGGAGACGTAACTGTAATGGTAAATACTATTGTTGAAATTAGTGATAATAACTTGCCAGAGTTACCAAGTGAAGATGAAATAGAAGATACCCCATTAATTTTAGGAAGTAGTCCTAATATAACAGATCCATTGGTAAAAGTAGAAGACTTAGGAGTTGATGATGGAAGAGTAGCCTTACAAGGAGAAGTTATTTTTACCGAAGATAGAACTTTAAAATCAGGAAAAACCTTATTTAGTTTTGACTTATATGATGGAACGAGTACCATTACTTGTAAAGCCTTTTTTGATAAAGAAAAAGCAAAAAGAAGCATGAAAAGGATTCAAAGTGCGAAAGGGTTAATGGTTGCGGGAACGGCACAAATGGATAGTTTTTCCAATGAACTAACTGTTATGGCCAATACCATTGTAGAAATGGAAAGTGGACTAAAAAAAGAAACAAGACAAGACAACGCAGAAGTAAAAAGAGTAGAGTTACACATGCATACCCAAATGAGCCAAATGGATGCTATGACATCAGCAAAAGACCTAATTAAAAGAGCAATGAAATGGGGAATGAAATCTATTGCCATTACAGACCATGGAGTTGTGCAAGCTTTTCCAGAAGCGCATAAAATGTTGGGGTATGATAATCCAGATATGAAAATATTATATGGTGTAGAAGCCTATTTAGCTCCTGATAAAAATGCCATTGTTACCAATAGTAAAGGACAGGAAATAGACACCACTTATTGTGTACTAGACTTAGAAACAACAGGATTTTCAGCGACAACAGAAAAAATAACAGAAGTAGGAATTATGAAGATAAAAGAGGGAGAAGTAATTGACCAATTTAGTTGCTTTGTAAATCCTGAAAAACATATTCCACAAAGAGTAACAGAAGTTACCAATATTACAGATGATATGGTAAAAGATGCCGAAACCATTGAGCAAGTATTTCCAAAAATATTAAAGTTTATCGAAGGCTCTGTTTTAGTTGCTCATAATGCACCATTTGATATGGGATTTTTAAAGCAAAATGCGAAAAATTTAGGCTATCAATTTGATTATACTTATTTGGATACTTTAAGTTTAGCCAAAGATTTATTCCCAGATTATAAGAAATATAAGTTAGGAAAAATTGCTGAAAATCTAGGAATTAAAGTAGAAGTAGCCCATCGAGCTTTAGACGATGTAGACACAACTGTTAAAGTTTTTCATGTTATGATAGACATGTTAAAAAAACGTGGAGCAAAAAATATTGATGATATTGACCAAGTAAGTAGTACAGAAGAAGCCAAAAAAGAAGAATATAAAAAATTAAAAACTTACCATGCTATTATTTTAGCAAAAAATTATGTAGGATTAAAAAACTTATACAAACTAGTATCACTTTCTCACTTACACTATTTTTATAGAAAGCCTAGAATTTTAAAAAGTTTGTACAAAAAATATTCGGAAGGACTAATTCTTCGGAAGTGCTTGTGAAGCGGGAGAGTTATATCAAGCGATTGAACTTCGGAAAAACAGATGAAGAAATAGAGGCAATTGCTAATGATTATGATTATTTAGAAATCCAACCAACAGGAAATAATCAATTCTTAATTCGAAAAGAAATTGTAAAAGATGAAGAAGCTTTACGTGATATCAATCGAAAAATTGTAGACTTAGGAGAAAAACTAAATAAGCCAGTGGTAGCAACTTGTGACGTTCACTTTATGGACCCACAAGATGAAGTATATAGACGTATCTTAGAAGCGGGACAAGGTTATGATGATGCAGATAACCAAGCACCATTGTATTTAAGAACAACCGAAGAAATGTTAGAAGAATTTAGTTATTTAGGAAAAGAAAAAGCTTATGAAGTAGTGGTAACCAATACCAATCTAATCTCTGATATGTGTGATCGAATTAGTCCCATTTCACCAGAAAAGTGCCCGCCACACATACCAGGATGTGAGCAAACAATCAAAGATATTGCTTATGAAAAAGCACATGAACTATATGGTGATCCTTTACCAGAAATTGTACAAGATAGGTTAGATAAAGAACTAGATTCCATTATTCGAAATGGCTTTTCAGTTATGTATATTATTGCCCAAAAACTAGTATGGAAATCGAATGAAGATGGTTATATCGTTGGTTCTAGAGGTTCAGTTGGTTCTTCTTTTGCAGCGAATATGACAGGAATTACAGAGGTAAACTCTTTGCCAGCTCATTATCGATGTCCAAATTGCAAATATTCAGATTTTACGGATTATGGCTATAAAAATGGATTTGATTTACCAGATAAAGAATGTCCAAAATGTGGGCATAAACTAGCAAAAGATGGAATGGATATTCCATTTGAAACTTTCTTAGGATTTAACCGGAGACAAAGAGCCTGATATCGACTTGAACTTTTCAGGAGAATACCAAGCAAAAGCCCATCGTTATACAGAAGTCATCTTTGGCAAAGGAACAACCTTTAAAGCAGGAACCATAGGAACGATTGCAGACAAAACCGCCTTTGGTTATGTAAAAAAATACTTTGAAGAAAGACACATTCCAATTAATCGTGCAGAAACACAACGATTAGCAGGAGGATGTACAGGAATAAAAAGAACCACAGGACAACATCCAGGAGGAATTATCGTTGTACCAAAAGGAAGAGAAATTTATGAATTTTGTCCTGTACAACATCCAGCAGATGACCCGAATTCTGATATTGTAACGACTCACTTTGATTATCACTCTATTGACCAAAACCTATTAAAACTAGACATTCTAGGGCACGACGACCCAACCATGATAAGAATGTTACAAGACATTACAGGAATTGACCCAACCAAAGTACCACTAGATGACAAGGATACAATGTCAATTTTTAGTTCTACCAAAGCACTTGGTGTAACACCAGAACAAATTCACTCTGAAGTAGGAAGTTTTGGGGTACCGGAATTTGGAACCAAATTTGTAAGGGGGATGCTAGTAGATACAAGACCTACCACTTTTGACGAATTGATTAGAATATCAGGATTATCCCATGGTACTGATGTATGGTTAGGAAATGCACAAAGCTTAATCGAAGCAGGAACGGTAACTCTACAAGATGCCATCTGTTGTCGTGACGATATTATGATATACTTAATCAAACAAGGACTACCACCAAATCCAGCCTTCAAAATCATGGAGACAGTACGTAAAGGAAAAGCCTTAAAAGACCCAGCTAAATGGGCAGAATATGTAGCCTTAATGAAAGAACACAATGTGCCAGAATGGTATATCAAATCCTGTGAAAAAATAAAATACATGTTCCCGAAAGCCCACGCAGCAGCCTATGTAACCAATGCCTTTCGAATTGCCTGGTTTAAAGTACATGAGCCATTAGCCTATTATGCATCTTACTTTTCTATTAGAGCAGACGAATTTGATAGTGAATGCATGATATTTGGAAAAGAAAAAGTAAAAAACAAAATGAAAGAAATCGACTTGCAAGGGAATGCAGCAACCGTTAAAGACAAAAATATGTATGCTATTTTAGAATTAGTATTGGAAATGTATGAAAGAGGATACAATTTCCTACCAATGGACTTGTACCAATCAGATGCCACAAAATTCTTAGTAGAAGAAGGAGGAATTCGACCACCACTAAACAGCATACCAGGACTAGGAACAGTAGCAGCACAAGGAATCGTTCATGCAAGAAAAGAAGGAAAATTCATGTCAATCGATGACCTAAAAATACGTTCTAAAGTAGGTAACTCTGTAACTGACTTACTAAAAGCCTTTGGTTGTTTAGAAGGAATGAGCCAAAGCAACCAAATGAGTTTATTTGGCTAATGTGAAATTGGGGACGTTTCCTTTTTCACATAATACAAGTTGACAAAGTCAAAAAGGTAATATAAAATTTAGTTGTGATAGGGAAAGGAAACGCATTGAGAATGAAAAATTATATAGAAACGTTAAATACAAAGATACAAGAATATTTTAAAATATTATCACCAGAAGGAATACCAGAATTTTTAAATGCTTATATCGAAACACCAGAAATGCAAAAACAAGCTAAAATAAGTACGACTTGTGGAACCATTTATTCTAAAATGTTTCATAATGCCTTTTGGTATTCAAGCTTAGAACATAGCATTGGAGTTGCTTTAATTGTGTGGAATTTTACTAAGGATAAAAAGCAGACGCTAGCAGGGGTATTTCATGATATTGCAACACCAGTATTTAAACACACAATTGACTTTATGAATGGCGATTATGAAACGCAGGAATCAACAGAAGAACTAACAACTAAAATGATTTGTGAATCCAAAGAAATTATGACATTGCTAGAAAAAGATGGCATAACAGTAGAAGAAGTAGATGACTATCATAAATATCCTATTGCAGATAATGATACACCACAATTATCAAGTGATAGATTAGAATATACATTGGCGAATAATTTGGGAGCAGTATTTGAAGAATGGAGTTTGGCAGAAATAAGGGAAATTTACCAAAATATCGAAATACAAACAAACGAAGAAGGAATTGAAGAATTAGGATTTAAAGATAAGAAGATAGCAGAAAAGTTTGTAAGTGGTATGCGAAGATTATCAGCGGAATATATAGAGAATCGAACTAAATTTTCAATGCAATTCTTAGCAGATATAATGAAAAAGATGTCAGAAAAAAATTTGATTACAGTAGAAGAATTATATAGTTTATCGGAAAAAGAAGCTGTGGAAAGAATTGAGAATTGTAAAGAAGACAAGATTGCCAGAAACTTTAAAATTTGGCGAGAAGCAACACAAATAAAACAAAGTAGTCAACCAGAAAAAGGAAAATATTGTGTTAGTATTATGAATCCTAAAATTAGATATATCAATCCATTAGTAAGACAGGAAAATGGATTTGTCAGAATTAATACGGTATCAGAAAAAGCAAAAGGAGATATAGAAAAAGCTAGAAACTTTAAAACAGAAAAATATGCTTATTTAGATTTTGATTTTTAATAAAGGAGAGAAAGAAGATGTTACAACCACAAGTAACGATTAATTTTGAAGAAATATTTTCAACACAAAATATATTACTGTATTTATTAGCCATTAATTTATTTGGTTTCTTTATTATGTGGCTAGATAAAAGAAAAGCACGAAAAGGTTCATGGAGAATTCCAGAAAAAACATTATTTATAGTTACCGCTTTAGGAGGGGGAATCGGAACGATAGCAGGTATGTATACATTTAGGCATAAAACACAAAAACTTAATTTTGTGATTGGATTCCCATTTATTACAATATTGGAAATAATAGGAATTGTTTATTATTTCTTTACAAAGTGAAAATAGAGATTATGGATAAAACAGTGTAAATACATAGAATAAGGTATTTATGCTGTTTTTGTTTTTGTTGTATAGGAAAAATATATTCCACAGAAAAATACAAAAACAAGTAACATAAATATCGATAAACATAAAGAAAAACGAAAAATATTATAGCAACTAAGTTGAATTGTGAATAACTTTGATAATAAAAACTACTAGAATAAGTTATTCACAAAGTTATCCACAGTTTCCACAAGCTAAAAAAGAAAGAGATGATTAATAAAAATCAAATAAAATGGAAAACATAAAGTGGAAAAATGACGAAAATTGTTGAATGAACATATAATAGATAGAAGGATATTTTTTGAAAAAGGAGAGAAAAGAGATGCTACACAAATTAAAATATGTATTAAATAGAAATAGAGGCTATAATGAGTTAGAAATTAATAAAAAACAATTGGAAATGATGGTAGAAAAAGGAGCTATTCTTTTAGATGTTAGAAGTCCTCAAGAATTTGAAGAAGGACATTTAGAAAATGCAGTCTTAGTGCCAGAATATGAAATAAAAGAAAAGATTAATGCTATTGTGTCAAATAAAATGCAAACAATTATTGTATATTGTAGTACAGGGCATAGAAGTCAAAAAGCACAACTCATCTTACAAAAGCTTGGTTATCAGCAAGTATATAATTTACAAAACGGATTAGAAAACTACAATTAAACTATTGAGGTTTTTTGGTTTGTGTGTTAAAATAGCAGATATAAGTTAGAAAAAACGGAGGAAATATGAATAATAGACAAGAACGCATTAGAAATTTTAGTATTATAGCTCATATTGACCATGGAAAATCGACTTTAGCAGATCGATTAATTGAAATGACAGGAGTATTGTCTAAAAGGGAAATGGAAAGTCAAGTCTTAGACAACATGGAAATTGAAAAAGAAAGAGGCATTACGATAAAATCACAAGCCGTTAGAATGATATACAAGGCAAAGGATGGACAAGAATATACATTAAACTTAATTGATACACCAGGACATGTTGATTTTAATTACGAGGTTTCAAGAAGTTTAGCTGCATGTGATGGTGCGATTTTAGTAGTGGATTCTAGTCAAGGGGTAGAAGCACAAACTTTGGCTAATGTATATTTAGCAATTGATAATAATTTGGAAATATTACCGGTATTAAATAAAATTGATTTGCCAAATGCGAGAGTGGAGGAAGTAAAACAGGAAATTGAAGATATTATAGGAATTCCAGCAGAAGATGCGCCTTGTATTTCAGCTAAATCAGGATTGAACGTAGAGGAAGTATTAGAAAGAATTGTAACAGATTTACCAACACCCAAAGGAGACGAAAATGAAAAAGCAAAATGCTTAATTTTTGATTCTTATTATGATAATTATAAAGGGGCATTGGCATATGTAAGAGTCGTAGATGGAACCATAAAAGTGGGAGATGAAATCAAACTAATGGCAACCAACAAAACATTTGCAGTAGCGGAAGTAGGATATTTTATTCCAGGTTCTTATATGCCAACTAAGGAAATAAAAGCAGGAGAAGTAGGTTATATTGCAGCAAGCATAAAAACTTTATCTGATATTCATGTGGGAGATACCATTACTTTAAAAAATAATCCAGCAGAAGAACCATTAAAAGGTTATAAAAAAGTAACGCCAATGGTTTATTGTGGTTTATATCCAATTGATGGAAGTCAATACGAAGCATTAAAAGAAGCATTGGAAAAGTTAAAATTAAATGATGCAGCATTAGAATATGAAGCGGAAACATCAGCAGCTTTAGGATTCGGATTTCGATGTGGATTTTTAGGGTTACTTCACCTAGAAATTATAGAAGAAAGACTGGATAGAGAATTTGATTTAGGACTAATTACAACAGCGCCATCTGTTATTTATAAAGTATATCAAACAGATGGACAAGTGTTAGAACTATACAATCCAGAAGATTTACCAAAACCACAAGAAATTTCTTATATCGAAGAACCATTTGTAACAGCTAATATATTAACACCAAAAGACTATGTAGGAAACATTATGGAATTATGTCAAAGAAGACGTGGTGTGTACATTGATATGAAGTATTTGGATGAAAATAGAGTAACCTTAGTATATGAAATGCCATTAAATGAAATTATTTATGATTTCTTTGACAATTTGAAGTCAAAAACAAAAGGTTATGCATCTTTAGATTATGAATTTAAAGAATATCGAAAATCAAATCTAGTAAAATTAGATATCCATATCAATGGCGAACCAGTAGATGCATTAAGCTTTATCGTTTATAAAGATAGTGCTTATGATAGAGGCAAGAAAATGGTAGAAAAATTAAAGACTGTCATACCAAGAAAACTATTTAAAATACCAATTCAAGCAGCAGTTGGAGGACAAATTATAGCCAGAGAAACCATATCTGCTATGAGAAAAGATGTATTAGCTAAATGCTATGGAGGAGACATTACAAGAAAGAAAAAACTATTAGAGAAGCAAAAAAGAGGAAAGAAAAAAATGCGTGAAATAGGAAATGTAGAAATACCACAAGAAGCATTTTTGAGTGTACTAAAATTAGATGATGAATAAAAAGGGATTAGAGGGACGTTCCTTAAAATCCCTGTTAATATAAAAACAAGCTCTCTTTTTCAAAGAAAGCTTGTTATCCCCATGAACAATAGGGGGATGTACTTGGGACTTACTGTGGCTCGGCATTTTTTTGTATCAACATATTGGCTATAATAAAAGAGAGTGTGATAATAAAAATCGCACCAGAACTAAAAAGATGTCCAGTATCAGCTGCGACATAAGCCAGTCCAAGACCTATCAGGATGGACATGATATCCAAAATGACGCATAGAGGCGTATAGAGAGATATGATAAATGCGCCCAAACTGATAAAGAAATAGAGTAGCGTAATAAAAAAACAGCCACAGCCATGAGAGAAATTTCCTACTGCTGTTTTTTCAAGTAATGCGCCGCATAAGATGAAACCACCTAACCGCATAGCAAGTCCAATTAGTCCAATGTTGTATGGATTCTTCATGACAAGTACCTCCTAAAATTTTATAGTATATTAATTATAACACAAGTTTCCATAAAAGTAAATAGAAAGAAAAGAGTGAGAAAGATGTATTCAGATCAAGTAGAAGGAAGAAATGCTGTAATTGAATTATTAGAAAGCGGAAAAGATGTTAATAAAATATTTATTAGCAAAGGAGAAAGACATGGCTCTATTAATAAAATAATCAGTATGGCAAAAGAAAATAAAGTAATTATTGTGGAAAAAGAAAAAAGACAAATGGAAGAAATGGCACAAACACAAAATTACCAAGGTGTGATTGCAATGGTTCCACCATATGAATATGTGGAAGTAGAGGATATTTTACAAGAAGCAAAAACAAGAGGAGAAGAACCATTTGTATTGATTTTAGATGGAATAGAAGACCCTCACAATTTAGGCTCTATTATTAGAACTGCTGAGACAGCAGGAGTTCATGGTGTTATTATTCCTAAAAGAAGAGCTGCTGTGGTAAATAGTACTGTAAATAAAGTGTCAGCTGGTGCAGTACAACATATGAAAGTAGCAAGAGTAACCAATATATCAGATACAATAGATTGGTTAAAAAAAGAAGGACTTTGGATTTGCGGAACCGATATCAGTACAGAAACTTATTATTACAATCAAGATTTAACAGGTCCAATTGGAATTGTAATAGGAAATGAAGGAAATGGGATGAGTCAAAAAGTAAAGAAAAATTGCGATTTTCTAGTAAAAATTCCGATGAAGGGAAAAGTGACATCGTTAAATGCATCTGTTTCGACAGGAATTATTATATATGAAGCAGTAAAACAAAGAGGAGGAAAAAACTAATGATGCCAAGAAAAAAAAGAAGAACCATACTGATAATATCAATTCTACTTGTTATCATAGCAATTGTAAGTGCAATCGTTGTAATTTATTTAACAACCGATATGTTTAAATCAAGTGATATCTTATTTGCTAAATATATAGGGCAAAATATGGAAAACTTGGAAAATGTATATCATGAAATAGAAAAAGATGATTATCGTGAATTGATGAAACAAAATAAACATACAATCGAAAATAAGGTAAAAGTGAATTATACAGAGAATATGGGAACAACTTCGGAAAATACAAAAAATCCGATTAATCAATTGAAACTAACAATAAATGGTCAAGTTGATAACCAAAATCAATATAATTATGAGAATATTGAATTATTAAATCGTGATGAAAAAGTGGCTAACGTAGAATTGATACAAAACCAAAATTTGTCTGGAATCAAGTTCTCAGATTTATTTGAGCAGTTTTTATTGGTAAATAATGAAGAATCAACAGAAGTATTAGGTGAAAGTGCTTTGGTAGATAAGATTGATTTTAATGAATTCAAAGAGGCTTTACAATTTTCTCAAGAGGAGAAAGCTGAAATTAGTAAAAAATATATGAATATAATTAACAGTAATGTGGCAAAAGAAAATTATTCAAAGCAAAAAGACCAAATTATTCAAATAAATCAAAAAAAGGTAAATGTAAATGCATATACTTTAATAGTAACAAAGGAACAGATGAACCATATTTATATTAAGATATTAGAAGAATTGAAACAAGATGAAGTTATTTTGAGCAAAGTTGACAAAATTCAGGCAACATGGGAAAAATATCAATTAGAAGAAGGAAATTTAAGAGAGCAATTTACAAATAGTATAGAAGAATTAATTACAGAAATAACAAAAAACAATATTGGGCAAGATGAAGCGAAAATAACGGTTTATGAAAATTATCATAATACAGTAAGAACAGTAATACAAAGTCCAGAATATGAAATTACAGTTGATGTATTGTCTTTACAAACAGAGAATTATATACAAATATCTTATCAGGACAGGAAAGAAGAAAAACAGTATATGCTTACTTATAAAAAGGAAGCAGAAGAAAAAACAATTAGTTTTAAAAACATAACAGGAGAAAAAACAATAGAATATAGTTTTAGTAATAATCAAAAAATAAGCGGAAATGCTTGTCATAAAAATATGATTGCTAAATATGAAGATGATTCTAATAGAGTGGAGGCTGTTATAGAACAAGATATTAATATAGTAGATAATTTTAATGAAATGATAACTTTTGAGGAAGGAAAAACTATTAATTTGAATGAAATGGAAGAAGGGCAAAGACAGGCTGTGATACAACAGGTAAGTCAAAGTGTTTCAGAAAAAGTAAATGAGTTAGCTACCAATGTTATTAGTGGAGAAGATTTACTAGCAGTTTTAAAAACGATAGGATTTATCCCCAATAGACAAACGATAGAGGGAAATGGCGTTACAGAAACAGAAAAAAATCGATTTAATTCTAAATATGAAATTTTGCAAGGTGAGAATTTGGAAAGTGAAGAGATTTTAAATTTAATTGAAGCGATTAAGGAAAACTTTGTGACTATAGAAGTGGTGTCTGATAGAGAATTGAGAATGAAATTAGACCGATTTAATAAAAATGAGGAAATGGCAAAAACATTAACTACTTTTATAGAAGGAAATAGAGGAAAGAAATATAGTACCAAGGTAGAGTATGATAAAGAGACGGGGTTAGTAAATGGCATTTTATTAACTATGTTGGAAAAATGATGAATGATTAAGAGTTTTTGACTTTAGAGTATTTGGGGGATGTTTCTTTATTTGTCTATGAAAAAGTTGTAATAAAGGCTAAAATCAATTATGTTTTTATGGTTGATTTTAGCCTTTTTGAGAGGTGGAAAAAATTGCTTAAAAAAATTTTGAAAAAAATTTAAAAAAAGTGTTGACAAACAAAAAAAACTAGCGTATAATAAAAATCGTTCCGCAAAACGGGACTGAAAAAGTACATTGAAAAGTAAACAATAAAATCCTTTAGAGAATAAACCGAAGCGGTATGAAAAGGAAGGCAAAATCTTAACAGATTTTGCACTAGTTATCTCTAAAAAAATCAAAGATTTTAAGAGCTAACGTCGTACCGAACAAGTAAATTTTTAAAAAAATAATGAAAACAAAAATCTAGCGATTTTTGCATCAGTTATTTGTAACAAGCTAACGCTTGAACAACTAACTGAAAAAGAGCTTGAAAAAAACTTTTAAGTAAGATTTATAACTTTCGAAAGAAAG
>CARUQW010000004.1:36434-43622 GCA_949077355.1 uncultured Clostridia bacterium | reverse complement strand
AAGCTGAGGCAGAAAACTTTTAAAGTTTTCCACCCCAACTATTGACATAGAGTCTCTTATTCTAGCTTTCTATTTTTTTGGTAATTGCTTTTAATGCTTTTTCTCTTGGTAACATTATTACATGTCCACATCCTTGACATTTCAACTTAAAATCAACACCAACTCTTACAATTTCCCATATTTTACTTCCACAAGGATGTTGTTTTTTCGTTCTTACCATATCTCCTATTTGATATTCCACATTTATAGCCCCATTTCTTCTATGGCTTTTTCAAATCTTTTAGCCATTCTATCTTTACCCAAAATCTTCATAATTTCATACATGTCTGGCGTATTTGTTCTAGCTGTTAAGGCAACTCTTAAAACAGTACTCACATCCCCTACATGAGCTTTATATTGCTCTGGATTTGCTTTAAATTCTTTTACTTCTTTTGCATATCCCATTTCGCTTGCTAGTTCTTTAATGTTATCAAACCAAGTTTGTTTATCATTTGATTCATCATAGTATTTTTCAAGATATAAAGTTAATATTTTTTTAATTTCTTGTTTATCATTAATTACTTGATATGGATATTGTTGTGATTTTTCGTAGAATTTTTCATCATACATATAAGCAATATTTTCTTTTACTTCTGACCATTTTGCGATATCTTTTCTTGGCTTTTTATTTCCTCTTTCAATGCTAAATACTTGTAGCGCATATTCTTTATCTTCTAACATTTTAACTAACTCTTCATCATGCTTTTTTGCCCAATTCATTGACTCTTGATATACTTTTTCAGCTGTCATTCTTGAAATAACAGTTTTTCCTATATCGAATAGTTTAATCATGTCAAACAAAGCTCCACTAACACTCATCTTATTAATTTGAAGTTCAAATTCCTCTATTGTTTTGTCTTGGTTTGCTCTTCTCCAGTTTTCAAAATTAGAATTCGCAATATTTAATAAATACTCTTTTACTGCTTCTTCTGGTATTCCTTCTTCTTCATAATATGCCACAGCAGCTTCTGCATCTTTTCTTTTACTTAATTTTCTCTTATTTCCATTATCATTTTTCATGATTGGTGCAATATGAGCATATTTAGGTGCTTTAAATCCTAATTCATGGAATAATTGTAAATGTAATGGAACAGATGATAACCATTCATCCCCACGAATAACATGAGTTGTTCTCATTAAGTGGTCATCAATTGCATGCGCAAAATGGTAAGTTGGTAATCCATCTGCTTTAATAATGACAATATCTTGATCATTTTCAGGAAAATCTACATTTCCTTTAATTAAATCATGATGTTTGATTTTTCTATCTTCTCTTCCAGGTGATTTAAAACGAATAATATAACTTTCACCATTTTGAATTTTCTCTGCCATTTCTTCTACTGTATGATTTCTACATTTTGCCCATACACCATAATATCCTGGTCTAATTTTAGCATTTTCTTGTTTTTTTCTTATTTCCTCTACTTCTTCTGATGTACAGAAACATGGATAAGCTTTACCTTGTTCTATTAAATATTTTGCATAAGCTTGATAGATTTCTTTTCTTAAAGATTGCTTATAGGGTCCATAATTTCCTTTTTCTTCACTTTCTGAGACCATTCCTTCATCTGGTACAATCACAAAATCTTTTAAAGCATTTACAATTCCTGTGATACCATTTTCTACTTCTCTTTTTTGGTCTGTATCTTCAATTCTTAAGAAAAATATACCATCTGTTTGTGTCGTTAATTTTCTAGCAATTAAGGATTGATATAATCCTCCAATATGTACAAATCCTGTTGGACTAGGAGCAAATCTTGTTACAATTGCCCCTTCTTTTAAATTTCTTTCTGGATATTTTTCTTCATAATAAGATATTTCCTTAGCTTCTGGAAATATTAAATTAGCTAAATCTTTATAATCCATTCTTTTCTCTCCTATCTTTTTTATTAATCATAGCTATAACACTTAATATTGTAATGCTTGTTATAGCACCTATCGTTATGCATATCCATCCTGTATAATTTTCTTCTTTACCAAATGGTGGTAACACTTGCACCTCCATGGCAGTTGCCGAACGTGTATAATTAGCTATTGAATCACTTCCAACATCAAATGATATATAGCATGTCGCCGAATTATCATACACCACATCTTCTAGTTGCTTAGCAGAAAGAAGTACACTTAATACTAATCTTGCTTCTGACATTTTTTTTGTTGTAACTAATTCATCTTTCTCCATATTCCATCCATAATCAGCATTTGTTTTACTTGAATCTGTTATTAATCTTTCGTCTCTTGAAAATGCTAATTGAGAATTCTTTTTATCTACAATTTTTAATGAACCTATGTTACCAGTTCCATACCTTGCATTTGGTCTAATAGGCATTTTATATTCAATTTTTAATACTGCTCCTTGTGCTACTTCTGTATCTGCTATTAATACTATCCTATTAGACATCAACATTGAATTTTTACCACCCCCAGATGGCATAACATTAGAAGTATCTACCGCATAATTATTAATATATTGATACACATCATTTTCTAACTGATTTCCTATGTCTTCCGCATTATTTATTTGGGCAGTTAAGATTCCAAGAATCCCTTTTGTTAACAATAAATATTCTTCACTTTCATACCAATCTCCAATAATAATTCCGTATATTGACATCATGTTATCATCTAACATTTTTAAAATGATATTTGAATTTTCAATTACCTCTTTATTTTCAATTCCATCTGTAATTAGTATTATTTGTTGTAATAATTTTTCATTATTAATTCCGATTAAGGTTTTGGTATAACCCTCCTGCTTCTATTGCAGTTCTTAAGGCTGACTCTAATGTTTTTCTGGTATTAAACGTTTCTAAATTATTAATCTGTTCTATAACTTCCTCTTTTGAATTCTTATATATATCCCTATCAAAATTATCATCAAATTCCTTTTCCATTAAACTACCATCAAAAGATAGTATTCCTATTTTTATTTTATCAGCATTATCTCCATATAAATCATATAGTTTTTCAATAAATGATATTAATTTTGCTTTGTTTTTATAGATATTAGATTCTGCTTCTATAATAAAAACTAAATTTAGTGTTTTGTAAACATCTCCAAATATTGGTCTTTGTGCTTTAATATTTTTATCTACTCTTATATCGTGTAATACAACTCCATTAGCTAATGTCAATTGAACTGCGCTAACTTCTTTTGAAAAGTTAAATGTATTACAAATTGCATAAGATTGTTTTGGTATAAAACTAATACATAATAATATTACTAATATCTTGCAAATTTGTCTCTTTACTCTTTTCATTTTTATCACCACCTAATTTTTAATTAAAGCACATCGAAAACCATAACTTCCTAACGAATGTCCACTATGGTTAATAAAATCAAATATTCCTGAATATTTTGCCTTATTATATTCTCCACTTCTTAAGAAAAATCCTGAATCATCTCTTACATACATAGATGTTTCTCCAAACCATGATGTAAAACCAACTATTCCTTTTGAAGTTTCTTTAATAGCATCTCCATAAATATTATTTTCCTTATTATATATTGTACAATATTTTGTACTATTTTGATTTTCTAGTAATTTTTTACCATAAGCTGTTCCTTTTTCTTTTTCAATTGTTTCTATATATCCAGCTGTATATTCACTAGCTCCACCGTTCATATCATAAACTCCATATTGATTTCCTGTTGTACTACCTAATACTCCTTGTTTTGTATACCAAGCATATGATTTATTATTATAGTTATCTTGTAATTGTGATTCTATTTTATCTACCTCATTTACCCTTGCATTTATGGTCTCTCCAGTATATCCTGTAACAGTTATAGCTCCATAAATTGCTTTGGAAATATCTATATTATTAATTGATATTTTACTTTCATTTCTCCCATATTGGCTATGTGCCAAATATGCAACTGCTCCCCATTCACTATTTTTTATTAAATGACTATCGGTTGAAGAATTAAATCCATATGGATTATTGGCTTTATTTAATGACTTTGATAATTCATACATCTCCCCAATCTCTATGTTATTGTATGAATATGTCTTTCCCATAAATACGGGATATGTAATATATGTTTCTTGTTCTTTTATTTCTCCGTAATATATTAGCTGCATTTCTTTCATATTTTAAATTAGTATTCACTATTTCTACATTTGCTGATCCCGTATTTTCCTGATTAGCATAACCAGCTTCGAATTTTGAAATCCATATTCCCTCTATTTCTTTGTCCCATTCACCATTCCTATATTGATTATTTTTTCCATTTTTAAATGCTGGATGTACAGTATACCCAAGTTTTGTAACATCTTTTCCATCTTTGTTATAATTGGTTGTTCCTTTTAAGAATACAATGTCAATTTTTCCTTTTTCTTCGCTATTCCACTCTATCTTATAGGCATACCTTGGAATCCATACCCACATGCTTCCATCTAAAGTCATGGCATTGGCCCATTTACTAGTTCCTCCTTCTTCTGTTCCTTTTTCTTGTTCTATATAGTCATACCAGATTCCTTCTGTCATCTCTTCTTTTTTTAATTCAAGTGTTGTTTCTTTTCCTTCTTCAAATATAATTGCCTTCATTCCTTCTAATAACATAGGTTTATTTACATTTTGTCCTTCACTCCATAATTCATTATCTTCTTGTTTTTTGTCTATGTCTTCTACTTTAATCGTTTTCCACAAAACTATCCCTATAATTATAATTAATATAATTCCTACTAAATTTAGCATTTTTTTCTTCATAGCTACTTTCCCCTCATTTCTTTTTTATTATATTACTTTATAATTACATAGTCAATGTTTAAAGATAAATTCAGAAAAAGGATAGCCCTTTATTAAACTATCCTATTCTATGAGATAACTTGATCGGGCTTTTTTATTTTCTGTTATTGAACAATTTCATTAAACTTCCATAATAATTGGTATTATCATTGGATTTCTTTTCGTTTTCATGAAAATGTAATCTCTTAAATTTTCTCTTGTTGTTGATTTTATCGTTGCCCAGTCTGTAATTCCTCTTTCTTCACATTTTTTAATTTCATGTCTTACAACTGATTTTACATCATCCATCAAGTTTTCAGATTCTCTAACATAAACAAAGCCTCTTGAAATAACGTCTGGTCCTGCCACAACTTCTCCTGTTGAAGAATCCATAGTTAATACAATAACAATTAAACCATCTTGTGACAAATGTTGCCTATCTCTTAAAACAATGCTTCCAACATCTCCTACTCCTAATCCATCTACTAATACTCTACCACTTTGAACAGAACTTGTTAAAGCTGCCCCTTCCTCATTAATTTCTAGCACTCTACCATTTGACATCATTATAATATTATCTTTATCAATTCCCATACTTTGTGCTGTTTCACTATGAGCAATTAATTGTCTGTATTCTCCATGCACTGGTATGAAATACTTTGGTTTTGTTAATGCTAAGATTAATTTTTGTTCTTCTTGACAAGCGTGTCCTGAAACATGGATTGTTTCTAGTGAACTGTATACCACTTCTGCTCCAATTTGCATTAAATCATCAATTACTTTTGATACAAATTTTTCATTTCCTGGTATTGGTGTTGCTGAAATAATAACTAAATCATTTGGTGTAATTTTTACTTTTCTATGGTCACCTGCTGCCATTCTTGTTAATGCTGACATAGGTTCTCCTTGACTTCCTGTTGTAATAATTACCAATTGATCATCGGTATAATTTTTTATCATATCAATATCAATAAATATATTTTCTGGGCATTCGATATATCCTAGCTCTCTTGCTGTTTGAATCATATTTATCATACTTCTACCACAAACTGCAATTTTTCGATTATATTTTACTGCTGAATTTACAATTTGTTGCACTCTATGCACATTAGAAGCAAAGGTTGCAACAACAATTCTCTTCGTACAATGTAAAAATAGTTTGTCAAATACTTCACCAATTGAACTTTCTGACATGGTGAAGCCTTTTCTTTCTGCATTCGTACTATCAGACATTAATGCTAATATTCCTTGATTTCCAATTTCGGCAATTCTTCCCAAGTCCATTAATTTCCCATCAATTGGTGTGTAGTCTATTTTAAAATCTCCTGTGTGTAATATCGTTCCCGCTGGTGTTGTAATAGCCAACATAACGGAATCTGGAATACTGTGTGAGCTTCTAATAAATTCTACTTTAAAGTTTTTTCCTAAATTTATAGTTTGTCCTTGCATCACTTCTGTCAATTTTGTACTTCGTAATAATTTATGTTCTTCTAATTTATTTCGAATCAATCCACATGCTAGACGTGGTGCATAAATTGGTATATTAATCTTTTTTAATAAGTATGGTACGCTTCCAATGTGGTCTTCATGTCCATGTGTTATAATTAATCCTTTAATTTTATCTACATTTTTTTCTAGATAAGTGATATCTGGTATTACTAAATCAATTCCCAACATATCATCTTCTGGAAAGGATAAACCACAATCTACTACAATAATCTCATTTTCATATTCAAAAACTGTTATGTTTTTTCCTACCTCGTGTAATCCTCCTAATGGAATAATTTTTAATTTGTCTGCTTTGAAAATTGACTTATTCTTAATGTTCCCTGCTGTTTTTCTCTTTCTTTGCGTTATTCCTTTTGTCTTTTTTTCCACTTTTTCTTCTTGTATTGTGGATACTTTACTATTTCCTGCACCATTCTTCTTATGATACGGTCTTTTACTTTTATTTGTTTTTTCTCCTTTCTCATAATTTCTTTTTACTTTGTTTTCTAATTTTTCTTCTGCCATAATTCTCCTCTTTTCTTTCTTTTCTTTTTTATTTGATTTTATTAATATCCATATTTGTATGTAACATGAAATAAAGTTTATTGCTCTATGTCTTTATTTTTCTCTCTCTTTTTCTAAGACATAGCATAAACTTTTAAAAATCCGATCCATATTATTATTTACCTTATTTTCTCTTCTCATTCATTTTTTACTTAATAATAAAATCTCATCTTTTAGCAATTACGTGAGCTTTTGCTAATCATTGGTTTTTATTATACTATATTTTTCGATAAAAGTCAAATGGGATTAGAGGGACATTCCTTAAAACCCCTTTTTTGCCAACAGGGATGGACCTTTGGGGCAATTTTTTTATGTCTATTTCTTTATTAATTTAAAAGTTTATTTATTTTTTATGTAGTAACAATT
>CARUQW010000004.1:0-36424 GCA_949077355.1 uncultured Clostridia bacterium | reverse complement strand
GGGAGTTACAAATAAAAAATAAATAAACTTTTTTATGAAAGATTTAGATAAAATTGCCAAAAAGGTCCGTCTCCTCTGGCAAAATAAAAAAAAAGAGGGATTTTAAGGAACGTCCCTCTAATCCCATCTATTAATTATTTTCTCCTCTTCCTTCTGGAAGTGCATCTGAGTAATCTAATACAACTCTAATTTTAGTAATTGCTTTTATCGTCCTTACAAATTTACTATTTTTAAATCTTTGCCATAAACTTGGTTTTACTTCAAATGTTGTTTCTTGTACATATTGTTGTTCTTCTACTGGTGTATTTTCTATTGCTTGTGTTTCTTCTGCAACAGCAATTGTTTCTGGTTCTTCTACTGGTGTTGGAATTGATTTTAAAGCGTCTGCTATTTCAATTCCAATATAGCTTAATGCTTTTGATCTATCTTCTATTCTTTCCATATCAATTTCAATATGTAGGTTTGTTTCTAAATTATTAATTCTAGCATGTAATAATTTTAAAGCATCTTGGTAATTTTCAACCTCTGTATCTTTTGCTTTTCCTACAATTGTTAATGTTTCAATCATATCTTCTGAGAAAGAATCTTCTGCCTTTTTTACCTTTTCTTTCCAATCTTTTTCTCTTGTTTCTATTTGTGTTGCTTCTAATAATTCTTTTAATTGTCCTGCTGATGCTATATTTTGTTCTCTTTGTCTAATTAATTCTTCTATTTTTTTCGTATTATCTTCAAATTGATTCGTGGCAAATTCAACTAGTCCATAAGCTGCTTTATATACGCTTGCTGGAAAGTTCTTTTTCTTTGGATATTCTATTAAATATGTTTTGATTGATTCAATTAAATCTTTAAAGTATGAATCGTCTTCTAATTGAACAATTTGTTTTTTACTTTTTGGATTAATTAATTTTTGAATTTTATCTATATTGGATAATATTTTTTCTTCTGTGATAACCATTCTCACATTTACTATGCCTGATCTTGACATTGTAATGTACCTCCTTTTATCTTACGCATGCTTGCTTTTACCTTTTCTTTTATTATTATACATTAACTAACAAAAAACTACAAGTAATTTGATTTAATTTTATTTTATATTTTTGTTACAGAAATATTACAAAAATATTACAAGATTTTTATGTCATTTTTCCTTTTTTCCCTTATTTCCGTAGGTTGGTTTTAGTTCTCTTTTTTTATTCTTATGAAAAAAAACATTTAAATGATAAAATATTACAATTCTATTTTTATCTTTTAAATGTTTTTTATTTTAATTTAATACTGTTTTTATTTCTTCAAATCTTTTTATTTTTTGCGTTGTTGTCTTGATTAATTCTTTATCTGTTAGCGTAATTTCTCTTACATATTTGTAAGCTGGCATTGTTTTATTTACTTTTTTAATTTCTTGCCATATTAATTCCTTTAATTTTTCTTCGTCTATCGTTCCATAAATATCTTCAACTAATTCTTTATCATAAACAATTTTAGCACAAATTTTATAATCACCATCATCTTCTGGTTTTCCATAAACAAAACTTTCTTTGATTCCCTCTATTTTATTAATTAGCGTTTCTAATTCCTCTGGGTAAATATTTTTTCCATTTTTTAATACAATGACAAATTTCTTTCTTCCAGAAATAAAAATGTAGCCATCTTTATCAATTCTTGCTAAGTCTCCTGTATGTAACCAACCTTCTTCGTCAATTGTTTCTTTGGTCGCCTCTTCATTATCATAGTAACCTAACATGATAGATGGTCCTTTAGCTACTAGCTCTCCGATTCCTTCGTCATTTGGTTCTACGATTTTGACATCTAAGCTTGGAAAAGCTTTTCCAATGGAACCCAATCTCCTATATTTGTCGTCTTCTGCTGCAATTACTGGCGAACTTTCTGTCAACCCATAACCTTGATACATCGCCACACCTAATTCGTTAAATCCTTTTTCTGCCTCTGGATCTAAAGCTGCACCTCCAGCTACAAATAGTCTTAATCTTCCTCCTAAATTAGCATGTATTTCTTGGAATAATTTTCTTCTTATATCAATTCCAAATTTTAATAGGAATTGACTGATTTTAATTCCTTTTTTTACCGTTTCTAGTTTTCCCTTTTTCTCTATGTTTTTCATTACTTTTTTGTACATGCTTTCAAAAAGAATTGGTACAGAAACCATAACAGTTGCTCTATATTCTTTGATATTGTCAGCAATATGTCTAATACCCTCACAAAATGCAACCGCTGAACCAGCAGAAGCTGGGTAAATAAATCCAGTCGTACATTCAAAAGTATGATGCAATGGTAAAAAGGATAAAAATACGTCATTTTCATGTACTTTTATTGTAGAGGCAATGTCATATAAATTAGCACATATATTTTTATGAGATAACATAACCGCTTTAGACATAGCTGTTGTTCCTGATGTAAACAACATAATTCCCATCTTTTCATTATCTATTTTGGCTTCTATGAATTCTCGATTTCCTTTTTCAATCAAATTTCTTCCTTTTTGAATTAATTCTTTTTGTGAATAAATTCCATTTGTTTCTTTTTCTAAATCCATAGATATAAAATATTGTATATGGCTATTTTTCTTTTCTTTTATCTCATTCATAATCTTGTCATATTTATTGGAATAGAAAATAGCCTCTACTTCTGAACGTAAAATCAAGCTTTCAATCTCATTATCTGGTAATGCTTTATCCAATGGTACTACTACTCCAGTTCCTGTAACAACTGCAAAATAAGCCATTCCCCATTCATATCTATTTTCTGAAATAACTGCAATTCTTTTATCTTTTAATCCCATGTCAATTAAAGCCGTTCCTAGGCTATTAATTTCTTCTCTATATTGCTTGTGGGTAATTTCTCTAAATTTTCCTGCTTCTTCTGTCTTAAAAATATAAGCTGGTCTGTCTCCATATTTTTCACCTGATTTTTCAAGCATCTCTTTTAAATTTTCATATTTGATTGCTTTATGAACTGGTTTTCTCATTTTACTTTCAACCCTTCTATCACCGTTTTTTCAAATTCTTTAAATAATTTCATAATGTTTAATTCTTCTTCGCTTCTTGTCTTATATACCAAACTAGAACAAATTAAAGCATAAATTTCAGAAGCAATAGCTTGTGGATTTCCTTCTTTAATTTGTCCTGCTTCTATTCCTTCTTTTACTATATTTTCAATTTGTCTAATATATTCTAAAATATGTTTTTGACATTTTTGATTTCTTGCTTCATGTCCCCAAAATTGACTTAGTAAAATGGTAATTAAATCTTCATATTTGATTACAATTTTTATTTGAATCAATACAATTGCTTTAATCTTATCAATATAATTCGGATATTTTGCAGTCTTAATGTCAACACTATTTTGCAAAAGTTTAATACCTTCTTCTACTAGAAAATTAAATATCTCTTCTTTACTAGAAAAATGGTAATATAATGTTCCTTTCGCCACTCCCACAGTTGCTGTTATCTCTTCAATACTTGTTGCGTCATATCCTTTTTCTGCAAATAATTTCATTGATGTTTCAAATATTTTTCTTTTTGTTTTATTCATATTTTTAACATCCAATCCTTCCCATTTTAAATTCTTGTATATAATTGCTTTCATTATATAGTTTATTCTACTTTTTTGCAATAGCTTTTTGCTTTTTTGCACTGCTTGTTCAGTTTTGATAATTTTGGGTGATTTTGGGGATGACCTTAGCTGTGCGAATGTTAAGTGAGCTTACAGATAAGTAATGCTTGTAGGTATGGAGAAAAAACTCATCAATTGAATGCCAGAAGGGACGAACCTTTTTGGCAATTTCTTCTTTTTTATAAATTTCTCTTTACTTTTTTTTATAACTAATATAAAATACTTTTAAACTGGATATACTAAGAAAAAAATTTTGGAGGAAACAAATGAAAAATAGAAATGAATTAAGTTATAACAAATTAAAAATGACTTGTAACCCAAATCTTTTTAAGTTTGAAACAACAGAAGAATTGGAACCCATTCAATCAGGAATCGGACAAGATCGTGGTATTAAAGCTTTGGAATTTGGTTTGCAAGTAGATGTAAAGGGCTATAACCTATATTTAGAAGGTCCAAGCGGAGTTGGCAAAACGATGTACACTAAAAATTATCTAGATAAAATTGCTCCTAAGAAAAAAACACCTTCTGATTGGTGTTATATTTATAATTTTGAAAATCCTAATGAACCAATTGCTGTTGAATTATCTGCTGGACAAGGAAAAGAATTTAAAGAAGCAATGGATGGGTTTATTAAAGAAATTCGAAAAGATATTAAGAAAACATTTAATAATGATGATTTTGAAAAAGAAAAAGCTTTGATTAAACAAGAATTTGAAGTAAAGCGTTCTGCTTTATTAGAAAAATTAAACCAAGATGCTTCTAAATATAATTTTCAAGTAAAAGCTGCACAGAATGGTATTTATATGATGCCTGTTGTGGATGGAAAGGCAATAGAAGAAGACGAGTTTGAAAAATTAGATGCCACGGTTAAACAAGTATATGAACAAAATTCTGCTTTTGTTCAAGAACAAATTATGGAGGCAATTGGTCAAATTAAAGAAATTGAACGTCAATCTGATAAAAAGATTTCTGAATGGCAATCAAATGTAGCTTTATTAACGGTTAATGTTCATATTAATTACTTAAAATCAAAATATAAGAGAAACAAAAAAATTAATAAATTTTTAACGGATGTAAAACAAGATATCTTGAAAAATATTTCCTTCTTTTTAGAAGAAGATACCAATAAACAGCAACAACCACCACAAGGGCCAAATGCTAAGAAAACAGACCCCTGCCTAAACTATCGTGTAAATTTGTTTATTGACAATTCGAATAAAGAAGGAGCTCCTGTTATTATGGACTCTAACTATTCTTACCACAATATCTTTGGTTCTTTGGAATACGAAAATTATTATGGTGCCTTAAAAACCGACCATACTATGTTAAAACCTGGACTTATGCAACGTGCTAATGGGGGGTACATTATTTTTCAAGCAAAAGATTTATTAGCTAATGGTGTATGTTATGAAGCTTTAAAAAAAGCTCTAAGAGTCAAAGAATTAAGTATTGAAAATGCAGCTGAACAACGTTCCTCTATGGTATTGATTTCTTTAAAACCTGAACCAATTCCATTAGATTTAAAAGTAATTTTAATTGGTAGTGCTAATATTTATCAAACACTTTTAGCCATGGACTCTGATTTTAAAAAATTATTTAAAATAAAAGTGGAATTTGAAGATGATGCATTGATTAATAGTGAAAACTTACAAAAATTAGCACAAATTGTTCATGGATTTTGTGAACATGAAAATTTACCTCATCTTGATAAATCTGGTATGGCTCGTTTAGTAGAATATGCTTCTAAATTAGCAGGAAGCCATAGTAAAGTCTCTACTCGATTTGATAATTTAACTCAAGTTGTTGGTGAGGCTGCTACCTGGGCTAAGCTTTCGAAATCAAAAGTTGTTACTGCTAAATTTATTGATAAGGCCTTAGAGGAGCGAATGGAACGAGTTAAAAAATATGATACCAAATACTTAGAAATGATAAAAGAAAATAGCCTTTTAATTAATACTTCTGGTTTTGAAGTAGGAGAACTAAATGGTTTAACAGTTATGACAATTGGCGATTATACCTTTGGAAAGCCAGCCAAAATCACTGTTAACACTTATACTGGAAAAAATGGAATCATTAATATTGAAAGAGAAGTTGAAATCTCTGGACCATCTCATTCAAAAGGTGTTTTAATTTTAACTGGTTATTTAGGAGAAATGTTTGCACAAGATATTCCATTATGCTTAACTGCTAGTATCTGTTTTGAGCAACTATATAATGGAGTCGATGGTGATAGTGCTTCTAGTACAGAATTATATGGTCTACTATCCAGTCTATCAGGTATACCAATCAATCAATCCATAGCTGTCACTGGTTCTGTCAATCAAAAAGGTCAAATTCAGCCAATTGGTGGCGTTAATGAAAAAATTGAAGGATTTTTCCAAATCTGTAAAATGAGAGGTCTAGATGGTACCCATGGCGTTATGATACCAGTTCAAAATGTTGATAATTTACAATTATCTGATGAAATTATTGAAGCTGTTAAAGAAAAACAATTCCACATTTATTCTGTTTCTACAATTGAAGAAGGAATTGAAGTTTTAACAGGTGTACCTGCTGGTAAAAAGGATAAAGATGGTCATTTCCCTGCTGGTACTGTTAATCGTCTTGTTTATGAAAAATTAAAAAAATATGCAGAAATCAGCAAAAGAGATTAGGAGATTTTTGCCAGAAAGGACGAACCTTTTTGGCAATTTTTTATATTCTATTTTTAAAATCAAAAAGTTAATTTATTTTTTCTGCAGTAACAATTCGTGGGGACCAGTAAGATACAGTCTGTTATGAAATTACAGACTGTTCGTAACTGGGAGTTACAAAGAAAAAATAAATTAACTTTTATTATGAAAGGATTTAAATGAAATTGCCAAAAAGGTCCGTCCCTTCTGGCAAAAAAGAAAGTCTTTTTTAGACTTCCTAACTAAAATACATTTTCCAAATTAAAAGCATACTTATCTTCAATATGTTTTAAAATAAAAACACTTCTATCAATCCCACTTATCAATTCTTCGTATGCTTCTGTCTCTATATCGCTTTTGATTGTAATTAATTCTGTTTCTACTTTTTCTAATTCATCATGTTCAATAAAATAAGCTAATTTCTCATGCCTTTTCACCCATTGCTGATAAATATCTTCTGCTTCTTTTTTGATTGTTTCATTTTTTAAGTTTTCTTTTTTTGCACTTTCTCGTAATTGTATCAATCTACCTGATAACTCACTAACAGATTCCCTTGTATAATTCTGTGTTGTATTGTTTCCAAAAATAATAGCAATTACAATCACAATGCATATAATGGTTTCTTTAAACATTGCAAACTCCTTTTTTATCTTTTCTAAAACAGGAATTTTAAGGAACGTACCTGCAAGCATTTTACTTAGCTGTAATTCGTTTACCCACATAACAACTAAGGACATCCCTCTAATCCCTCTTATTTTTTTCTTGACAAAAGATTTGTCCTTTTCCATCTATGGTAACCACTAAGGCATCTTCTGGCTTCATTTTGAACTTTTCTACTTGTTTTTTTAACCATGCATAATTCTTTCCTAAAGCTTGTAAGTTTTTTTCCATTATTTTTCCATCTATTACCAAATCATATGGTATTCCTTCATATTCTGGTTGTATTTGAAAATCTTCTGGTATCGTAGTTCTTTTCTCTGGTTTTTGTATCACTGTCACTTGTCCACTTGTTTCTAAAATGGCATATTCTACATCACCTAAATTTACTACATTGTTTCCCCTTAGTCTTTCTTCTAATTCATTTATAGTAAATCTTTCTTTTCTTAATGCCTCTTCATTAATTTTTCCTCTATAGATTAAAATACGTGGTTTCCCACATATTATTTCTCTTGCTTTTAAACTCTTCATATTAATAATAGAAATGATTAGATGCATAACTAAAAGTCCTAAAATTGGTATAATCCCATTGCTTATTGGTATTCCTATTTCCGTCATTGGAATGGATGCTAAATCTGCTATCATAATTGATATTGCTAATTCGAATGGTTGTAATTGTCCTATTTCTCTTTTTCCCATTAATCGCATAACAATTAACACAATGAGATATAATATAATTGCTCTAAAAAATGTAATTAGCATAATAACACTCCTTTTTGTTTATTTTTTACAAATTTTAACTTTTTTATACTCATTTTTTTGAATAATTTTTTTTATTTTGAGAATAATAAGTTTAGAACCTTTGAAAAAAATACATGATGAATTTTAATCTAAGGAGGTTAGACTTTTATGCAAGATTCTCAAGTAAATCAAGCAAAAACTGGTGGTTCTACTGCCTGGCAAATCGTTGGTAGATTAGTCGCTTCAGCAGTAGTATTAGCTATCACCGCATTTTTTACACCAGGATTTACCATTAATAGTTTTTGGACTTTAGCCATTGCTGCTGTCGTCCTAACAGTAATTGATTATTTAGTTATCAAATTTACTGGCTTACATGCTAGTCCCTTTGGTAAAGGATTTGTAGGTTTCGCATTGGCAGCAATCGTATTATATGTAACGCAATTCTTTGTAGCAGGATATTCAATTTCTTGGATGGCTGCTATTATCGGTGCTTTAATCTATGGTGTAGTTGATTACTTCATTCCTGGAAATCAAGCCATGTAGTAAAGTAATCAAAAAAAGCCATATGAATAATGTTATGAAAAACATTATTCATATGGTTTTTCTCTTTATCTTTTTTCCACAATTTCGTTTTTATTTTTGTAAATACTATTTTTAGGTACCACTCCTCTAACAGAAGACAATGGGTAAATATTAGAATTTTTACCAACAACTGTACCTGGATTTAATACACTTCCACAACCAATCTCTACTCCGTCGCCTAACATAGCACCAAATTTTTTAATTCCTGTTTCAATTCGTTTGTCACCACTTTTTACAACTACTAATTTTTTATCCGATTTTACGTTAGAAGTAATGGAACCTGCTCCCATATGAGCCTTATAACCCAAAATGGAATCTCCTACATAATTATAATGTGGAACTTGTACTTTGTTAAATAAAATAACATTCTTCAACTCTGTAGAGTTTCCTACTACTGCTCCATCTCCTACAATTGCTTTTCCACGAATAAATGCACAATGGCGTATCTCTGCATTTTCTCCAACAATAGCTGGACCATGAATGTAAGCAGTTGGCATCACCTTAGCAGACTTTGCAATCCATACATCTTCTCCTATTTTATTGTATCTTTCTGGGTCTAATTTCTTCCCTAAAGTTAATATGTAATCATTAATTTGTGCCAATGCTTCCCATGGATACTCTACTCTCTCTAATAATTCTTTGGCTATTGTTTCTTCTAAATTATATAAATTACAAACTTTACACTCTTCCATTTTTCCATTTCCTTTCTTTGTGCAATTGGGGACGTTTCCTTTTTCACATGGTGTGCAATTAGGAACACATCTCCAATTATTTCTAAAATTTTCTTCTATTGTTATATCTTATTTTTTATAAGAATAACGAATGCAAATGAAAATATTTAGAAATTTTTAATTCATTTTATGGAAAGCGTCCGCGCTTGACGTGGAAGGGTGCCATAAAATTGATTTAAAATTTCTTAATAGATTTCATGTAGCCGAGTTATGATGATAAAAAATAAGATATAACAATAGAAAATATTTGATTATCCAAAGATGTGTCCCTAATTGCACACCATGTGAAAAAGGAAACGTCCCCAATTGCACCTATTGTCTTTCCCAATATTTTTCGTATAGTTCTTTGGCTGTTTTAGGGCTATCTACCCCATCTTTATTCTTAACTGGCGCGAAATCATCTTCTCTTTTTCCTCTCAAGATGGCAATATCATCAAAAAATTCAAAAGCATCAAAAATAAAGGATTCAAATTTGTATGAATTTTCTTTTTCTGGTATGATTTCTTTTCCATTTTCGTCTATGTATGAATTTTTCTTAAAGGCACTATGGTACATTAACTGTTCTTTGCTTACTTTTTCGATAGCATCTATGGTATACAAGTTACACATGATGTGTGATTCTCCATATTTTAATTCTCCCTCTTGGTCTACTTCTTCTGCCATTTTTTCTGGAAGTTCCGTATATTCGATTACTTTTGGATGCCCGTTCATTTTGCAAAATACGCCTACTCTTTCATGCGGGTTTGCTTTTACAACAGATTTAGACGCAATTTGAACTCCTTGTTTTATTGCCATTCCAAGTAATGTGATATCTACCATTTTTAATAAAGCATTATCTACACTTCCGATAAAAATCCATTTAACGCCTCTTTCTTTCATGTCTGCTAAGCATCCACTTTTTCTTAAAGAGGCATAGGTTCCCCCATTTCCATCAGAAGCTTCTTTAATTTTATTTTCTTTATTAATTAAAAGTTTTCCCTCTGTATTTACTAATGGTAATTCACTTTGTTTAAAAATAATGACATTATTTTTATCATATCCAAAATAGTTATTCTTTTCTAAGAAAGCCACTGTTTCATCATGGTTTTCCTTGCTCGTCATAATATACCATGGAATACTCACTCCATATTTTTTATTGGACTCTTTTAAATTTTCAGCTAATATTTCAAATAGATATTTTCCTTTTCCATAAACATCTAATTTAAAACTTCCTTTTGGTCCATTATGTCCGAAGTCTACTTCCTTGTCCTCCTGCCATCGTTACAACAGCATATTCTTTATTTCTAATTGCTATTTCTCCTAAACTTTCAAATTCTTCTTTTTGTTCTTTTGATAATTTAGCTTTATCTAAATAAGCAATATTTTCAATTTTATTTTCTTTTAATGCAATCTCTTTTTTTGTATTATCATAAAGTTCCATAATTTGATGGAAATCTATTTTATTAATTTGTTCCATTAATTCTTCTTTTTCTTTTCCTTCTAATTTCTCTAGTAAATTAATGATATGTTCTTGCTTGTAGGTTTTTAGTAATTCTATTGTATCTTGTACTTTATCCATCCTCTTTTCCCCATCCCTTTCGGTCTTTTTCACTTTTTGTTATATTATATGCGATTCTATCACATTTGTTTTTAATTAGCAAGTTTTTCATTGTTTTCTTTTATTTTTTTAAAACTTGTCATATTACGGAAAAATATTCCATATATATTAACTAAAGTAATTTAAGAAACAAGCATTTTGATTACGAACAAAAAGCGATATTAAAGGAGGTATATAGATGGAAAATACAAGATTGTATGAAGACATCGCAAAAAGGACAGATGGAGACATCTACGTGGGAGTGGTCGGTCCTGTCAGAACTGGTAAATCTACTTTTATTAAAAGATTTATGGATTTATTAGTTATCCCCAACATTGATAATGAATACAAAAAAGAAAGAGCAAAAGACGAGCTTCCTCAAAGCGCTGGTGGAAAAACCATTATGACAACAGAACCAAAATTCATACCAAATGAGGCAATTGAAATTACACTTGATAATAACTTAAAATTTAAAACGCGCTTAGTAGACTGTGTTGGCTATCTAGTAGACAATGCCATTGGTTATTTAGAAGATGATATGCCTAGAATGGTGAGAACACCTTGGTCAGATGAAGAAATTCCTTTTGAAACAGCTGCCGAAATTGGAACGAAAAAAGTAATTGATGAACATTCTACAATTGGTATCCTTGTTACCTCTGATGGTTCGATTACAGACATTCCAAGAGCAGATTACATCCAAGCAGAGGAAAGAGTAGTAAATGAATTAAAAGCTTTAAACAAACCATTCATTATTTTACTTAACTCTGATGATCCTACTTCTAGTTATACAAAAGAATTAGCTGATAAATTAAGTAATAAATATCATACCACTGTTATGCCAATTAATTGTGAATACCTAAGTATCGATGACATCAACACAATGTTTTCTAAAGTTTTATATGAATTTCCAGTAGAACAAATTTGTATTAAATTTCCTCGTTGGATTGATAGTTTAGAATGTGAACACCCTTTAAAAACTGAACTTTATAATGAAATTAGAGATGCTTTTTCTGATGTTCAAGTTTTAAAAGATGTATCTAGTTGTGTTGAACAAATCAAACAAACGGAAATTATTTCAAAATCTTCGATTGAAGATATTCAATTAGGCTCTGGTAATGTAAATGTTGAAATCACTTTGAAAGAAGAATTATTCTATCAGATTCTTTCTGAAATTACCAATGTAGAGGTAAGTAATGAAGGAGATTTATTTAGTATTATTGCCGATTTATCGAAGACGAAAAAGAAATTTGACCGTATCTCTTATGCTTTAGAAGAAGTAGAAGCCAAAGGTTATGGTATTGTAACCCCTAGCATTGAAGACTTAGAACTAGAAGAACCAGAAATGATTAAACAAGGCTCTCGATTTGGTGTTAAATTAAAGGCAAAGGCTCCTTCTATCCACTTAATTAAAACTTGTGTGGAAACCGAGGTTTCTCCAATTGTTGGTTCTGAAAAACAATCTGAAGAATTGGTTAATTATCTGCTTTCTGAGTTTGATAGTAATCCAAAAGAAATTTGGAAATCTAATATCTTTGGGAAAAGTTTACATGAACTTGTCAATGAAGGTTTACAGACCAAGCTTTCTAAGATGCCAGAAGATGCCCAATTAAAATTACAAGAAACTTTAGAACGTATTGTAAACGAAGGTAGTGGCGGTTTAATTTGTATTATTCTTTAATTTTTTCCCGGTAAAAAGATCAATATTAAAATTAATTAATATTGGTCTTTTTAAAAGTTTAGAATTTACAGGACTTCACTCAGTTTTTTCTCTTCTTCTGAAAGTTTTGAATATGCATCGCTGCCTTTTGCTGCTACTTGTAAACAATAGTTTTTAATTTCATCTGGTATGAGTTTTGGGGCAATTTCAGTAAAACAATGACATTCACAGCAAATGAATCCATAGCTAAATTCCCCAAGCCCTTCACGTTTTACAATATCTCCATCTTCTAACTCTAAGATACTGTGACAAGGCTTATTCTTATTATGCCATAAGTTTCCTGTGCATTCTACTTTCAGTTTCCAATCTCTTACTTTGTAATTTTCCTTTTCTAACACTTTCATTTTTTCTCCTCCATTTGTTTGAAAAAAATTAGTTAATGTGTTACGCTTTCGTCTATTTACGAATTCTAAGGTATTTTATCATATTTTTATGTAAATTTCAATACAGTTTTCTAAAAATAACAAAAACAGTCATATTAGAAATGACTGTTATTCATAATTCGAACTACTAATTGGTGGATAAGTAAATGCCTTTCCTCCCTCTGTAAATTGTGAACTTGGTATATGGTCTTTTAACATATCATTAGAACCTTTCAAGAAATAACGCCTTTTCGATGTTTCACTTACCCTTCCTGTCGTTGAAATTGGGTCATCCCAAGTACAATCAATCGCATACCAATAATTTCCCACTTGTACGTAATTCCAAGCATGATTTTCTGTTCTTCCCTCGGAATTGGTTCCTTTTCCGATTACTAAGGTACATGGTATGCCAAGTGAATCCATCAAATATTTGAAACTTCTCGCATATCCTTCACATACTGCTTCTCCATTTATCATAGCTCCATAAATGTTATAAATATTTCTCTTAGAAATAGAAGTATCATATTCAATATTTTCAACTAAATAATCATGTACCATTTTGATATTATCATAGGTATTGTTACTTCTATTTTGTAAAATCTGACTTCTCGTTTGCTCAATTTTTGTTATTGCCTCATCAATTTGTTCTTTAGACGAAAATTCGTCAATAAAGTAATTAGCTTGATTTCCACTATTAATATATACATTATAAGTCACATTATTTCCTCTTGTGGTAGTTTCAATATTTAAATACATTTTGTTAGGACTTAAATAAAATACATCTGGATTATCATAAGTATAGGCTTCTATGGCTGACTGATAATATTTTCCTAATTGTTCTTGCCCCTTACTCTGATTTAATAAAGTACTAAAAGATTCGCCTAGTTCTACTCTATAATTTCCTGTTTTCATATTTTCTTTATTACTTTCAAAAGCTTTATAAATCGTTTTTGACTCTTCTTCTAGTTGATTATAAAAATACTTATTGATTGTTATATTAGAATAATTGACTTCTTTTACTGGTTCCTTGTCATCTTTGATTTTATCAAATGGATTTTCTATAATTTGGGGCGTTTTGATATCTTGATCAATTGTATTTAGATTTTCAGAAATAACCGTTTGTACATCTTTTGGTTGTATTGAAGTTTCCATTTGAATTAATTCTTGCCAAAAAATCATTCCAAATAAAACAAAAGCACAAATAATTAAAAATATAATAATCGTCATAATGATAGTTGCTAATTTACTTCTCATAACGTTTCTCCTTTGTTTTTCATTCTAATTTATTATATCATTTTCTTATTATTTTTTCAACACTAAAAGAGGTTACCAGCGGTAACCTCTTTTGCAAATTAATCTTTTTCCTTCGTAAATGTAAAGCTAGCCTCAAAATTCATCCAATTCCGAATCTTATATTCTTTTAACACTTTATCATTTTCTTTAGCTATTATATAAGATTCATTTCCTTTTCTCATGGCGAAGTATCGGATTGAATGTAAATCATATACATCTAAAATCATCTGATTTACGTTTCTTCGACATCTGATTTCAAGATATACTTCTATCGTTTCTCCTTCTTTTAGTTTTTGGCTGAATTTTTCCTCAATTTGCTCTTCTTGGAATTTTATTTCTTTAATCATTCCCTGCAATGCAGTATAAATCATCACTTCAATTGCAAATAGCATGAGCATAGATGTTATAAACCAAAGCATCCAGATTGGTAATTCTTCTACTTCTTTTCTTAATTCATTTCTATTCAAGAACCAAAATAGTGTTATACAAATCTCTGTAACAATACCAACTCTCCACATTATTTGGTGTAGTTCTGTTACTGTTAAATTACTCCGCCATTTTTTCAATCTTTTTAGCATTTTTTTCATCCTTTCTTAATTTGCCTTTTTCGTTACTTAAATTTTCAAGTTACTTTATAAAATTTTTTTTTAAGATTAGTGTTATCTATTATATCATTTTTTTCTTATAAAAACTAGTATATTTCTGAGTTTTTTAGAAATACTATTAAAAACTAAAAATGGAGAAAATTATGAAATTCAAAAATTTATTTAATACCATATTTGCTTATACGCCTTCTGTCGACTACAACTTCAGTTTGCCAGAAAATACTAGTAGTCAAAAAAATACCATTCAAGATGCTGAAGAAAAAGTAAATATTTTTCCCAGTCTTAGTGTTAACATGGAATATATGCGAACTCGTTACAATCTTTTAATTAATAGTGATATTATTTTGCGAGAATTTACGATTAATGCTAGAGGAAAACAATATAATGCTTTTCTTGTCTATATTGATGGAATGGTCGACTCTGAAATTATGGACAAATTTATTTTAGAGCCTTTAATGCTTAGAAACAAAAGTAATTTATACGATGGTGCACAAAATAAAGTAATTTCAGAAGCTGTTGCTAATAATATAACGGTTCGTAAAGTTAAAAAATTTGATTTATCCAATTATTTAATGGGATGCTTAATGCCACAAAATGCTGTTAAAGAACTAAATAATTTCAATCAAGTAGCAAGTGGTATTAATTCTCGGAAATTGTGCTTTATTCGTGGACACTCTAAATCTTGCTTTTGATATTGAAGTAAAGGGGTTTAAACAAAGAAGTGTTGATAGTCCTAATAACGAAATCGTTATCAAAGGTCCTCATGAAGCTTTTGTTGAAAATATTAGAACCAATACTTCTTTAATCAGAAGAATTGTCAACAACGAAAATTTAATTATCGAAAATCTAGAAGTTGGAAAACTCACCAAAACCAAATGTGCTGTTTGTTATATGAAAAATATTACGAATTCTGACTTAGTTAACGAAGTCAAATATCGTTTAAATAATTTAGAAATAGATTCTTTATTTTCTGCTGGAGAATTAGAGCAATTATTAGTTGATTCTAATGCATTTGGAGTTCCAGAAACCATTTCTACAGAAAGACCAGATAAAGCCTCTAAATATTTATTAAAAGGTAGAGTCATTGTTATTGTTAATGGTACCCCTTATGCTATTATTATGCCATCCATTTTAATTGATTTCTTAACTTCACCAGAAGATACAAATATGAAAGTCAACTTTGCCAATTTTCTAAGAGGTCTTAGATTTTTAGCAGCTTTTATTACTCTTCTCTTACCTGGTCTTTATGTTGCCATTACAAGCTTTCACCAAGAAATTCTACCAACAGGTCTGCTTTACTCCATTCTAAGTTCCAGAGAAAATGTTCCCTTTCCAATTATCGTAGAAATACTATTAATGGAATTTTCTTTTGAGCTAATACGTGAAGCAGGTCTTCGTGTTCCTTCTGCTATTGGTCCTACCATTGGTATTGTAGGAGCTTTGGTCTTGGGACAAGCTGCTGTTAGTGCAGGAATTGTAAGTCCTATTTTAATTATTATTGTGGCGATGACTGGTATTGCCTCTTTTGCTATTCCTGATTTCTCTTTTGGCTTTCATTTAAGATTTTTCCGATTTGCTTTTGTTTTACTCGGCTTTATGGCTGGCTTTTTAGGAATTGCTTTAGGTCTATTTGTCTACATTAGTTTAATCTGCAGCTTGCGCTCTTTTGGTGTTTCTTATATCACTCCTTTTGCTCCTAGCACTAATTCAGAGGGAAATGGCTATTTACTAAATCCTATTTGGAAAAGAGAGTATCGTCCTTCTTATGTTGCCTCTAAGCGAGAAAAAGATCAAGCTAAATTTTCTATGAAATGGAAATATCATAATTAATGATAGGTTTATTTTAAAAACAAAATTACTTAGAAAGGAGTTTATTCTCTATGACAAAATCAAAAATAGGAACAACAGAAGCAATTATGCTAGTTCTTACTATTATCATCACTCATACCATTTCTTCCTTACCTAGAGAAATTCTAGTATCCACCAAATCTGCAACTATTATTAACTTAATTTTTGTTAGTATTCTCGCCATTCTATTTTCCTATTTAATTGTGAAACTAATGAAAAATTTTGGAGGTTCTGATATTATTGATATTTCAGAATACTTAGGTGGAAAGGTTTTCAAGAATATAATTGGTATTATTTTTATTTTGTACTTTCTAGTTAGCTCTAGTATTTTACTTAGAAATTTTTGCGAAAGTTTAAGAATTATCCATTATCCTATGACAAATATTGTATTTATCCTTAGTTTATTTATTCTTGCTCTTTGTGCTGCTAATAGACTTGATTTTAATGCTTCTTTAAAAACTAACTTACTGATTGTACCTCTTGTGTTAGCAAGCATTGTATTTCTATTTTTTGCTAATATGAATAAATTCGTACCCCAAAGAGCTTTTCCTATTTTTGGTGATGGTTTATTTCAAACTTTTATATTGGGGCTTGGTAATTTATCTGCTTTTGGTGGAATTACTTTTTTATACTTTTTACCACCTTATTTAAAAGAACCTGAAAAAATGAAAAAAATAGCATTTGTATCCATTGGTTTATCTGCTATTTACCTAATTTTATGTGTTTCGACTTTATTGTTTATGTTTTCATTTTTTATTAATACTAATGAAATTACACCATTATATAATGCAACAAGATATATCGAATTTGGCAGCTTTTTTCAAAGGCTTGAGTCAATCTTTTTGCTAATATGGATTTTAGCTTTTGCCTGTTATATCAGTATTACTAGTAAATTTGCTATGGGAATTTTTAAAAAGCTTACTAATATCGAATCTAAGAAACCTTTGATTGATATTTTTGGACTTCTTATGCTAGGTATTAGTCTAATTCCTAAAAATTATGCTATTTCCGATAAATTTGAAACAGAAATCTATCCACATCTCGTTTTGGGAATTACTTTTGCTTTGGGAATTTGTATTTTACTTTTAGCAAATTTTATGAAAAGAAAACAAAAGCTCATAGCTAACTCACATTAAATTTATAAAGGAGGTTTTATTTTGAATAAGCTAATGCGAAATTTGTTTATCTTTCTTTTGATTATTGTTTTTATTATGGCCTTCTCTAGTTCTTATCTTTCTCTCAGCATGGATAATTTGGCTTATGCTTTGGTTATTGGTATTGATAAAGGAAAAGATAATAATTTAGAAGTAAGTTTTCAATTTTCCACTGCTTCTAAGTCCACAGAATCTGGCTCTACGGAAAAAACACCTACTGTTATGGATACCGTAACAGCCCCTTCTCTTAGTACTGCAGTCAATTTAATGGATAGTTATATGGGAAAAGAGCTAAATTTGTCCCATTGTAAAGTTATTATTTTTTCAGAAGAACTTGCTGAAGAAGGTATTTCGGAAGAAATTTATACTTTAATTAATGATACACAAATTAGACCTTCTGCTAATATTGTTGTTAGTAAATGTGATGCTAAATTTTATATGGAACAAACTTCTCCCGAACTTGAAAATTTAATCTCTAAATATTATGAGATTTTTACCAATTCGAGTAAATATACTGGCTTCAAACCAGATGCCACTATTGGTGATTTCTTTAATTCCATTATTTGCAAAACTTGTGAACCAGTTGCTATTCTTGGTGGTATTTCCTCAGAGAAACCTGAAAATCAAGGAAATAATCATATTCAAGAAAACTATAATGTGAAATCCAATCAAACTCCTATTGAAGGAGAAAATGGTTCTGAAAATATTGGTATTGCAGCTTTTAAAGATGATAAACTAGTAGGCGAATTGTGTGCTTTAGAAACTACTGCTTACTTAGCCATTCGAAATGAAGTGAATCGTTTTTTAGTATCTATCCCTGACCCAGATGACTCTAACAGTTATATCGATATTTATCTATCTCCTAATGGTTCTACTTCTGTTGATGTAGATACCGCAACTTCTTCACCTTATATAAAACTAAAAGCTAAATTTGTTGGACGAATTTACTCTATGACGAACAATTCCCAATATCTCTCACCAGAGACTTTAGAAACCCTCTCTCTAACTTGTAATAAATATCTAGAATCTGTATTCTCTGATTATTTGTATAAGACCTCAAAAGAATTCCGTTCTGATATTAATGGTTTTGGAAAATATGCCTTAGGCAACTTCTTTACTTCTCAAGACTATGACCATTACAAATGGAGTGATAATTATCGAAACGCTTTCTTTCAAGTAGATATTGATACCTCTATCAAATCTAGTATGTTAATTACAGAAACCTAAATTATAGTTTGCCACTGGTTCCGGGTTTATTTGGCAACTGATAAAACTAAGTTGCCAAATAAACCCGGAACCAGTGGCAACTTGCACGAAAGGAGATTGTATTTTGTTTAATCTTGTTTATCATGTTTTATTTTTATTTATTAGCCTTTTTGTTTTGTTTAAAGCAATTGGTTATGCTTTTTATGAAATTAATACCATTAAGAATAAAGCTGGGGGAATTGTGGTAATTGCCTTTTCGGTTTTGGTAGTTATTTTTTCTAATGTTATGATTTGGATATACTAATAAGAAAAGAGCCAAAGATTTAATATACTAAATCCTTGGCTTCTTTTGATTGACTAACTATGTGAAAAAGGAAACGTCCCCAATTTCACATTAATTCAAAATCAATCTGTCTTAATAATTTACTGGCTTTTTTCACTCGTATACTTACTTTATCTCCAATTTTATAGGTTTTATTGGTTCTTTCTCCAATTAATCTCTTTCTTTCTTCATCATAAATGAAATATTCGTCTCCTAAATCGTCAAATCGTATTAATCCCTCTACCGTATTTTCTAATTCCACAAAAATTCCAAATGAAGTAACAGAAGATACAATACCTTCATATTCTTCTCCGATTCTTTTTTCCATATATTCTGCCTTTTTTAAATCTTCTGCTTCTCTTTCCACTTTTGTTGCTATTTTTTCTCTTTCTGAAGATTGTTTCGCTCTTTCTTCTGCTTGTCCTTTTTTATCTTCTATCCATTTTTCAGAAACGTCATAGTTTTCTTCTAGATATTTCGAGATAACTCTATGGATAAATAGGTCTGGATATCTTCTAATTGGTGAAGTAAAGTGACAATAATATTTGCTTGCAATTCCAAAATGTCCTTTGTTTTCCGCTTCATATCTAGCTACTTTTAAAGTTCTCAATACTAAATTGGATACCACTTTTTCTTCTTCTTTTCCTTTTACTTCTTCTAGGATTTTAGAAAACTCTTTTGGGTAAATATTATCTTTATTCGCTTTTATTTTCATTCCAAAATTAAATAAAAATTTATTCAATTCCTGAATTTTTTCTAAATCTGGATTTTCATGAACTCGATAAATAAATGGTGCTTCTATCCAAAAGAATTTTTCTGCTACCGTTTCATTCGCTGTTAACATGAATTGTTCTATAATCTCATGAGCAAAAGTAGTTTCATATTTTGAAATATGAGTCACTCTTCCATCAATATCCAAGTCTATCTTACTCTCTGGAATATCTAAATTTAAGTATCCTTGCTCCATTCTCTTATTTTTTAAAATCTTTGCCAATTCTTTCATCAATCTAAATTGAGCAATATATGGCTTGTATCTTTTTATCGTTTGCTGATTGCCATTGTCAATAATAGCTTGTACATCGGTGTAACTCATTCTTTCTGTTACATTAATAATTCCTTTTACAATTTCTGAAGATACTACATTTCCTTTTTCATCAATTTCCATGATACAGGACAAAGTAAATCGGTCTTCTCCAGCATTTAGACTACAAATACCATTGGATAACTCTCTTGGAAGCATTGGAATAACTCTTCCTAACATATAAATACTAGTTCCTCTAATGAAAGCTTCTTGGTCTAATAAGCTGTTTTCTCTTACATAGAAACTTACATCTGCAATATGTACTTCTAATTTATAATTTCCATTTTCTAATTTTTCTACTCGAACAGCATCATCCAAATCTTTAGCATCTTCTCCATCAATCGTAAAAATTTCTCTATCTCGAAAATCTACTCGATTTGGAATATCTTTTTTATCTACTTTGTTTTCAAAATGTTTTGCTTCTTGCACCACTGGTTCTGGAAATGTGGATGGTAAATTGTATTCTTTAATAAGAGATAGCATATCTACTCCTGCTTCGTTTACATTTCCTAATACTTCAATAATTTTTCCTTCTGCCTTTTTCCCTTTTTGTGGGTACTTTGTAATTTTGACCAAAACTTTATGATTACTTCTTGCTTTTCCCATATCTTTTTTGGATATAAAAATATCGGTTCCAAAGTTTCTATCATCTGGTACAACAAATCCAAAATTCTTGTTATTCTGAAAAATCCCTACCATGGTATCTTTTTCATGTTTTAAAATCTTGACTACTTTTCCTTCTGCACTTTTTACTTTGTTTTCTTCTTCTAATATTTCAATCAAAACTCTATCTCCATTTAAGGCATCCAAAGAATTTTCTTTTGCTATATAAATTTCATCTTCTTGATTTTCTAATCTTACAAAACCAAATCCTTTTTGATTTTTTCGATAAATACCATCATAGTAAGTCTTTTCCACTAATCGATATCTATTTTTTCTGTTTTTTTGTATTTTAAAATTTAATTCCAAATTTCCAAGTACTTCTAAAAAGTCTCTATATTCCTTTTTAGGTACCCTCATTATCATTGCTATTTCTTTTGCTTTCATTGGTACATAATCTTTATCTTTCATTAACTCTAAGATTTTCAGCTCTTGTTCTTCCATTCTTTTATTTCCTTTCTTTGAAGAGATTAAGGTGGAGTGGGATTGTAGGGACGCTCCTTAAAATCCCAGTTTCGAAAAAAGAGCAAGTTTTTAGATAAAAACCGCCCTTTTACTATTTTTTCTATGCCATGTATAATATTCCTAATGCTATTGTTAATATTGCAAATACTACTGCTAATATAATGGTCCATCTTTTTTGTTTTCCTTCTTTCGTTCTTCCTTTGTTTTTTTCAAAGAAATTATTTGTTGATGAACCAGTTATGGTAGATGATAATCCTGCATCTTCTTTCGATTGTATTAATGTTAATATAATTAAAGCTACTGCTACCATAAAGTAAATTACAATTAGTATTCCTTTTGCTATTTCCATTTATTTTCTTCCTCCCTACGGTTTCTCTCTTTTTATACTTCGATATTGTAACACAATTTTTTCCAAAATGCAAATACTTTTTGAAATTTCTATGTTTTTTATTTTATTTTCCTTCTTTTAGAATACACCATGTTCCTATTGGCTCTGGGAAATCTTCAAATGTTATCTCTTCTTTTGTAATAGGATGTTTAATCGTAAGCTGATAAGCCCATAATGCAATTTGCTTTCCTTGTCCCCTATTTCCATACTTTTGGTCTCCAAAAATACTATGTCCAAAATGAGATAATTGTACTCTTATTTGATGATGGCGTCCTGTATGTAAATTAATTTTTATTAAACTCAAGTCCTTTTTTTCATTATATTTTAAAAGTTGATAATCTAATTTAGCCATTTTTGCATTTTTCTTATCCTTATTTACTACTTTGCTTATATTATGTCTTTCATCTTTATATAAATAATCTTCTAAACTTCCTTGCTCTGGCTCGATTTTTCCATCTACCACTGCTAAATATTTCTTTTTAAAAACTTTTTCTCTTACTTGTTCACTTAATCTAGCTGCCGCTTTAGATGTCTTAGCAAAAATCATAATTCCACCAACTGGTCTATCTAATCTGTGAACCAATCCTAAATAAACATTTCCCGGTTTTTTGTATTTTTCTTTGATATATTGTTTTACAATTGTTAACATATCAATATCCTCTGTCTTATCTGCCTGTGATGGAATATTGGGCCTTTTCTCTACTACAATTATATGATTATCTTCAAATACTACTTTTAAATTTTGCATTTTCTTCTCCTTCAATGATTTTGGGGACGGAGGAAAAAATCATCTTTCCCATCTTCCATAGATGCCACAAGGTAATACTAAATTTGAATTTTCCATAGGAAGTCCAATTTCTCCGCATTCTAACCTACCTTTATGTTTTTTATTTACCGTTACACTCAAAATATTTTGTAATACTGTACTTGAAATTCCTGTTGTATAAGAATTAATTAAGAAAAATAATGGATTGTCTGATAGCACTTGTGTACACAATTCTACTAAATCATAAATGTTATTTTCAAACTGCCAAACTTCTCCTTTTGCACCTCTTCCATAGGATGGTGGATCCATAATAATAGCATCGTATTTATTTCCCCTTCTAATTTCCCTGTTTACAAATTTCACTACATCGTCAATGATAAATCTTACTGATTTATCTTGTAACCCTGAAGATGTTACATTTTCTTTTGCCCAAGTTGTCATTCCTTTTGAACTATCCACATGGCAAACTGACGCCCCTGCTGATAAGCAAGCAACGGTTGCTCCTCCCGTATAAGCGAATAAATTTAATACTTTGATTTCTCTCTTGGCTGATTTTATTTTATTTATCATCCAGTCCCAATTCACAGCTTGCTCCGGAAAAAGTCCGGTATGCTTAAATCCCATTGGTTTAATATTAAATGTTAAATTTTTATAATGTACTTGCCATGTTTTTGGCATCTTCTTTTTAAATTCCCAGGAACCTCCTCCCGTTTTGCTTCTATGGTAAGTTGCATTAATCTCTTTCCATTTCTTTGGAAAACTTTTATCCTTCCATATGATTTGAGGGTCTGGTCTTACTAAAACAACATCTCCCCATCTTTCTAGTTTTTGTCCTTCTGTCATGTCTAATATTTTATATTCTTTCCATTCATTTGCTAGTTTCATATTTTTCAGTAGCTAAAATAAACTACTATTCCTCCTTTTTGTTAGAATAGTATTATTTTATCACATTTTATTAACTTTTCCAAGGATATCGAAATATTTTTCTTTCAGATATTTTGTAAAATTTTCATAAAACTATATATCATAATCATATTAGCAATAGCAAATGTAAAAACTGCTATAATTGTGGTAGTTATTAATTTATGTTTTTTTACTTTTTGAAATAGTCTAGTTGTCCAATTTTCTCCTCTCATTTGTAGTCTATTCAACTTAGTATTATACCTAATCTGAAAAATTTCATCTTTTGCACATTCCATACTCATAATTCCTCCTTTTATTTTTCTTTATATGTATATGCAAAACTTTTTCAAATATTCCAAATTTCCATTTATCTTTTATAAAAATTTATTCCTGTCTTTCATTGCTAATATTTGCTTTTTTATGTAAAGTATGTTATACTATATTAAATTACTTTTTGTTTTCCTAATTTTTGCAACTTATGGGAATGACAACAAAGTAAAAAAATATTTTATAGGAGGACTTCAATATGAAGAAAAAAATGGTATTATGGGTAACTTTATTAGCATTAGTTTGCGCTCAGCTTTCTGGATGTGGTGTAATAAGCAGCGAACTGAACTCCATCAAAGGTCGCTTAATCGGTGTATCTTATACTGCTGAATTCTATGACAACTATGGCGCAAAATTTCTAACCGTTGCAGGTGAACAGATTGATATCGATGGGAATCTCGTAGAAGAACCTACTGTGGATTCTGATGGAGATTGGGTTAAAAAACCTTCGCTTTCTTCTGTCATCACCATTACCATTGATGGTAAACAGATGTCTAGTTGTGGTAACACGGTTATCTTTGCTGAATCTGGTTTGCATCGGGATGTGGAATTTAACCTAACAGATGTTGATAGTAGTAGCCCAGGTGGATTAACAGGATTAACTTCTGTTTCCAAAGTAGTAAATAAATATAAAAACTATTTTGGAAAACCTCAGGTTGTTGTCATTCAATCTCAATTAGGTGTACCGATTTGTGCTTACAGTGGTGACGATGTTTATTGGGATATCCCTGATGATTTACCCAAAATGACTAAGCTAATGATTGACGATAAGGCTTTATACATTCATAGAGCTAATTTTGTAATTATTGACAAAGCTCTGTTTTTCGTTGTAATTGTTATTTGCTATTTTATTAAAATTATGATATAATATAAAACATAAAATTTATACACTGTAACTTAAATAATAACTATTATTCAAAGCTTTTACTCACAAAGGAGGATTTCTTTATGAAAAAAGTGTTAAAAGCTAGTCTTGCAGTTTCTTTATTGGGATATGCTGCCTTGTTACTCCACTATCACCTGTTTGTTAAGCCATTTCGATGTAAGGCTTTTCATTCTATCACAGGGCTTAGTATCGGAGCACTTTCCAAGTAAACTGTATTTTAAAGGAAGAGGGCAACCTCTTCTTTTTCATATATCATTTTAATCCTAAAATTTTTTTAGCCAATTCTTCATTAATCCCTTTCACTTGTGTTAAATCCTCTATACTGGCTTCTTTTATTTTTTCCATACTTCCAAAATGTTTTAATAAGGCTTTTTTCTTTGCTTCTCCAATGCCATTAATTTCATCTAATTCAGATTTTGTAATCTGTTTATCCCTTAGTTTTCTATGGTATGTAATTGCCGTATCATGTACAGTATCTTGAAATCTTGTAATTACATGCATCAAATTTTGTGATATTTTCAACTCATTTCTTTCTTCATCCATTAATGCTCTCGTCTGATGTTTATCATTCTTTACCATTCCAAAAACAGGTATCTTCAATGGTTCTTCTAAAACTAATGCAGAATTTTTTTCTTCTATATTAGTCTGTTCTTTTCCATCATGATTTTTTCCTCCGTCCCCAAAATCATGATTTACTTTTTGAATGGCATTTTGTACCGCTCTGATTTGTGTGATTCCTCCATCGGCAAAGATAACATCAGGTAATGTTCCAAATCCTCCTTTTGGATTTTCAATGGAATGTTTTAGCCTTCTAATAATTACTTCTTCCATACATCTAGGGTCATCTTGTCCAAATACTGTTTTTATTTTGAATCTTCGTGATAAATTTTTTTTGATAACACCATCTTGCATAACACACATTCCAGCCACGGTGTATTCTCCTGCTATATTAGAAATGTCGTAGGTTTCAATTTTTCTTGGTAGTTTGTCCATACCTAAAACTCTTTTTAGTTCTATTAGTATTTCCGTTTTGTCTTTTTCTTTGTTTTCTAAGGTTACTTTTGCATTCTTTTCTGCCATTTCTACAAAACGCAGTTTTTCGCCTTTTTTCGGTGCTTTTATTTCCACCTTTTTGTCCAATATTGTGGATAACCATTTTTCGATTGTTTCTTTGTCTTCAATTTCTTCTTTTATCATGATTTTATTAGGAATATTCGGATTTTCTAAGTAATATTGCTTGATAAATCCAGATAGTATTTCTTTGTCTTCCATATCTTCTAAATCTGCATAAAAATAATGTTCTCTTCCTATCATTTTGCTACCTCTAACAAAAAATATTTCGATGCAAACTTCTAAATCTGATTTTGCAATTCCTATGACATCAATATTGTTTTCTGAAATATTGGATACTTTTTGTTTAGCTGATACCCTTTCAATGGCTTGTATCTTATCACGTATATAGGCTGCTTTTTCAAAGTCTAATTTTTTCGATGCTTCTTGCATCTGAGCTTCTAATTCTTTACGCAATTTTTCTGTTTTTCCTTCTAATAAATCAATAATTTCATTAATTTGTTTGTGATACTCTTCCTTTGTAACTTTTCCCATACAAGGCGCTAAGCATTTATTAATATGATAATTTAGGCATGGTCTACTTCTTTCTTTCAAAGTTCTACATTGGCGAATTTTATATTTCTCTTTGATAAAATTCACCATTTCTTTAGCAGCTCCTGGATTTGCATAAGGTCCAAAATATTTAGATCCATCATTTACAATTCTTCTTGTAATAAATACCCCTGGGTAGTCGTTTTGGATATCTATTTTGATATAGGGATAAGTTTTATCATCTTTTAATAAGACATTAAATTTGGGTCTGTTTCTTTTTATCAAGTTACATTCCAAAATTAATGCCTCTGCTTCATTATCTACTACTATATATTCAAAATGGTCAATCAAGCTGACCATTTTTTCAATTCTCGCAGTTTTATTATTCTTTCTAAAATATTGCCTTACTCTATTTTTTAAAGAAATTGCCTTTCCTACATAAATAATCTTATCCTCTTTATCTCTCATTACATAAACACCAGGCTTATTGGGCAATTTTTTTAGTTCTTCTTCGATATTAAACATATCTACTCCTTTTATTCAATATAGCCAATGTATGGTAAATTTCTATATTTTTCGTTATAATCTAATCCATATCCAACTACAAATTTATCTTCAATGGCAAAACCGATATAATCTACATCTAATTCCATAATTCTTCTAGATGGTTTTGACAACATCGTTGCAATTCTTAGACTGTTCGGATTTTTTTGTTTTAAATATTCTTTTAAGTATGTTAATGTTCTTCCAGTGTCAATAATGTCTTCTACTATAATTACATCTTTTCCTTCTATCGAATCTCTAATATCTTTATTGATTCTTACATTTCCTGTACTTTCTTTTCCATCATAGCTAGATACATCCATAAAATCTAGTGCTACACTTTGTTTTACATTTTTAGCAAGTTCTGTCATAAACATAACAGAACCTTTTAAAATTCCTATAAATACTATGTCTTTTCCTTCATAATCTTTTTGAATTTGTTTTCCCATTTCTTCAATTCTTTTTTCCAATTTTGCTTTGTTAATTAATACATTAATTTCATCCATTTTATCTTCATTCCTTCCCAAGGCCTTTCGTTTTTTATTGTAATGATGCAAAGCCTTTCTTGTTTTCTCTTTTACTATTATACTAAATATTAGAGAATTTTTCAATATTTTTTGATAATATAACAAACAGAAAAAATCGCCAAACTTTCCATTAACATGTAGAGTTTGGCGATTTTATTATTTTTTATTAAAATACATAATTAAATGTTCAATTGTTTTCTTGTCTTCTTTTGAGAGTTTTTCATAACCTGCTAATGCATAGTTTAATTTCTTATTTTCTGTTGCTTTTAAATATTCACTAAATACTTGATCTAAGGTTATTTGAAATAGGTTGCAAATGCGAATTAGAACTTCATAAGATGGCTTTGCTCTATCCTGTTCAATATCACTAATATACCTTACTGATACTTCAATACTTTCTGCTAGTTTTTCTTGTGTGTATCCATTGCTTTTTCTGATTTTTTGTATGTTTGCTCCAATTTTTATTGTGCTTGTTTTTCTCATTCTTACCACCTTATTTTAATTTTTATTTATCTTATCAGATTTCTTGTTGCATATAAATGAATTTTATTCGTTTTTTATCGTATTTTATTTCTACATGTCTTTTAAGTATTTTTCTAACATCTTATCTAATATTTTTCTTTGTTCTTCTATTTTAGTTTTTTCTTCACTCTTTATCAGTACTTCTAATTTTTCTAATGTTTCTGCTATCTCCTCCTTTAGATTTTCCATATACTTCACCTCTTTTTTAGTTTGTTTCATTTTTTGCTTTTTTATTCTTTTCTGCTAAAAAATACCAAGAGGCATAGCATACCTTCTTGGCATTTTTATACATTTTATATTTTTCCTTTCTATTTATTCTTATCATAACATAAAACGCTTACTTTCTCAATAAAATTTCTTTGTATTTTTCTACTTTTCATCGCAGTTTTTGACATTTTCCCAACAATTCTATTCTATTTTTCTAAAAAATGATATAATTAGATAAAAATTGTAACATTTTTATTTTTCAAACGTCTAATACGTAAAGGAGTAAAAAAATGCACAATCACAAAATAGAAAAAATATATAATGAAAACTATTCTATCATCTATAAATATTTATGTTGCATTACACATAACCCAGATATTTCAGAGGAATTAACACAAGAAACTTTTTGTAAAATGATAAAACATATTGATTCTTTTAAAGGAAATTGTAAATTATCTAGTTGGTTATGCGAAATTGCAAAAAATCTTTGGTATGACGAGGTTCGAAAAAGAAATAGAAAGATAACAATAACCGAAAATATAGAAGAAGTTTCAAAAGATACCATGGAAGAGATTTTGATTCAAAAAGAACAGCTTTCTTTTGTATACCAAAGTATTCAACAGCTAGATATAGAAATGCAAAGAGTTATGTACTTAAGATTACATTCTGATATGTCTTTTAAAGAAATTGGACAAGTTTTAGGTAAAACCGAAAATTGGGCACGAGTTACCTTCTATCGTGGAAAGAAAAAAGTAAAGGAGAGTGATTGTTATGAAAAATAAGAATATTTGCAAAATCGTTGAAGATTTATTACCAGCTTATATTGATGCCTTACTTTCTGAAGAAAGTAAAAAACTTGTAGAGGAACATCTAGAAACTTGTGAAACCTGTCAAAAGGCTTACTCACAAATGACTTCTGACATTCAAAAAGAAGTCATTCAAAACACAGAAAATGTTAAAACAATTAAAAAATACAGAAGAAAAATAAAAATTCTAAAACTTTTTGTAATTTTATGTATTCTCATGTTTTTAGGAATTGGTGTTACGAATCTTGGCTCTAAATATTTTATCGTAAAAAATGCTTTACTTAAAAATATCAATTACGCAGGTGCTTGTGCCAATTTCCGAATAGAAGAATATGATGAATCCATTGAAAAAAGTGAAGAACATATTACCACCTATTTTGCAGAAAGTAAAATGAGAAAAGTAAAAGGTAACCACGTACTTGAATACTGGGAAGCATCTGACCATTATTTCATTGATAATGAGAAGAAAACTTACTCCATAAAAAAAGAAGATATTCATGGAAATGACAATATCAATATCCCTATTTTGGTATTACCTGAAATGAAAAATCTTATAAAAAATAGCGAAATTCAACCAATTTCTATTTTAAAATTTATATTTACTTCTAATGTAACCATTCAAAAAGAGGCTTTCCGAGCAAAAGAATATTATGTAATAAAAGATACTCAAAAAGGTATTAAAGTATTCTTGGATAAAGATACATTTTTTGCCGAAAGAATCGTTGAAAGCCCTCAAAAGTCCTCTGAATACCGAACACTTACTAGTAGTGTTAGCTGGTATGATGTAAAAAAACCAGATTTAACAGGTTATACATTAGTAGAAAATGAAAGATAAAGAGAGGTGATTCTTATGAAAAAAGAAATAAGAAAAATTTCAGAAGAAGAAGTAAAATTTGTAAAAAGTAAATATCGAAAAATGCTGCTTGTTATTATTATCATTCCCCTTCTTATTTTCCTTATTTATGGTGGAAATTTGGTGATTACTGCCTTACGACTTCAAAAGGTTTTACAAAATAATATTGGTATTGATTTTGGTACTAACTATAAACTTACTAGAAATGCTTATGGTTCAGAAAGTACAACCTATTATAAGGATGGTGTTATCAATCATGTACTAGTTGATGGAAAAAGTAGAATCTATGGAAAAGATAATCAAATTTATTTTGTATTTGATGATAAGAAAGAATATCAAAAAGTAGAAATGAATGGCTTTTTTGATACCCCTGCTTGTTTAAACTTATTAAATTATTTCTGGATTGAAAAGGATGATGTTTCTTCTTTGAAAGAAATGATTCTTCTTACCTATCAATCAGGAGTAAAATTTGGTTCTGAATCAATTGCTAATCAGAAATACATCACCGTAGAGTTGAAAGCTTTTAGCGAAAAGCTTTGGATTAACGCAGACACGAATTTGATTGACAAAGAAAATATGGATGGACAAGTTTTAGAACAAAAAGTAGAAAAAGATGTTGTAACAGATGAAAATATAAAAGCTCCTTGGGAATTAGGATATACTGAAACCTTATTGTTTGAAGAACAACAATAGCTTGCTACTATTTACGAATAATTTTAGAATTGACAAATGATACTCCTTATGATATTATGTATACGTCACTTGTAGTAATTTCTAAAAGTATATTTTAGGAGGTATCTTATGACAAAAAATGAGAAAATCTCACTGATACGGGAAAGTATTCAAAAAAATAACTACCCATTAGAGTACCAACCTATTTCTTATTATCATAGTAGCAATTGCTATAGCTATGCGATTGGTTCAACCTATTTTGAAGACAAGTATGAAGAAAACTACATTTACAACTTGGGGAATATTTCGAATCATTACCCTGCCAAGAATAGGAAAGAAGCCGAAGAAGCCTTTTTAGCTGATATGAATGTTTTAGGTATACAGGTAAGAAAAAGTAATTTTGAAGAACCTGTAAGCAAACAAGAATGGAAAGTTGCATTTTTTTATGATGATTGCTACTTTGAGACTTATGATTTTCATCTTTATGATTTTCATTTTGCCCGCCAGAATGCAGACATGAATTGGTCTCATCAGGAAGGAATTGAACGCCCCATTCGGCCTTTAGGAAATTCCCCAGAATACTGTACCGATTTAGATTTTGTAGGATATTATATTCTAAAAGTAAGAAAATAGCGTCTATAAATAGAGAATATAGCTTATATTCTCTATTTATTTTTTTATTTTTTGCATAATACTTGACAAATTTGCTCATACTGATGTATAATAATGGATATTAAAAATAAAGCATAATACGTCTGTACAATGAAAGCCTTTAGAAGTAACTAAAAAGAGAATAAGGGTCACCGGCTGAAAACCCTTTTAGTCAACCTAAAATAAGCGAAACACATTGGAGTATTTTAATAAAGTGGAAAATTATCAAAATTTTCAAGCTGGGTGGTACCGCGGAAAAAGATTATTTCGTCCCTGCATATTTATGCAGTGGGCGTTTTTTGTATTTATAAAAAATATCTCCATTGCAAAAAAAAATTGCCAAAAAGGTCCGTCCCTTGTGGTAAAAGGAGGTAAAAAAATGAAAGAATATCGAACTTGTACTTGTGATGAAATTAATTTAGAGGATATCGGAAAAAAGGTTAGAATTGCTGGTTTTGTCCAGACTATTCGTGATTTTGGAGGACTTGTTTTTCTTGATATTCGAGATATGTATGGTATTACACAAGTCGTTACTTCTGGAAAAGAAGATGATGTAGATTTTGCTTCTCATATCCCAGTAGAATCTTCTGTTACTGTGTATGGAGAGGTAAAAAAAAGAGATGAGGAAACAATTAATCCAAAGTTGAAAACTGGATTGGTTGAAATCCGCATAGAAGAAATTGAAGTTTTAGGAAAAAGAACTAGAAACTTACCTTTTGAAATTAATGCTAATCAAGAGGTTAGAGAAGATTTACGACTTCAATATCGTTTTTTGGATTTGAGAAATGATAAGTTAAAAGATAATTTAATGTTAAGGGCAAAAGTTCTTCAATTTTTAAGAAATCAAATGATTGAACAAGGTTTTTTAGAGGTTCAAACGCCTATTTTAACTAGTTCATCTCCTGAAGGTGCTCGTGATTATTTAGTTCCTAGTCGATTGCATGCTGGTAAATTTTATGCTTTGCCACAGGCACCTCAACAGTTTAAGCAATTATTGATGGTTTCTGGTATTGATAAATATTTTCAAATTGCACCTTGTTTTCGAGATGAAGATGCAAGAAGTGATAGAGCTCCTGGTGAATTTTATCAATTGGATATGGAAATGGCATATGCCACACAAGAAGATGTTTTTAAAGTAATTGAGCCAATTATGTATCATACTTTTCAAGAATTTTCTAATAAAAAAATTGCAGAATATCCTTTTCCAAGAATTTCTTACCAAGATGCTATGCTAAAATATGGAACTGATAAACCAGATTTAAGAAATCCTCTTTTCATAATTGATTTATCTGATTTTTTCAACCAATGTACTTTTAAGCCTTTTATCAATCGAACCGTTCGAGCAATTCGTGTTAAAGGTCATCTTTCCAAAGGATTTCATGAAAAGATGCTACAGTTTGCTACCCACATTGGTATGGCTGGACTTGGCTATTTAGAAGTACAAGAAGATTTGAGTTTTAAAGGTCCTATTGATAAATTTATTCCAGATAGTTTGAAAAAAGAATTATTAAATTTAGCTAATTTAGAAAAAGAAGACACCATTTTCTTTATTGCAGATAATAAAAAAAGAGCAACAGAATTAGCTGGTCAAATTCGAGAAGAACTTGGAAAAAGACTTGATTTAATTAATCATGATATTTTTGCTTTTGCATGGATTGTAGATTTTCCAATGTTTGAAGAAGATGAGCATGGAAATTTAGCTTTTAGTCATAATCCATTTTCTATGCCTCAAGGTGGTTTAGAGGCATTGTTAACACAAAATCCATTGGACATTTTAGCTTATCAGTATGACCTAGTAGTAAACGGAGTCGAATTATCTTCTGGTGCAGTTAGAAATCATTCTATTGATATTATGCTAAAAGCTTTCACCATGGCTGGTTACACAGAGGATGAAGTGAAATCTAAATTCGGTGCTTTATATACTGCTTTCCAATTTGGTGCTCCTCCACATGCTGGTATTGCTCCTGGAATCGACCGAATGTTAATGCTTTTGACCGATTCAGATAGTATTCGTGAAGTTATTGCCTTTCCATTAAATAGTAAAGCACAAGATTTGATGATGGGTGCTCCAAGTGCTGTAGAAAGGGAACAATTAAGAGATATTCATATTCAATTAGATATAAAATAATTACATTTTTATTACTTTTGTTACAAAAATATTACATTTTTATTACATTTTTGTTGACAAAAGTATTTTTTTATCTTATAATAAATTTATAAGATGAAATTTATCGTTACAAAAGTTTAGATTTTTTGATTTACACAAGACTAAGGAGATGATTATTATGAATACGAAAGAATTTGTACCTGTGCCGAGTAGTTTGGCACTAACGGTTAGAAAAGAACACAGATTAATGGTTATAAAAAGAGCTTCTAGAACTACCATACGTATTTCTTTTAAAACTTTATTATATGCTCTATTTTTAACGATTGCTAATATTTTAGTTTAGATTTTAATTTAAATAGATATTTGAAATGGCTGAATCAACACTAGATTCAGCCATTTCTATTTATTATTTTGATTTAAAACTGTAACTACACTATCAATTCCAGGATATACTAAATCTCTAAAATTTTCGTCGATTTCTATTTTCCAATTTTTTCCGTCTTGGTTTAGTATAATCTTTTTTATCACTGTTTTTCTTTCTTGTGTTCCTGTCAATGTATCTTGTAATTTTTGTAAAGATATCTCTTCTGTTACCTCTACTCCCTTTGTTCTTTCATTTATAATACTTTTCATCCAGTTCGTGATTACTTTAACAAAATCTTTATTGGTTACTTCTACAACAGCGGTAGCATTTTCACCATCTATTTCTATATTCTCTATGTTCCACTCCATGCTATCAAATAGCTTTTTTCTAATATTTGAAATTTGTTCATTTCCTTCGCCTGTTAACATTTCATCTAAGCTATATATCAATTGTTCATAATCTAAATAATTATTGATTTCTTCTCTATTCCCTGCTTTCAATTCTGTGAATAAATTATTTATAGCTGTTTTGGGTTTGTTTTTGCTATATACTATATAACTTACTACTCCCAATAAAATGCATATAACGACTACTATCCCTATACCTTTAGCTGGGTTTCTGCTTTTTTCCCCTGTTCTTCTTGCTGAATGTTTTCCCATATTTATACTTCCTCCTAGATAATTTTTCGTTATGCTTTTGTAGATTCTTTCTTATTAAAAAATAGAAAGAGTAGATAATTACTCTTTCTATTTCTACTTCCTTATGCTTTATTATTCTGCTTCTGGTTCTACTACTGTATTTTCAATCTTGTTATCAGTCTCAGGTTTAGTTGGCTCTGATTTACTTGGCGTCTCTTCTGGTTTTGTTGTTTCATTTCCAGCGTCTATTTCTGTATTTCCTTCTATGTTGTCTTTATTTTCTGTTTCTGTCTTATCAGCAGCATTATTTTCTACCGTATTATTTTCTGCATTTTCATTTTCTGTTTCTTCTTTGTCTGTTTTTACTGGTACAGTTGATGTTGTTGAAGCTTTTTCTTGTTCTACTTGGTTAAATTGTTCTTCATATTCTGCTACGGTATCATCACTTACTTCTTCTTCATCACATAAGCTAAATACTAGTGAGAATGCATTTGCTGACCTCATTTTTTGTTTTGCAGGTGTTACAAATCTAATTGTTAATTTATCACTTGCTGCTATACCTTCTGTTGCTTCCATGTATTTACCTAGATCGAATTTTATTTTAGTTACTTTTCCCTCTTCATCTCTTACATATTCAACTACTGAAACTTCTCTTTCATTTCCTTCTACATCAGTTTCTTTTACGGTTAAATTTTCAAATTCTGACCATGTGTAGACGGTAGGTACATTATCCTCTTTATTAGCTCCAGTATATGGTTTGGTATATATTTCTACATTTTGATTTTCTGCAAAATATTTTTTATCAATTATTACCTCTCCACTCTTTCCTTTTTCTGTATCATTGATTGATGTAGTTAAAGTTTCCTTATTTCCATCACTTACAATTGATTGTGTTATTTGAGTGAAAGCGTTGTTTAGTTCTGCTGAACTATCAGATGGATAATAATCCTTAGCTGTTGTTGCAACACTCTCTAAGAATGTTTTTGCTGTATTGTCTTTACCCAATCCAAATCCTATTGTATATACTTTAGTTCCTTTATTTTTTATTAATTGAGCAGAATCAATTGCTTGGTCTCTACATTCTTTTAAAGTACTATCCCATTGGTTGCTTTGTCCGTTACCACCTGTATGTGTTCCCCATCTATCTGTATATTGATAGTAAGTAGGTAATCCATCTGTCATTAATATAACACTTGTATTTTCTTCCCCTTGTTTTACATAAGTATTAGCTAATTCTAGTGCTGCATCTGTATTTGTTCCACCATTAGCTCCTAAACCATTTACTATTCTGTTTGCTGTTTTTGCACTTGATGTATAATCACATTTTGTTTCTGCATTACCAGCATATGCAATAATCATAACTTGATTTTTGGTTCCTTCTGGTAAGAAATTATTTAAAAATTCTTCTGCTGCTTCTTTTAATACGCTCATTCTTGTTGGTTTACTATCTTTTTTACCGTTTACACCATACCCCATACTTCCTGAAGTATCTAATACTAAGATTACTTTTTGAGGATTTGTTGTAGTAGTAGTTGTTGTTGGTATAACATTTACATCTGCTTCTACTGGTGTTGTTACTGTTTCTGTTTCATCTTCTTTATCTGGTGTTTTATAATGTGCTGTATTTTCAATTTCTGTTCCAGCATAAGCGGTTGCTTTAACTGTAAATGTTATAATTGCACTTTCTTGTGGTCCTAATTCAATATTATATCCTTTGGCTAAATCTGCTATTGTAATATTAGTCGTTGTACTTCCTTTAGTTAATGTTGGTGTTCCTTGTAACTCAGAATTTTCTGGTACATTATCTGTAATAGTAACCGTTCCTTTTGCATTTCCATTGTTTGTTGCTGTTATATTATAAGTTATGGTTTCTCCATATTTTACAAATGTTTGTTGTGTATTACTATTACTCTTAGTTACTGTTATTTCTGGAGCTACGTGAGTATTTATAATATTGTTTCCTTCATAGGTTGTTACAAATTGTTCACTATAATTTCCACCTTCTACAACTGGGTTTCCATTTTTGTCTAATTCTTTAATCGTATAAACAATTTCTTTACCAGCATCTTTATATTTTGGTAATTCATTGAATTCATATGACCAAACGTCTTCTGTTCCTGTTGCAATTGCAATCATTGGATTTCCGTCTTTATCCAATACTTCTTCTCCATCTGCATATAATTTTACTGCAATTGAAGTTGGTCTTTGAGCTTTTACAGTTGCTGTATCAATCCAAGTTTTTATTCCGGTTAATTTACCATTACCGTTATATTTTTCTGGTGTGTGGGTATTGGTCACTGTAAATCCTTCTGCTACCGTTCCTGTTATTGCTATTGTATAGCCAGAAACTTCTGTTATTT
>CARUQW010000003.1:40709-53569 GCA_949077355.1 uncultured Clostridia bacterium | reverse complement strand
AATTAAGACATTTTCCTAAATGATTTATTAAGACATTATCATAAATGAATTATACATTGGGCTACTTTCATATAAAAACTATTGAAATAAATGGAAAAATTTGATATAATAAACATAATTTGAAAAAGAAAAGAGGATTGTAATATGAGTACACAACAAAAAATAGTAACATGGATATTAATACTAGTAGGAGTTTGGATATTATCAGATTTTTTAATTAATGTAGGATTAAACTCCACTTATAAAGATATGATAAGAGAAGATAAAAACTCACAAATTGTCGTATATCAAGCAGATGCAACCTATGTAAATGGAAGAATTAGAGGCTTAATTAAAAATACAGACGAAATAGAAGGGAAATATTTAAAGATTGAATTATATTCAAAAAGGGATGTTTTATTAGGAAGAGGCTATATTCAAATACAAAATTTGCCAAAAGGAGAAAGTCAACCATTTGAGTTACTTTTTAAGGCAAAAGATACAACTTCTTACAAGATTGAAATGGTAAAGGAAAAAGAGGACGGACCAGATTTAGAAATTATACCAGATGAGTTAACAAAGCCAGAAATTGTATTAGGAACGATTATGACATTTTTGATTTTCTGGGCATAAAATTTTGTCATTGACATATAAATGCTTTACTATTCTCAAATAATGTCAACTTAAAAATTAATTTTTACCAGAAGATAAAAAACAATAAAAACATTTACAAAGTCAACATAATGTGATATAATATAAAAAGAAACTTTTTTGAACCTTTACAATTACATAAGAATTAGAGGAGGAGACAACATGAAAGGAACAATTCCACGCGAAGTGACAGCAATGATACAATTGCCAGAATGCTGGATTTGGAAAAATCGGAATTACATTTACACCAATCCGAAGAACAGCCTGCAAGAGGAAGCTTGCCTACCAACTGTAAGGAAAGAGTATGAAAGTGTTTTAAAGGAATTAGGTATTCCATACCGAGTGACTCTTAATGAGTTTGAAAAAGAGGTATATGAGTATTGGAATCCTAGTACCTTTGAAGAGAAGGCGATAAAGTTGCCGGTCTATACTAAAATGGGAGAAAAATACAGGCATGTATCGTACCACACGGAAAAAAAGGCAACTTCTTTTACTGTTGAAGAAGCAAAAAAACTGATGGGAACAGTTGAAGAGGCGATTGCTCAATTGGAAGAAAAATGGAAAAAAGAAGAATTTTTCCAAGGAGTAAAATCCCGCTTGGAAGAAAAACAAGCAGTTGCTTTTTACGATGAGAGCTACGATGAATCCATGGAGATGGACTATGTATGTGGAGAAGACCGCATCAAGGCAATTCCAGTCGTAATTCTTCAGCGCAGAGGCGGAGTTAGAAATACGAATTGGTATGCTTGCTTTAATGTAAACAAAATCGAGCTGAATTCAGTGGTTACATTAGAAAAAGTACCAAGAGGAAAGGCTGGGATGTTTGCTGGAACCGGAGCTTGGCAGGTAAAAGAATGGTGTCAAAAATTGGGCTTAAAGTTCATTAAAATTGTCGAACCCGAAGCAAAATGAAAAGGAAAAAAGGTGGGGTGTAATTAAACCCTACCTTTTTTTTTGGGGATTAACATATAAAGTTCTATGATTGCTATAAATTACCATACCAGGTTTTGCACTATTAGGTTTTTTTACAAATTTTACTTCACAGAAATCCACAGGAACATTAGAAGAATTTTTGGCTTTACTATGAAAAGCAACAATTTCAGCACATTTGACTAAAATGGTAGCATCCAAAGTAGAAGAAGGATTAATCTGTAAAATAGCGTGGCTACCATGAATGTCTTGGGTATGAAACCATAAATCTGTTTTTTTAGCATATTTTAAAGTCAAATAATCATTTTCTTTATTGTTTCTTCCTACCAATAAAGTATATTCATCTACTATATATTTTAAAGGATTGAAAGAAACATTTTTATTTTTAGTAAGAGAAGACTTTTTTATTTTTGATTTTTTTTGTTTTTTATAACGTTCTGTTTTTTCTTTAAAAATGACATTTTCTGAGATTTCTTCAAATATCTCAGAAACTTCTTCGATAGAAGAACAGCTTTCTAATTCATAAATGATACTTTCAATATAATTTAGTTCTTTTAAAGTTTCTTCTTTTTGTAAAGTTACAATTTGTAGAGTATTTTTTAATTTTTGATATTTTTTAAAAAAACGTTTTGCGTTAATAGAAGGAGAGTAGCGATTATCTAGTGGTATTTTAATCTGTTGATTGGTGTAATAATTAGCAAGTGTAATTTCGGACAAATTTTCATTTTTTATTTGATATAAGTTTGCTGTAATTAATTCACCATATAATTGATAAGTATCCATATCTTCACAAGAAATCAATTTTTCATTAATATGAAAAAGGCGTTTTTGATATTTTTTTAGTAAGTCTAAAATTATTTTTAAAATACTATCACGGTAAATTCTAAATTCTTCTGAAGTTTCTTTCTGATAATAAAAGTCATCAATAAAAAAGTTTAAATGAAAGGGAGAAGAATTTTCTTTTTCTACTAAAAAGTAATCTTTTTTTGGCATATCAGTTATTATTTCGAAATCTAAAGAATCGCTATTTGCTGCATAGACAATTCTTTGTAAATAATGATATAACTTTTCTGAAGTGTTTTTATTTAAGGTATCAATTTTTAAATGTTGTATCGAAGCATTAATAAAGGACTTACTAAACCCATTAAAAACATTGTAAATAGGATTATTTGGAATAGTTTTTTCATAAAAATCTTCAAAATGAAAACAATCTAAAAAATTGTTTTTACTGGTTGTAGGATAGCTGTAAGGTCTGTGAGGGACAATGGTTCTTGTGCTATCTTCGTTGTTGATATGTCTTAAACTATCAATGATTTTATTTTGTTCGTCCAATAAAATGACATTACAATGTTTTCCCATTAATTCAACAACTAGTCTTTTGGAGATAATATCATCTACGTCATCAAAACCTTCAAAATCAATTATAACTAATCGTTCTAGGTTATTTGTAATGATGTTTTTAATATGCAATCCTAATAAATGTTTACGAAGTACCATACAAAAATTAGGTGCTACTTTAGGGTTTGGTTTTGGATGGGTTGTTAGATGAATACGATAGTTTGCTGAATCTGTGCATATATTTAATAAATAATTACTACCATCTAAATAGAAACCTAATAAAATTGTGTTTTTATTTGGTTGAAAAATTTTGTCGATTCTTGCTCCAGCTAAGTTTTGCAATTCCGAAGCAATTACTTTTGTTACAATTCCATCAAATGCCATAGTTTTCACTTCCTTTACAATTAGGATTATATCATAATTTTTGCAAAAAGAAAAGAAGCCCTATTGGGCCTCATATTCTTTTTCGAGGTATGCAATAGCATCCCGAATAGCGATTCGATCCACCATTTCCCAAAAGTAAGAGATTGGCTGAAAAGATTCAAACCGCATTTCTTCTTTTCCGAAAACAGTAGATGTCATCCCTACAATTTTACAGACTTTTTTCTTATCAGAGTCTTTGTTTAAAATGAAGTGATGTGGAGTAGAAGTTTTTTCAATGTAATACCGAAAACCACCTACTGAAAAAGTATGAAAATAATTTGACATGTGATTACCTCCTTGCTTTACAAAGCAATTGCTATTGACAGTTACATAAGGTAAAACCTCTTTCTATTATTATAGCATTCTTTACATAAAAAGTAAAGAAAAGTAAACTTGTTATTATTTATTGGCAACATTTATTATAATTGCTAGAATATAATTATTAAATAAAAGAAGGAGAAAATTATGAGAAAAAACAAAGGAATTACATTAATTGCTTTAGTAATCACTGTTATTATACTGTTAATCTTAGCAGGAATAAGCATGGTAACCTTAACAGGAAAACATGGAATAGTAAATCATAAAGGATATTCTTATCGAATCGCAGCAGATGGAAAAATTGAGGAAGCAAATGGGATATTCTTAAATAAAACAAGACTTAAACTATTACCAGGGCAAACTGAAAATTTAGAAGCTACTTTAAATGGAATTACTGGAAAAATTGTATGGAGTACAAGTAATCCAGCCATTGCAACGGTTGAAAATGGAACCGTAGTAGCAGTAGGAAATACAATAGGAGAAACCGTAGAGATAATAGCCAGTGTAGAAGGAACTAGTTATCGTCAAAAATGTCAAGTTACGATTGTACAAAAAGCGACACAAATTAGTGCAGAAAACTTAAAAATTGACATAGGAGAAAAACAAAAAATAATAGTAACAACAACACCAAATGAGAATGTAGAAGATTTGATTTATCAGTTTGCATCTACTGATATCATGAAGTTAACAGTAGACAAAGATACAGGAGAGGTAGAAGGATTAGCATCAGGAACGATTAATGTAAATATTTCTGCTAAAAGAAAAGATGGAACGACTCTTCCAAGTACTTATTGTACAGTTACCGTAAATTCAAAAGAAGTTTATGTAACAGCAAAAGAAATCGCAGAAAACCCTTCTTATTATTATGGAAAGACAGTAGCTAATTATGGAGGAAGAATATTCTATGTTGACAAAAAAACAGATGAATACCCAAATGGTTATTTTGGTGATATTGAACGGAGATAGTGAGTATTGTGTATATTTACAGACAGGGGGAGCGAGTGGTCTTAGTGCTAGAGAGGCTATTAATAATTATCAAGGATATAATCAGGAAACGACTATGATTCGAAAAATGAATCCTGAATGGGCTAAAGTTAGAGGAAATAAAGAAAGCTCTTGGACAGAAAAAGAAAAAGTAGCAGCATGCATGTGTATGCCTAATGTTAGTTCTTGGAATAGTAGCAATAAAACTGGAGCTAAATATACATTAGGAGGAATTAGTATAGAAATGTATGTGAAAGCTTATAATGATGTAAAACATCCGATGTCAGGTCAACATGAATTGGGAATATAATCAAATATTTTGCCCAAAAGATAATGGGTCTCTTAATAGAATGCTTTTTTCATCACCAATATTGGGGAAAGATAGCCTATTATGTGCAATTAATTTAAGTGGTTTTCAGTTAGAGAATGCAACAAGAACTTCTAATATTATGCTGTCTTATATTACGTGTTTAAAATCAGATTTTGAAATAAAAGTACGACTATAAATTTTTATGGAAAAAATTAAATAAAAATACAAATAGCAAGAATCCAATTAAGGACTCTTGCTATTTTTTGATTTATAGTATAAGATAGAAGAAGTAAAAGGGGAGTAAAGCAAATGAAAAAAATGATAATTAGTTTACTATTAGTAATAGCTAGTATAGTGGGGATAATACCTAATTTTGTACAGGCATCATCCAGTGATTTATTCTTGCATCATTTGGACTTTCAAGCAGAAATAAATAAGGATGGAAGTATGAATGTAACGGAAAATTGGAATATTAGAATAGATGATACCAATACACTCTATAAAACTTTTGAAATTGATAAAACAAAATATTCAAATATAAGCAATGTAGAAGTAACAGAAGTTACGAATGGTAGTAGTCAGATTTTAAAAAAGCAAAATCAATGGGGATATCATTTGCCAAAGGGAAACTATTTTGGAGGAATGAATCAAGATAACCAATTTGAAATTGCTTGGGGAGTAGGATTAGAGGATGAAACAGCAACAAAAACCTATAAGATAACTTATCAAATACAAGATGCTGTTGCTAAATATAATGACTATGCCGAATTATATTGGCAATTTGTTGGAAAAGATTTTGAAATAGATAGTAAAAACATAACAGGCACGATTCTTTTACCAAAGCATGCAAATCGTATAGACGATATTAAAGTTTGGGGACATACAGAAGACTTGAATGGAGAAATTCAAGCTGTAGATACCAATAAAATTGAATTTAATGTTAATCAATTTCGAGCAGGAAAATATGTAGAGATAAGAACTTTATTTCCAACAGAAATGATAGCAACATCAGGAAGAAAACAGAATACAGAACGATTGAATGAGGTAATAGAAGAAGAAACGAAATGGGCTACACAGGCAAATAACAGAAGAAAAATGAAAGAAACAACCAAAAAAGTGATTCCTATTTTAATTAATGTAGTAGCAATCATAGCATCTCTATTTAGTATAAAATCAATCATCAAAAATATTCAAAAAATCAAAACAATGAAAAAAATTGAACCGACACAAGAAATCAAATATTATAGGGAAATACCAAGAGAAAATGCTACACCAGCACAAGCATTGGCAATCTTAAGTAAACAAATAAAAGGAATCAACAGCAGTACTAATTTAGGAAAAATTTTTTCAGCAACTCTACTTGATTTTAGCTTAAAAAACATAATAGAGTTTGATGGAAAAGAAAAAGAAATAACAATCAGAATTCTACAAGAAGAAGCAAAAGAGTTAGATTCTTTAAAAGAAGAGAAGGCAATTTTTCAATTTTTGCAAAGAGCTTGCAAAAACAAGTGTGGCGAGATTACCACAAAGGAATTAGAAAAATATATTAAAAAGTCACCAAGTGAAATAATTGAATTAGGTGAGAAGATTGATAAACATACAGAACAAATATTATATGAGAAACAGATAGCAGATAAAAAAGAAATACAAGAGAAAGATAAAATAACAGGTTATATAGTAGGTCTAATTTTTACTCTTTTTGCCATAGTGTTTATCTTTATAATGCTTATGTTTGAAGGAATGCACGCATTTGGAATCCTGCTATTTGCTGTTATTGCAATTGCTCAACTAATCGTTTTTAGTATTTTAGCTAGTAAAATTAATATATTAACCCAAGAAGGAATAGACGAACAGGCAAAATGGAAAGGTTTGAAAAGATACATGGAGGACTTTTCTATGTTAGATAAAAGAGAAATACCAGAAGTTGTAATTTGGGAAAAATTTTTAGTATATGCTACGGTATTTGGAATAGCAGATAAAGTATTAAAACAATTGAAAGTAGTTTATCCAAATATTAATGAAGAATTAAATGGCAATCATTATGCCTATATGTATTTAATGATGAATACAAATTTTTCAAATAGTTTTTCAAATGCAATTACCACTAGTATGTCAACTGCTTATTCTTCAGCCACTGGAGGAGGCGGAGGATTTTCTGGTGGAGGTGGTGGCCGGACGGCGGACGGCGGCGGTGGAGGTGGAAGATAATCTATCTTCCCCATAATAGCCACAAGAAAACAAATGATAGGAGAAAAATGAAAATATGGATCAAGATAAATTATATGAATTAATTGATAATATACCAGTAACATTGGAAAATGCGGGAATTATTGAAGAGATAAAAGACGATATTGCACGGAAAAAATTATGCAGAGGCCTTACAAAAAATCGAAATGTTAGGAAGAAAAAAAGGAAGGACCCCATTAAAAATAGAGAATGAAGAGGAAGAGAACGAAGAAGATTATGAAGAGGAAGACGAGCCTGAATTTGAACAGGAAAGTGAAGCCAATATAGAGGGAATGTTCCCAAAAGAGTTAAGTGCTATAACATTAGAAAGGCAATATATTGGATTATTATTAAAAGATCCAAGATTGATAAAGAAATATTTCTTCTTATATGAAGAATGTTATTTTGAAGACCCAGAATTACTAAATATTTATAAAAGTATCATTTTTACAGAAGGAGGAGCTTATACTACCGAGGCAGCTAAAAGAGGATTCAATTTTGCAAGAGATGATGAAAAATCATATCAATTAAAAGGAACCTTAAGAAGAGAAGTAAGTGATGAAGATTATGATATGGAAAAAGTCTATATGGACTTGAAAAAATTATTTGTATTAAGGAGAAATTACTTAGCAATTCCAATTCAGAATATTCAAGAAAAAGTAATGGAAATAAAAGATTATGAGCTATATGATAAAATGTCAGTTGAAGAAATTGAAAATGCGGTAATACAAGTGAATGACACAGAAAAGTTTAAAAGAGCAGTATTAAATGAGGGATTAACAAGCTTTTTGGAATTAGGAGACAATAATTTAACAAATGGACTACCATTACCTTTTCCAATTTTGACACAAGTGTTTAAAGGAATTAGAAAAGGTGAAACAATGGCTTTTGCTATGCCATCCAATGCTGGTAAAAGTAGATTTACTATTGATATTGCAGCACACACAGCATTAGTTCATCAAAAAAAGGTATTAATTATATCAAATGAAATGTCAGAAGAAAAAATGAGATTATGTTTGATTACCACCATATTGAACAATAAGGCAATACAACAAATGCACGGAATTGAAATTTCTAAGACAGAAGGAGAATTGCTAGAATTCAAATTTAGACCAGATGATGCAAAAAAAGTAAAAGTAGATGAGGAAGGATTTGTAGTAAAAGAAGAAAAAGAAAAGCAAAAAGATTTTGTAAAAAGACTATTAGAAGTATCAGAAGAATTTCGAAAGGTTATAACTGTTACCAATTGGGTGAATAAACAAATTAAAAATTCGATGTATTTTATTAATATTACAGACCACACAAACGACGAACTAAAAAAAGTAATTATGAACTATTATTACAAAGAAAAAATAGAATATGTTTTCTATGATACCTTAAAGACAGATACAGCAAACATAGGAATTGGAGAAGAATTAAAGAAAACAGCAACCATTCTTTCTAATATCGCACAAAACTTTGGAATTTATATTTGTTCAACCTTACAATTAGCAGAAAGTGACACTTTGCCAGTTAACTTAACAGTCAATGACCTAGCAGTAAGCAGAACCGTAAAAGAAGTGTTAGACACCTTAGGATTAATCAAGCAAATTCATAGAGACACTTTGCATAACTATGAATATTCTCTAAATGAAGTAGACACAAAATTTTATGACTTAAAGAAATACGATGACCCAGATGTCAGATACTATGCATGTGTAGTTGACAAAAACAGAGCAGGTGCAAAACCTACATTACTTTTCCGACTAAACTTAGCCTATAACGTATGGGAAGAACTAGGATATTTAAGACTAAAACAAAAGTAAAATCATGGTTAATGAATAATAAAGTAAAAAAAGAAGAACTTTGTGAAAACAGAGTTCTTTTTGTCGTATAAAGAAATAGAAGTTTATGGAAAATGTAACAATTTAGTTGAAAAAAAAGAATAATAAGTATAAGATAAAATTATAGGAGAAAGAAAAGGAAAAAATGAGAAAAGTGAAAAAAAGAAGAAAATTTAATCCTAAAAAACTGATAAAAACATGGGCAATTATTATTGGAATAATAGGAATTATTATGATATTTACACCAAATCAAAGAAAAGAAAATGAACAAGAAGTATCTTCGACTAATATTGTCGAAAATAATACGATTACAGTGACAGTAGATAAGCCAGAAATAAACAGTAAACTAAAAGAATGGAATTTGATTTTAGTAAATAAAGATAACAAAATACCACAAGATTATCAATATGAACTAACAACGGTAGAAAACGTTCATAAAGTAGATACTAGAATGGTAGAAGCTTTGAACCACATGATGACAGATGCTAGAAAAGAGGGGTTAAAACCGCTTATTTGTTCTAGTTATCGAAGTTTAGAAACACAAACAACATTGTTTAATCAAAAAGTAAATGAATATAAGATACAAGGATGGAATGACGAAGAAGCAGAAGAAAAAGCATCTTATTGGGTGACTAATCCTAAAACGAGTGAACATGAAATTGGAATTTCAGTAGATATTGTATCAGTAGATTATCAGGTATTAGATGAAGAACAAGAAACGACTGCTGTCCAAAAGTGGTTAATCGAACATTGTACAGATTATGGATTTGTTTTGAGATATCCAACTTCCAAAAAACATATTACAAAAATAAATTATGAGCCCTGGCATTATCGTTATGTGGGAGTCGAAAACGCTAAATTTATGAAAGAAAAGGATTTTTGCCTAGAAGAATACATCCAATATTTAAAAAAATTGTAATAAAACGAAAGAAATGGACTCTTATAAAGTGAAGGAGGTAAAAGTTATGCAGAATATAGAGGAAGTTTACAAGCAATATAGTAATACCGTATATAAATATTTATTCTGCTTAACAGGTAAAGAGGAAGTTGCAGAAGAGCTAACACAAGAGACTTTTGCCATAGCAGTAAAAAAAATATATCAATTCAAAGGAAACTGTAAAATATCTGTATGGTTGTGTCAAATAGCCAAACATTTATGGTATAAAGAGCTAAAAAAATCTAAGAAAAACAAAAATATCTCGATAGAGGATTTAACAGAAGAAATTGAAGAAAGACAAACGACAGAAGATATTGTATGTAAAAACGAGGAAAAATTAAGCTTATATAAACATATGCAAAAGCTAGATGGACAAGCAAGAGAAGTGATGTATTTAAGAATGATAGGAAATTTGAATTTTATAGAAATAGGAGAAATTTTGGGAAAAACACCCAATTGGGCAAGAGTTACGTTTTATCGTGCTAAGCAAAAAATAAAGGAGGTAAGTAAAAATGGAAAAGAAAACAGAATGTGAAATTGTGCAAGACTTATTGATAGGATATGTAGATGATGTTTTAAAGGAAGAATCTAAAAAGCTAGTAGAAAAACATTTATTAGAATGTGAACTTTGTCAAAAAAAGCTAAAAGAACTAAAAGCAGATTTAACAGAAAATGAAGAAAATCAAAAAAAAGAAATTGATTACTTAAAAAAAATAAGAAGAAAAAGTAGAATAAAAGCCATTTTAATGGCGATAGGAATTTTGGTGGTAATCTTTGCGATATGGTATTTACGCCAATTTATCATAGTACAAAAAATAGCAAGCAACGCAGAAAAATCTTTACAAAGCAACAATTTTTATAAAGAAACGAGACAAATCTTATCAGACAATAAAGTATCAGTAGAAAAAACATATTATAAAGATGGAAAATGTAAAGTTGTCTGGGAAATTTATTCAGACGAAGAAAAAGAAACAAATTATATTAAATATGGTAGTAAAGATGCAGAACAAAATATAACAATTCTTCCAAACGAAAACAAAGTCAATATTGAAACAGGTGAATTTGTAAAAATAATGAATCAAGAATGGAATTTAAAAAATGCTTCTTATTTATATAATGGTGGAATCACTGGTGTGATAGCAAAATTAGGAACGGCATTTAGAATGTCAATTCATACAGATACACGTCAAATTGGAAGAGAATATTATGTAGTAACAAATCGATTTGAAAATGACAAAATGTGGGAAACTTGGATTGATAAAGAAACTGGTCTAACCTTAAAAACAATCAACAGAAATTCGGTTAGAAACTTTATTGCAGGAACCGATATTGTTAAAGAAGAAAGAGACTTAGTGCAAGAATATCAATATAAATTTGATGTGGTTACTGACAAAGATGTAGAAGTACCAGATTTATCAAATTATGAAAAACAGTATGTAAATCTGGATGATAATATCGGGGAAGAAGGATAAATAATAGTAGAAAAGAATAGATTTAGGCTATTCTTTTTTGTTATTATATGCTAAAATGGAAACGGAGGTAATAATATGGAAATATGGGATATATTAGATGAAAAAGGAAATAAAACAGGAAAAACGATGCAAAAAGGAGAAAAGGTACCTACTGGATACTATCATACAGGTGCAGATATATGGATTATAAATTCAGAAAATAAGATTTTAATACAAAAACGTTCACCAATGAAGAGGCAATCTCCTAATGTGTGGGCGATGACAGGTGGTTCTGTAGTAAAAGGAGAAACAAGTCTACAAACCATAGAAAGAGAAACCATGGAAGAAATGGGAATTCAATTAAATATGGAAGAAGTGCAACTAATAAATCATTATAGAACTGGAGAAGTATGGCTAGATACCTATTTGATAAAACAAGAAATTGATTTAAAAGATATTATTATGCAAGAAGATGAAGTAAGTGAAGTGAAATGGGCAACTTATGAAGAAATAGAGGAATTGGTTAAAGAAAATCAGTTTTTAGAGAATCGATGGGAATATGTAAGAGATGTATTGAAAAATATTTTGAAAGTGTAATTATTATGTAAAAATAAATACAAGAAAAAGAATAGCTTAAGATATTCTTTTCTTAAAATTTATGATAAAATAAAAATCATGAGAAAGTGAGGAGAAAATAGGAAAGAAGAGGGATTTTAAGGAACGTCCCTATAATCCCTCCAAGAAAGGAGAAAAAATGATAAGAGTAGAAAATCTGAAAAAGAAATTTGTTACCTACAAAAATAAAAAAGAGAAGGAAGAATTTTATGCTAATAATGGCATCAGTTTTGAAGCAACAGATGGTGAAATAGTAGGAATTCTTCGGGCCAAATGGAGCGGGAAAAACAACACTTTTAAGAATGATAGCAGGAATTTTAGAGCCAACCGAAGGCAGTGTGAATTTCGATGAATTAAACTATAAAGAAAACGAGATTACAATTAAACAAAAAATTGCGTATCTTTCTGGGAATACAAAATTATATGATACTTTATCAACTTATGAATTATTAAAAATGTGTAGTGATATTTATAAAGTACCAGAAGAAAAGGCAGAAGAAAGAATCAAAGAATTATCAAAAATTTTAAATTTAGAGAGTTTTTTGTATAATAAAATTGCAAATTTATCAACAGGACAAACGCAAAGAGTCAATATTGCAAGATGCTTGGTGCATAATCCACAATATTATATACTAGATGAAGCTACTACGGGATTAGATATTATTTCAAGTCAAATTATATTAGATTTTATGAAACAGGAGAAACAAAAAGGAAAAACAATTTTATATTCTACTCATTATATGGAAGAAGCAGAAAATATTTGTGATAAAGTAATTATGGTAAATAAAGGAATTGTAATAAAGGCTGGAACACCAGAAGAAATAAAGAAAGATACCAATACAACCAATTTAAGAGATGCTTTTTTTGCTATGATA
>CARUQW010000003.1:24050-40699 GCA_949077355.1 uncultured Clostridia bacterium | reverse complement strand
TTAAATGAAGAGTAATTTATGGAATATATTGCGAAAAGAATTAAGAGAGTTGTTTCGAGATAAAAAATCATTAGCGATGATGCTAATTATCCCTGTTTTTATACCATTACTAATAATAGGGATGTCTGCGTTGTTTGAAGCACAAATGAACAAAGATATAGAAGAATATAATAAAATTGGGATTGCTTATGAAATGACAGAAGAGGAAAAAAGCATAGCAGCAGAAATGAATCTTGAAATAATAAAAGGAACAGAAGAGGAATTAAAACAGAAATATGAACAAGAGGAAATTAACTTATATATAACAAAAAATGATAAAAATTATATCATTAATACAAATGGGTCAGAAGATAGTAGTTATGCCAAAGAACTAGTGAAAAGTTATTTAGAAACTTATAAGAAATATTTACAACAACAATATTTACAAGCAAATCAAATCAATAGTAACGAAGTTTTTGAAATCATAAACATAGAAGAAAAAGTAGAAGAAAAAGATAACTTTTTTGTAAATTATATCAAAAATTATGGATTTTTGTTTATTATTATGGCAATTACTGTTTCTGCAACCTATCCTTCAACAGATACAACAGCAGGAGAAAAGGAAAGAGGAACATTGGAAACACTATTAACTTTTCCTATTGAAAGTAAAGATATTATTTTAGGAAAATTTTTAGGTGTATCCATTTCTTCCATGATTACAGGAATCATCAGTTTGGTGCTATCTGCCATTTCACTAGCAGTTGCACAAAACATGTTTACTATTTATGAAGGAATTAATATCATGTATGAACCAGTGGCTATCTTATTTGCTGTGATTGTTATTGTGGCATATTCCTTCTTTATTAGTGGATTATGCATTGCAATTGCAAGTACATCGAAAACTTTTAAGGAAGCACAAAGTGCTTTAACACCATTGACTTTTCTATCTTTCTTCCCAGGAATGATAGCTTTTATGGTAGATCTTTCAACAACACCAATACTTTCTATGGTACCATTTTTGAATTATACAATGATATTTACAGATATTACAAATGGTAAGATAGATTATCTACATATTGGGTTAATGCTGGTGTCAACGATTCTATATATTAGTATTGTGCTTAAGTTGATAGTGAAGCAATATAAATCAGAAAATATTTTATTTTCAAAATAAAAATGGAGTAAAAAATGATATTTAGTATTTTAGCATTTATAGCATTAGTTTTAAGTATAGGAATAAAAAATAGAAAAAAATCATTGGGAGTACAATCATTAAATTGCTTATTTGAGGCAATCTATTCATTTATAATAGAAGCATTTACAGGAGCTTTTTTGAGTATTGTTAATTTCATTAGAACTTTCATTTTTATGCATGGCGAAAAAATTAGTAAAAAAACATATATTTTGATATTAATATTATTTGAAGGAATTATAGTAGTTAATTGTATTTATACTTGGAATGGATTCATTTCCCTTTTGCCAACAATAGGTTCTATTATTAGAACTTATTGTTTGTGGCAAACTAATATGAAATTAGTAAGAATATCTGGAATTACATCTGGAGTTTTGTATGGACTATATTATGCATATTATCAAAGTTGGTTTATTGTGATGGGAGATATTATTTTAGTTGCTACAAGTATAATAAGCATTTATAGGTATGATAAAAGGAAGAAAAAAATTAATATTTTGGTAACCAGACATGGACAGACAGATTGGAATTTAGAAGGAAGGATACAAGGAAGAACGGATGTCCCATTAAATCAAAATGGAATGGAGCAAGTGTACCAAACAAGTCAAAAATTGAGAAATGAAGAAATAGATTTAATCATATGTTCTCCTTTAAAAAGATGCAGACAGACAGCAGAAATTATTAATCAAAATCGTAACATCCCTGTTTTGTTTGATGAACGATTAGTCGAAATTTCTTATGGAGAAATAGAAGGAAAATTGAGAAGCGAAATTGATAAATGTTATGAATTTGGAAATGTAATGAATGGACAACTTTGTAAAGAAGCAGAAAGTTCAGATGAATTTATAAAGAGGGTAGCTGATTTTCTAAACAACTTGAAAAATTATGAAAAAAATACAATATTATTAGTTACACATAATGAAGTATGTAAAGCAATTAACATTTTCTTTAATGATTATCCAAAAGATAACAATTTAGGTAATTTAGGAATTCAAAATGGTGAAGTAATTCATTATGAAATCTGCGATTAATTCACATAAAATTCACAAACCAAAAATTGACAAAACGTTCAAAATATGTTAAAATGAATAATGCGCTTGAAAAGCAAATCAAAAAGCCAACACAAATTATAAGTGTTGTCTTTTTAATTGGAAAATAGTGATTCAAGCAAAATTTACAAAAAGAAGAAGGAGGAAGAAAGAATGGAAAAAGAAGAAAATATACTAGGAACAGAGAAAATAGGAAAACTAATTAAAAAATTCTCAATTCCTTGTATCATATCGTTATTAGTAAATTCACTTTATAACATAGTAGACCAAATCTTTATTGGGCAAGGAGTAGGCTATTTAGGAAATGGGGCAACTAATGTAGTATTTCCAATTACTATGATATGTCTAGCATTTGCCTTAATGTTAGGAGATGGGTCTTCTAGTTATTTAAGTTTAAAACTAGGAGAAAAGAAAAAAGAAGAGGCAGCCAAAGGAGTAGGAAATGGTATTTTATTAGCTACTATCATATCTATTCTGTTATGCATTGGTAGTTTGACTTTCTTACCACAACTATTAAATCTATTTGGTTGTACCGATAATTTAAGAGAATACGCCTTACAATATGGAAAAATTATTGTAATGGGAATTCCATTTATGATGATAGGAACTTCCTTAAACTCTATTATTCGAGCAGATGGAAGTCCAAAATATTCTATGATGAGTATGGTAGTAGGAGCCGTTTTAAATACCATATTAGACCCTATTTTCATTTTTGTCTTTAAAATGGGAGTAGAAGGGGCAGCTATTGCAACAGTATTGAGTCAATTTGTAACATTTGCTTTAAATGCCAGATATATTAAAAAATTCAAATCCATTGAAATTAATAAAGAAACACTAAAATTAAAAGCAAGTGTAGGCAAAAAAGTAGCAGCATTAGGAATTAGCAGTTTTATTACACAAATGAGTTTTGTTGTGGTAGTAGCTTTTGAAAACAACTTACTAGCAAAATATGGAGCAGAATCTAAATTTGGTTCTGAAATACCAATTACAGTACTTCGGAATTGTTATGAAGATTAGTCAAATTTTGAATAGTATCATCATTGGTATTGCAGCAGGTTCACAGCCAATTTTTGGTTATAATTATGGAGCAAGAAAATTTGACAGAGTTAAGTCAGCTTTAAAAAGAGTATTAGGATTAAGCATTATTATTAGTACAATTGCTTTTATTTTATTCCAAACGATACCAGATAAATTAATTTCTATTTTTGGTAGTGGTGACGAAAATTATATGGAATTTGCTTGCCTAGGATTTAGAATTTATTTATTATTGTGTATTTGTAATGGAATACAAATACCAGCAGGTATCTTTTTTCAAGCGGTTGGAAAGAGTATCAAAAGCGCATTGTTATCACTATCTAGACAGATTTTATTTTTAATACCAGCCTTAGTTGTATTAGGAAATGCTTTTGGAATTATGGGAGTTTTATATGCTGGACCAGTAGCTGATGGATTAGCATTTGTGATAGCAGGAATTTTATTAATATTCGAAGTGAAACATTTAAAACAAGGGAGCGAAAAAAGCCAAGCTTTAGTGGATGATACGAGTACAGATAACCAATTAGACAAACAAGTTGTTATTACTGTTTCAAGAGAATATGGTTCTGGAGGAAGATATATTGGAAGATTGATTGCCGACAAATTGGGAATTAAATTTTATGATAAAGATTTCATTGCCGAAGTAGCGAAGGAAACTGGATTATCAGAAGAATATATTGAAAATAATGAACAAAAAAGAGGTAGTTTGGCAGGTTTAAATAATGGATATTATTTTGGATTAGATAATAGTGATGAGTTATTTATCAAAGAAGCAGAATTAATTAAAAAAGTAGCAAATGAAGAATCTTGTGTTATTATTGGTCGTTGTGCAGACTTTATTTTAAAGGATAGAAAAAATGTAATCAAAGTATTTGTGTACAGTGATATAGAAAATAAAATCAAAAGGGCAACCAAGATATATGGATTAAATCAAACAAAGGCAGAAAAAGAAATCAAGAGAATTGATAAATTAAGAGCCAATCATTATAAACATTATACAGAAAAAGAATGGAGTAATCATAGCAATTATGATATTTGCATTAATAGTGATACTTTAGGAGTAGAAAAATCAGCAGAATTGATTTGTAAAATTGTAGAAGAAAAATTTGTAACACAATTGTAATATAAATGAAATATAAACAGTTTTCCTTGAAGGAGTAAGGTTAGAAAAACCTTGCTCCTATTTTGTTGCAATTGCAACAAAAACTTTTAATTTTTGTGATATAATTTCGATATCAAAAAAAGGAAAAACGAAAGGGGAAAAAGTCGAATGAAAATTATCAAAAGAGACGGAACAATAGTTGATTATGATGCAGAAAAAATAAGAGTTGCTATCCAAAAAGCAAATGAAGAAGTAAGAGGAAGAGAAAAAATCTCAAAAGAACAAATTAAAGAAATTGTAAAATACATTGAAGAACTTCAAAAACCAAGAATTTTAGTAGAAGATATTCAAGATATTATAGAAGAAAAATTAATGGAATTTGATAAATATCAATTAGCTAAAAAATATATTACCTATCGTTATACAAGAGAATTAGTTAGAAAATCAAATACTACAGACCAATCCATTAAAGAATTAATTGAAGGAGAAAGTGAATACTGGAACAATGAAAATTCAAACAAAAATGCAAAAGTAGTTACAACACAAAGAGATTATTTAGCGGGAATTACTAGTACAGATATTACAAGAAGATTCTTATTATCAGAAGATATTGTAAAGGCGCATGATGAAGGAATTATCCATTTTCATGATGCAGATTATTTTGCTCAAAATGCTTTGCATAATTGTGAATTAATAAACTTAGAAGATATGTTACAAAATGGAACGATTATCAATGGAGTGATGATAGAAAAACCACATAGATTTATAACAGCAGCAACAATTGCAACACAAATTATATTAGCTGTAACAAGTTCAAGTTATGGTGGAGCAACGATAACACTAAGCCATTTAGCACCATTTGTTAAAGATAGTTTTAATCAATATGTAAAAAGATATAAGCAAAGAGGACTAAATGATGAAACGGCTAAAAAATATGCAAAACAAGATACTAAAAAAGAAATTGCAGATGGTGTGCAAACTTTTAATTATCAAGTTAATTCTATGACAAATACCAATGGGCAAGCACCATTTTTATCTGTTTGCATGTATTTAGGAGAAACAGAAGAATACAAAGAAGAATTAGCGATGATTATTGAAGAATTCTTAAATCAAAGAATTTTAGGGTTCAAAAATGAAAAAGGTGTATATGTAACACCAGCTTTCCCAAAACTTCTTTATGTATTAGAAGAAGATAATATAAAAGAAGGAAGCAAGTATTGGTATTTAACAGAATTAGCAGCGAAATGTACAGCTAAAAGAATGGTTCCAGATTATATTTCTGAAAAGAAAATGAAAGAATTGAAAAAAGATAAATATGGTAATGGAAATTGTTATCCTTGTATGGGATGCCGTTCTTTCTTAACACCTTGGACAACAGAAGGAAATCCTTCAAAGGCTAAAAATTATAAAGAGGGTGAATCAAAATATTATGGAAGATTCAACCAAGGAGTTGTAACAATCAACTTAGTAGATGTTGCTTTATCTTCTAACAAAGATAAAGAAGTGTTCTGGAAAGTATATGAAGAAAGATTAGAACTATGCCACAAAGCTTTACAAGCAAGACATCAAAGATTGAGTAAAGCAACAAGTGATATAGCACCAATTCTATGGCAACATGGTGCGTTAGCAAGATTAGAAAAAGGTGAAAGCATTCATAAATTATTACATGATGGCTATTCAACAATTTCTTTAGGATATGCTGGATTATATGAATGTGTAAAATATATGACAGGACGTAGTCATACAGATAATGGAGCTGGAAAAGAATTTGCTTTAAAAGTAATGCAAAAAATGAACGACAAATGCAAAGAATGGAAAGAAGCAGAAAATATGGATTATAGTGTTTATGGTACACCTATTGAATCTACTACTTACAAATTTGCAAAATGTCTAAAAAATAGATTTGGTGTTATTGATGGTATTACCGATAAAGATTATATTACCAATTCTTATCATGTACCAGTATTTGAAGAAATTGATGCATTTTCTAAATTGAAATTAGAAAGTGAATTTCAACAATTAAGTCCTGGTGGTGCGATTTCTTATATTGAAACACCAAATTTACAAAATAACATTGAAGCTGTCTTAGAAGTCATTCGATTTATTTATGACAATATTATGTATGCAGAGTTAAATACAAAATCTGATTATTGCCAAGAATGTGGATTTGAGGGTGAGATTTTAATTGATGATAAGTTAGAATGGTACTGCCCAGAGTGTGGTAATAGAAATCATGATACACTAAATGTAGCTAGAAGAACTTGTGGTTATATTGGAAGTAATTTCTGGAATAAAGGTAGAACACAAGAAATTAAAGAGAGAGTACTTCATATTGATAATAAAGATGATGAATAATTATTAAACTTTAATCAAAATATTATAGTAAAGGAATAAACAAGATGAGATATAATAAAATACGAAAAATGGATATTGCAGATGGACCAGGTGTTAGAGTATCAATTTTTATGCAAGGGTGTACGTTTAACTGCAAAAATTGTTTTAATAAAGATACACATGATTTTAATGGTGGAAAAGAATTTACGCAAGATACAATTAATCGAGTTTTAGAATTAGGAGAAAATGAAAATATTCAAGGATTATCTATTTTAGGTGGTGAGCCAATGCACCCTAAAAATATAGAAGGAACAACGGAGTTAGCGAAGGCTTTTAAAGAAAAATTTCCAAACAAAACAGTTTGGTCTTGGACAGGATTTTCCTTTGATAAAGATTTAAAAGATAAAGAAGTATCCAAATATATTGATGTTTTAGTAGATGGCCAATATGTAGAAGCATTGAGAGATCCAAAACTTAAATATGCTGGTTCTTCAAATCAAAGGGTCATAGATGTACAAAAAAGTTTAAAAGAGAATAAACTTATTTTATGGGATTAAGATGATTTCTTCTAAAGTAATTTTGATTAAATATAGAGACAACTAAGACATCTAGTGGCATTTTTAGTTTTGTTTCAAGCAGAGAGGGGGGCTAAAATAGGTCACTTCTTTTCCTGCTTATAAGAAATGAAACTAAGGCAAATTATAGAAGGAGGAATAGAATGAAAGCTATCATAAAAGGTATGGAACGAAAGAAACTATTAAATCGATATTATTTTAAAATAAAAATGGAAAGTTCAGGAAAAGAATATATTGTATCAAATCCGTTATTAGGTGACCCAATTAATTTTAGAAGGCAAGTTTTTGGAATGTTAACAGCTTGTAATTGTTATGATATTATGAAATTAGGAAGAAAGATACCAATTCCACAAAAAGCAACTGGATATTACTTAGAAGATAGAGGGTATAAAATTTTAGAAAATGCGAAAGGACAATGGTTTTTGTTTAATGAAAGAACAGGAAAATATTCATGCCAAAAGGCAGATGAACATACAAAAGAATTAATTAAAAAGGCAGAAGAATATAATGTTAGTAGAATTACCAAATCAAATGGAACAATAGAAAGTATAAAATCTACAAGTGGTGTTTTTCAAATATTGTTTCAAGGTGAAAATGGGCTTAGCTCTTTTTTGTCAACAGGACAAGTATATTGGGGATTTGGAGAACCAATTAATATTGGAAATAATGCTACAGAAAGCGAAAGGTTAGAATCAGCAAAAATGTTTACAAGTTTTATTACATCACTAATGGATTTTTATGGTGAAGATGATTTATTAAAATTTGGAGGAACAATTGAGAGATATCCAGAAGTAGAAATAACATTAAATCATAGTAATAAAATCAATTCGATTTACAATCCAAATACAGGATTGGGAATTAGAATTGGACAAAACTATGAGATGTTAGATATTTCTAAGACTCCTGAACAGGAAAAAATGAAATAAGGTAAAAGCGCAATTGATTAGTAAAATATGAGAAAAAAGGTTTTTTAATTCTAAAAGTATGGTATAATCTTAATAGAGGATAAGCAAACTGTAATAAGGAGGAACTGAAGCTTAATGAAAAAAATATATATCATATTAACCCATACAGGGACAAATCTATCAAAATTAATAAAAAGTTATACCAAAGACGAATTTTCGCATGTATCTATTGCATTGGACTCAGAATTAAAGCAAATGTATAGTTTTGGAAGATTGAACCCATATAATCCCTTTTGGGCAGGATTTGTCCATGAAGAGATTGATAATGGAACTTTTAAAAGATTTTATACGACAAAAACAAGAATTTACTCTTTAGAAATAACAGAAAAACAATATGAAACAATAAAAAATAGAATTCAAGAAATTGAAAAAGAAAAAGAACAATATACTTTTAATATATTAGGACTGTTTGCAGCAGGATTTCATAAAAAAATAGCGATGAAAAAATCGTTTTATTGTGCTGAATTTGTAAAACATGTAATGGATCAGGCTAAAATTCAAACAGGGCTACCAGAAGTAGCAAAGCCAGAAGATTTTAAAAAGATAAAGAATTTACAGGAAATCTATAGTGGATTTTTAAGTAAATATAAGCAAAAATAAAATTATAAAGTCATTTCATTTTATGAAGAATGACTTTTTTAAATTTATTTAGAAGGAGCGGTCAACCAATTGACAAAGTATAATAGTAGTGATAATCTAGTATAGAAAACTAGATAGGAGGAAAATATGAAAGGTATAAAAATAGGAAATAAACAATCCCAATATCCTATTATTCAAGGAGGAATGGGAGTGGGAGTATCACTACATAACCTAGCAGGAACTGTTAGTAAGGAAGGAGGAATTGGAATTATATCGATGGCAGACATCGGATATCAAGAACCAGATTTTAATAAAAATCCAATACAGGCTAACTTAAGAGCAATTGAGAAAGAAATAAAAATGGCAAGAGAAATAGCAGGAAAGGAAAAGATACTAGGTGCTAATATTATGGTAGCATTAAATAATTATAAGGAAATTGTAAAGGAATGTGTCAAAAATAAAATTGATTTAATCATTTCTGGTGCTGGAATTCCGAAAGAATTGCCAGAATACATAAAAGGATCTACTACAAAAATTGCTCCTATTGTATCTTCACTTAGATGTTGCCAATTAATTGTAAAACACTGGATGAAAAAATATAATTATGTTCCAGATATGATTGTAATTGAAGGACCCGAAGCAGGTGGGCATTTAGGTTTTAAAGCAGAAGAATTAGAACAAGATAAAAAACCAAAACTAGAACAGATTACAAAAGAAGTGGTAGAATATATAAGAGAAGTAGAAAAAGAGACGAAAAAAGAATTACCAGTGATTGCTGCAGGAGGAATATGGGATAAACAGGATATTCAAAAATTTTTGAAACTAGGAGCTGCAGGAGTGCAAATGGCAACAAGATTTGTACCAACTTATGAATGCGATGCTTCAGAAGAATTCAAAAAAGCATATATTGATGCTAAACCAGAAGATATTAAAATTATTCATAGTCCAGTAGGAATGCCAGGAAGGGCAATTTATAATGGGTTTATAAAGCAAACAGAAAAAGAAAAAGGCAAAGTAGAGAAATGCTATCAATGCATTCGAACTTGTAAAGTAGCAGATACACCATATTGCATAACAAGAGCCTTAATTAATGCTGTTAAAGGAGATATGGAAAAAGCTTTAATATTTTGTGGCAGTAATGTTAGCAGAGTAAAAAAAATAGTTTCTGTTCATGAATTAATGCAAGAACTTACCAATTAAAAAATACTAAACCTTACAAAAATGTAAGGTTTTTTCCTAATATTTGTGTTATAATAAGAACATAATTATAAAAATGGTTACTTTTGTGCCTGTCCCAGAACTAGCCAAAGGAGAAGTCGAAAAATGTCAAAATATTGATTGTAGAAGATGATGAAAAATTAAGAAATGAGTTAGAGATTTTTTTAAATCATAATGGATATCAAGCAAGTACATTAAAGAGGTTTAATAATACAATACAAGATATTTTAAAGGAACAGCCAGATTTGCTTTTATTAGATATCAATTTGCCAAATGCAGATGGAGAATATATTTGTAAAGAGATTAGAAAGCAATCAAGTCTGCCAATTATCATTGTAACAAGTAGAGATAATGAAATAGATGAGTTGTTAAGCATTAATTATGGAGCTGACCATTATATTACCAAACCTTTTAATATACAGATTTTACTAGCTAAAATTGCTTCCTTACTTCGAAGAAGTAAGATAGGAGCAAAAAATCAGCAAAAGATAGATTGCAAAGAATTTATTTTAAATATGGATAAGAGTACAATCGAAAAAGGAGACAAAGAAATTGAATTGACTAAAAATGAACTTAGAATCTTAAAATATCTTATACAAAATCGAGAAAAAATTGTTTCCAGAGATGATATTATGGCATGCCTATGGGATAGTGAAAGTTTTATTGATGATAACACCTTAACGGTAAACATTACTAGATTAAGAAACAAACTAGATGAATTAAATCTAAAAGAACTATTAGAAACGAAAAGAGGACAAGGGTATATATTAAAATAGGAAGGAGAGTAAGATGAGACTTAAGAATTTTTTGAAAGATAAACGATTAACAATAAGTTTATTAGTATTTGGAATTGTCACAATAGAAATATTTTTAACCATTTATCCAATTGGAAATTTTATTAAAATTTATATACCTATTGTTATATTAGGATTATATTTTATCAGTATCATGGTAGAATATTTTCGCAAAAAAGCATTTTACCAAAAGATAAATCAAACTTTAAATCAATTAGAAGAAAAGTATTTGGTAACAGAATTGATAAAAGAGCCTAATTTTATAGAGGGAAAGGAATTAAAGGAAGTTTTACAAGAAATTAATAAATCGATGTTAGAACATGTTAACCAATATAAATATTTAACAGAGGATTATAAAGAATATATTGAATTATGGATTCATGAAATTAAATTACCATTAGCAGCTAGTAAGTTAATAATAGAGAACAATAAAAATACAATCACGAAGAACATTGATGAAGAATTGGATAAGGTAGAAAATTACATTGAACAAGCATTATTTTATGCAAGAAGTAATACGGTGGAAAAAGATTATTACATTAAGAAATGTTTGGTGAGAGAAATTGTAAATGAGTGTATTAAGAAAAATAAGAATATGCTAATTCAAGAAAAAATAAGTATAAAATTACATGATTTAGAAATAGAAGTAAACACAGATAATAAGTGGATTATTTTTATTTTAAATCAATTAATTCAGAATAGTGTAAAATACCGAAAACAAGAGGAAAATTCAGAAATCGAGATATATGCTACACAAGGAAAAGAAAACGTCATTTTATACATTAGAGATAATGGGATGGGAATCAAAAAAGGTGAAATTACAAGAGTTTTTGAAAAAGGCTTTACAGGTACGAATGGAAGATTATTAAACAAAAAATCAACTGGAATAGGGTTATATTTATGCAAAAAATTATGTATGAAATTAGGAATTGCAATCGAATTAAATTCAGTACAAGAAGAAGGAACAGAAATACGATTAGTATTTCCAAAAAGTAGTTATATGAATATCTAATAATAAAGCTGCGAAATGCCTGATAAAAGGGCATTTTTTAATACCTTACAAAAATGTAAGATTAATGTAAGATAAATCGATGTTACTTTAAAAGAAAATGTTTTATACTTAAAACAAGAAAGGAGAAAAATATATGGAAAAAATTTTAGAGGTCAAGAATATTGAAAAATATTATGGAACTAAAACAAATTTAAGTAAAGCAATTGATAATATTAGTTTTGAGGTAGATAAAGGAGAATTCGTCGGGATTATGGGAGCTTCTGGAAGCGGAAAGACTACTTTGTTAAATTGTATTTCTACCATTGATAAAGTAACAGCTGGTCACATTGTAATTAATGGAAAAGATATTACTAGATTAAAAGGAAATAATCTAAATAAATTTAGAAGAGAGGAATTAGGTTTTATTTTCCAAGATTTTAATCTATTAGATACACTAACAGCTTACGAGAATATAGCTTTGGCACTTACGATTCAAAAAGTAAATGCAAAAGAAATTGAGAAGAGAGTAAAAGATATTGCTCAAAAACTGGATATTGCACAAATATTAAATAAATATCCATATCAGGTGTCAGGAGGACAAAAACAAAGAATTGCATCAGCAAGAGCTATTATTACAAATCCAAAATTAGTATTAGCAGATGAACCAACAGGTGCATTAGATTCTAAATCAGCTAGGCAATTATTAGAAAATTTTGAAACCCTAAATCAAAAAATGGATGCCACGATTTTAATGGTTACTCATGATGCCTTTACAGCTTCTTATGCAAGTCGAATTTTGTTTATAAAAGATGGAAAAATATTTAATGAATTAGTAAAAGGAAATGATACAAGAAAACAATTCTTTGAAAAGATAATTGAGGTGCAAACACTTCTTGGAGGTGATTTGAACGATGTTATTTAAATTATCTTTTGAAAATATGAAAAAAAGCTTCAAAGACTATGCAATTTATTTTCTAACTTTAGTGCTAGGTGTAGCCATTTTCTATATGTTCAATTCATTAGATAGCCAAGAAGCTATGCTTACGGTATCAGAATCATCTAGAGAACTTATCAAACTAATGATAAATATGCTTGGCATGGTATCTGTTTTTGTAGCCGTTATATTAGGATTATTAATTGTATATGCTAACAATTTTTTAATTAATCGAAGGAAAAAAGAATTTGGAATTTATATGACACTTCGGAATGGGAAGAAGACAAATTTCTAAAATTATATTGCTAGAAACCATATTAGTAGGCATTATATCATTAGCAATAGGAATCGTTGTAGGAGTATTTGCTTCTCAATTTATGTCTATTTTGATTTCTAAATTATTTGAAGCAGATATGACAGAATTCACTTTTGTATTTTCGCGGAAATGCTTGTACAAAAACCTGTATCTATTTTGCTATTATGTATGCAGCAGTAGCTATATTTAATACGATTACGATTTCAAGATATAAACTAATTAATTTGTTAACAGCTTCCAAAAAGAATGAAAAAGTAAAAATTAAAAATCCATTTTTATGTATTATCGTTTTTCTTTTAGCAAGTAGCGTATTAGGCTATGCTTACTGGAAGGTAACAGGTGGTGTAAAAACAATGGATACAGCCGAAAAAATGTTACCAGTTATCTTAATGGGAATTGTATCTACCATTTTAATCTTTTGGTCTTTATCTCGGATTTATCTTAAATTTGATTAAATCCATGAAAAAGGTATATCTAAAAGATACAAATATGTTTGTATTAAGGCAAATTAATAACAAAATTAATACTATGGTAGTTAGCATGAGTGTTATTTGTTTAATGTTATTTATGACTATTTCTATTTTGTCTTCTAGTTTATCATTAAGAAATATGATGCAAAAAGATTTAAATGATATGACGCCAGTTGATATTAATTTATACAAAACTGCTAACTTACCAGAAAAAACAGTAAATGCTAATGGAAAAGAAATTACTTATACAAAAGAACAAATAGAAGATTCTAAAATGACAATACAAGAAACTTTCAAAAAGAATGAATTAAATCTAGATGTATTAAAAGATGTAGTGGAAATTTCGGTTTATACAAGTAATGAGTTTACATGGAAAAATTTTTTTGAAACTTCTTTTGAAAAAATAAAAGAACAATATCCTAAACTTGCTTATGGTACGCCAGAGGAAATTGTAAAGTTAAGTGATTATAATCAATTAGCAAATCTTTATGGAATCAAACAATATGAATTAAAAGATGATGAATACATTGTACTTTGTGATTTTGATACTATGAAAGAAATAAGAAATCAGGTTTTAGAAAAGGGAAGGATTCTTACGATTGCAGGAAAAGAGTATAAGTCAAAATACCAAGAGTGCCAAGAAGGATTTGTTGTCATGTCAACCAGTCATACGAATACAGGAATTATATTAGTGCCAGATAGTTGTCCTCTAGCGGAAGAAAATAAAAAATTAACTTTTCTAGCTGGAAATTTTAATGCAACAACAGAGAAAGAAAAGCAAGAGATACATGAATTATTTACAAACAGAGACGTTTCTAGTTTTGTGCAAAAGCTATATGAACAAGGAATTACAATTGATGGTGTAAGTAAAATATCAATTGTAGAATCAAGTGTAGGATTGGCAACCATTATAACTTTTATTGCCATTTATTTGGGAATTATTTTTCTAATTGCAAGTTCTGCTATTCTAGCACTAAAACAATTAACAGAGAGCTCAGATAATCGACAAAGATATCTTATTTTAAGAAAAATTGGTTGTGATGAAAAAATGATAAACAGAGCATTATTTAGACAAATCGGTATATTTTTTGCCATGCCACTTATCTTAGCAATTATCCATTCTATTTTCGGAATTCAATTTGTATTAAGTATGATGTCAGGTTTAGCAAAGGCAGAAGATTTATTACCTTCAATTGTGACAACAGTTGCCATCATTGGTATTGTCTATGGTGCATATTTCTTGGCAACGTATTTAGGAAGTAAGAACATTATCAAGGAGGAAAATTAAAAAATGGAAACGGTAAAAGAAAAATTGCCTGTCATTATAATAACTATCATAGCAATTGCAATTTTAGGAGGAGTGATTTACTATTTTGAATATTATGAAGTAATTTATTATACTAGAATTGATAATACAAAAATAGAGAAGGTCTCATCATCAGATGAGATGAAATATCAATATACATTAGATAGTTATAATGACCAGGGAAAGAAAAAAGAAATAACTTTTAAAACGAGTAGAGAATTAAAAGAAGATGCCTATTTATGTTTAGAGGTAAATGGGATAGGAGTTCATGCATGGAAAGAAGTACAATACAATGAACTTCCTGATAAAGTAAAAGTAAATTATAATAATTAACAATACCACAGAAAGTAAGGTGGTTTAAAATGAAAATAGTAAAAAGAAGCATTTTTGTAGTAATACTTGTTTCAATTAGTATAGGACTATTGGTAGTTGGAAGTGGATATGATAGGTATCAAGAGGCATTACAGGAAATGCCCCTTAGTAAAAAAATACAGAGTATCGAAAGAAAAGAAAATTATACCAAAATAGAAGAAGTGCCAAAAATGTATATAAATGCAGTTATATCAGTAGAAGATCATCGTTTTTATAAACACAAGGGCATTGACCTAATTGCCATAGGAAGAGCAGCGATAAATGATATCAAGTCAATGAAATTTGTGGAAGGTGGAAGTACTATTACACAACAATTGGCTAAAAATATTTATTTTACACAAGAAAAGAAAATTACGAGAAAAGTAGCAGAAGTTTTCATGGCTTTTGAAATAGAAAAGAATTATAGCAAAGATAAAATTCTAGAATTTTATTTAAACACAAGCTATTTTGGAGATGGTTATCAAACTGCAAAAGAAGCTTGCAAGCGGCTATTTTAAGAAAGAATTAAAGGAAATGACAGATTATGAATGTATTTTATTAGCGGGTATTCCCAATGCTCCATCTGTATATGCACCAACCGTGAATCCTGATTTAGCAAGACAAAGACAAAAACAGGTTATGAATAAGATGATAGAATATGGTTACTTAACAGAAAAAGAAGCGGATAAAATTATAAGACTAAAATAGTATAAAAAACCACCTATTTTTTAGGTGGTTTTTTGCTATAAAATTAATTAGCATTACTATATTTTTGTTTTGCAGTATCAATTTTAGTTTGTTCTGCGTTTTCCATTTTGTACCAACCTCTTTCAGCCATCAAATTGTAGATTTTATTTTGAATATCTAAAGACTCATTTAAGGCTTCTTTGAAGGCACAATGAACTTCACCTCCTATAATAAATTTAAAAATTTGTTAAACAATTCTGAATGTTTCTGTTCTAACTCAGCTATATACCCAGATAAAACAGTATCTTGTAATTGAGAAGATGTATTTTTGCTACACAAAAAGAGATTAGAGGATACCCTTAGCTATTATGTGTGTAAATGAATTACCGATAAGTAATACCAGCAGGTGCGTTTCTTAAAATTCTTGCATATGATATAGAAAAAATAAAAAGGAGAGTGTAGCAAATGCAAAATAGGCAAGTTATAATGGCTAGAAAGTATTTACAACGATTTGAAGAAATACTGAATCAGATGTCAGAAAAAATGTTATCACCCAAAATAGCGAATAGTATAACAATTAATTTTATTGAATGTATGATACTCCATCATGAGGCTGCTATTTATATGTCCGAAAATTTATTAACCTACTCAAGATATTTACCATTGCAAGAAATCGCTAACAATATTATTAAGAAGCAAACAAAAGGCATTGAAGAGATGAAACAAATAACAAGAACTAGTTATGGCTTTCAAAATATGCCACAAGAAGTGA
>CARUQW010000003.1:0-24040 GCA_949077355.1 uncultured Clostridia bacterium | reverse complement strand
GGAAAAGTATTTTGAGATTACGAAAAATATGATAGAAGAAATGAGAAATACTTCTAAAACAGTTTATATTAATTGGAATTTTGTAAATGAAATGATTCCACATCATGAAGGAGCAATTGCGATGTGTGAAAATCTGTTAATGTATCATATTGCCCCTGGATTAAAACCAATAGCAGAATCTATTATACAAGAACAGAGCAAAGGAGTGCTGGAATTAAAAGAAATACGTAAGAGATTAGGAAAAAATTAGAAAAAATAAAACATCAAATACTTTGCAATTTGTATTTGATGTTTTATTTGAATGGTTTAGGAATGACTAGAAACCGCAAAAGAACAATACACGACTCCTGAATCTAACTCAGTAAGGTCTGTAAAACACCACACTTCAACTTTTGAGTTAAGTGGAAATTTACATGCAAGTGCAATTTGAACATCCCATAACACACAATCAAAAGTTCCTAATTCTACCTGTTCTATCCGAGCAATCGAATAGCCAAGTTGAATTGCCTTTGCAGTAAGTTTTGCTGCATGGCTGTCTTTTTGGGAAGCATATCGTTTGTTTAGTTCTTTTTTTGTTAAAATATGTGCATTCCCTTTTCTAAACATTGCAATCACCTCTCAAATTTTTGAAAAATCATTGTTTATAGTTACTAAAACGATAAATTACATTAGTCTATAATATCACATGATAGCTTAAAAATCAAGTTTTTGATAGAATGAACCAAAACTAGATTAATTTCATATGATATAAAAAATGAGAGGAGTATAGGTTATGGATTATGAATTAATGATGAATGGAAATGTGAAAATAGGACAAAAAGCACCAGATTTTGAAGGAATATCAACATTTGGAGAGATTCGATTAGAAGATTATCAAGGAAAATGGCTAGTGTTATTCTCACATCCAGGAGATTTTACCCCTGTATGTACAACTGAAATGATAGCTTTTACAAGAGCTCATACATATTTTAAAGATTTGAATACAGAATTATTAGGGTTGAGTGTAGATAGTAATAGCTCACATTTAGCTTGGATGTATGATATTTATTGTAGAACAGGAATCAAAATATCATTTCCAATCATTGCTGATAGAAATGGACAAATTGCTAGAAAATATGGAATGATAGCAAATGACATTAGTAATACAGAAACAGTAAGAAATGTTTTTATTATAGATGGAAAGGGGATTGTAAGAACAATTTTGATTTATCCATTGAATGTAGGACGTTTTATTCCAGAAATTATAAGGACAGTGCAAGCCTTGCAAATGGCTGATTGTAGTAAAGGATCGACAGCGGCTAATTGGATGCCAGGGCAACCAGTAATTGTGGCACCACCTAAAACATTTATGGAATTAGAAGAAAGAAATGCACAAATTCAAAAAAATAGAAATGGAATTACATGGTATTTAAGTTTTAAAGAACCACCAGAGAAATGTATAGAAAATAAAGAAGATTGTAAACAAATAGGAGAAAAAGGAAAGAAATAAGAGAAAAATGAAGAAAAATAAAAAAATATGAAACAATAAATTATTTGCTATTTTAAAAAAAACAACGTATAATATTAACCAATATTTATGAGGAGAATAAACATGAACAAAACAATTGGCTTTATTGGAAGTGGGAATATGGCAAATGCAATGATGGGGGGAATCTTAAATGCAAAATTAGTTTCATCCAACCAAATTATTTGTTCAGACCCATCTAAAACAAAATTAGAGGATTTAAAAAGTCGTTATGGTGTTAGCATAACGACTGATAATTGTGAAGTAGCAAATAGAGTTGACATTTTAATCTTATCCATAAAACCACAATTTTATCCAGAAGTAATCAAGCAAATAAAAAATCATATTAACGACAATACTATAATTGTCGTTATTGCTGCTGGACAAAAAATTGAAATGATTAAGGAAAGATTCGAAAAAAATGTAAAAGTAGTACGTTGCATGCCGAATACACCCGCATTGGTAGGGGAAGGGATGGCAGCTTTATGTCCATGCCCCATGATACTACCCGAAGAGCTAGATTTAATTTGTAATATTTTTAATAGTTTTGGAAAATGTGAAGTTGTGTCAGAAAATTTGATGGATGTTGTAACTGCAGTAAGTGGTTCCTCACCAGCATTTATCTTTATGATAATCGAAGCTATGGCAGATGGAGCAGTATTAGAAGGAATGCCAAGAGAAAAAGCTTATACTTTTGCTGCACAAGCTGTTTTAGGTTCTGCTAAGATGGTGTTAGAAACAGGAAAACATCCTGCACAACTAAAAGATATGGTATGTTCACCTGGGGGAACTACAATTGAAGGTGTTTCCGTTTTAGAAGAAGGTGGATTACGAGCAAATCTTTTAAAAGCAATTCAAGCGGCAACTAAATAAAAAATCAAGAGATTTATCAAAATAGAAATGAAAAAATATTAGAAATTAGAAGTAGAAAATCGGGTTATTATAGTGCAACCAATTTTCTACTTTTTATATATTGAAAATAGAGAGAAGGAAGGAATAAAAAATGAAAGAAATAAATGAAAAATATTGGGAGAAAATAAAAGAGAAAAAAAGAATTATTATTAAAGTAGGGTCTTCTACTTTGACACATAAAGATTATTCGAAGTTAGAACAATTAGTAAGAGCGATTAGCGATTTAAAAAATAGTGGTAAAGAAGTTATATTAGTATCTTCAGGAGCAGTGGCTTGTCGGAAGAGAAGTTTTAAAAATTGGAACAAGACCAAAAACTATGCCAGAAAAGCAGGCATGTGCAGCTGTTGGACAGTGCAAATTAATGATGATTTATCACAAATTATTTGCTGAATATGGGCAAATAGCATCACAAGTATTAATGACAAAATATAGCATTAATCAAGAGAAATCTTATGAAAATCTGGAAAACACTTTTCAAGAATTATTGAAATATGGAAGCATACCAATTGTAAATGAAAATGACGCTATTGCAACAGACGAAATTGAATTTGGAGAAAATGATACCCTGTCTGCTATGGTAGCAGCTATTACAAAAGCTGATTTGCTGATTTTATTAACAGATACAGATGGATTATATACAGATGATCCATTCCAAAATAAAGATGCAGAATTAATTGATGTTGTAACAAATGGAGTAAGACAAGAAGTTCGCAAAATGGCAAAGAAATCAAGTGATAGTGATGTAGGAACAGGAGGAATGTACACAAAAGTAGTTGCAGCTAGCATTATTAATCCAATAGGAATTGATATGATGATTACAAATGGAAAAAATCCAAATGTATTAAATAGAATTATAAATGGAGAAAAGCATGGAACCTTATTTGTAGCAAATCAAAAAATAACGGAAGATACTAGAAATTATTTAGTTTCAAAGATTAATGAAAAAGGAGAAGAAACATGGAAAGTTTAGAAGAAATCGGAAAGAAAGTAAAAGAAACGACAAAACAATTAAATAACATTAGCAGTAAAAAGAAAAACGAATTATTACGAAAAGTAGCACAAGTAATTGTACAAAGTCAAGATGAAGTGATAAAAGCTAATCAGAAAGATATTAAAAATGCCAAAGGAAATGGCATGAAAGAAAGTCTAATTGACAGGCTAAAAGTAGATGAGCAAAGAATTTTAGATATGACGAAAGGATTAGAAAAAATAGCAGATTTAGAGGATCCAATTGGAGAAACTTTAGAAGGAAAAACGCTAGGAAACGGCTTGGAAATTTTAAAAAAACGAGTTCCATTAGGTGTCATTGCAATTATTTATGAATCAAGACCAAATGTTACATTAGATGCTTTTGGTTTATGCTTTAAAACAGGAAATGCAGTCATTTTAAGAGGTGGATCTGATGCAATTCATACTAACATAGCAATTGTAAGAATCATAAAACAAACATTAAATGAGGTACAGTTACCTGAAAATTGTGTTTATCTATTAGAAGATACAACAAGAGAAACAACAATAAAACTTATGAAATTAAATCCATATATAGATGTTTTGATTCCTAGAGGAGGAGCAGGATTAATAAAAACCGTAGTGGAAAATAGTACAATCCCAGTAATTGAAACAGGAACAGGAAATTGTCATATCTACGTAGATGAAACAGCAGATTTTTCGATGGCATTGTCTATTATAGAAAATGCGAAAACACAAAGAACAGGAGTATGTAATGCTTGTGAATCTTTAGTAGTACATAAAAAAGTTGCAGAGAATTTTATTCCATTATTGGTAAAAAGATTAGAGGAAAAACAAGTTGAGATAAGAGGGGATGAGCAAGCTTGTAAAATTTCAAAAGTAATTATACCAGCAGCAGAAGAAGATTGGGGAACAGAATATTTAGATTTAATTTTGTCATTGAAAATTGTTAATAATATAGAGGAAGCGATTGAACATATTAATCAATACAGTACAAAACATTCAGAAAGTATTATTACAAAAGATTATGAAAATGCTAGAAAATTTTTAAATGAAATAGATAGTAGTTGTGTTTATATTAATAGTTCAACACGTTTTACAGATGGTGGAGAATTTGGTTTGGGAGCTGAAATTGGTATTAGTACACAAAAATTACATGCGAGAGGACCTATGGGACTAAAAGAGTTAACCACAACCAAGTATGTCATTTATGGAAATGGACAAATACGATAATATTTTTATAAAAATTGTACACACTAAAAATACGTAAAAAATTTAGGAGGTACAAAATGGAAGCAAATCAAAAAATCAATTGCACAGTGAAAAGTTGTAAATACAATAATCAACAGAAAGAAAAATGTACATTAGAAGCAATTCATGTAGCACCAATTAAAAACATGAATACAGAAGCTGCCGATGAATCTATGTGTGCGAGTTACAAAAATGGAGAAAAATAACAGAAATATTTTAAAAAGAGAGAAAAAGGGGATATTGACAAAATATCCCTTTTTCCCAATAAGACTACTTGACAGATTAAAAAAATAGAAATACAATAACAAAAAAGAAGGAGGTAAGGATATGTTAGTAACAACGAAAGAAATGTTTGAAAAATCAATGAAAGAAGGATATGCTATAGGAGCATTTAATGTTAATAATATGGAAATTATACAAGCAATTGTAGACGCAGCCCATGAAAGCAAATCACCAGTTATTTTACAAGCTTCATCAAGTGCTATAAAATATGCAAGAATTAATTATCTAATGAAAATGGTAGAGGCAGCAGTAGAAGAATACCCAGAGGTTCCAATTGCGATTCATTTAGATCATGGACCAGATTTTGAAACAGCAAAAATGTGTATTGATAATGGATTTACATCTGTTATGATAGATGGTTCTAAATATGACTTTGAAGAAAATATTGCATTAACTAAAAAAGTAGTGGATTATGCTCACAGTAAGGGAGTAGTGGTAGAAGCAGAACTTGGAAAATTAGCAGGAATTGAAGATGATGTTAATGTAGATGCCGCTGATGCTATGTATACAGACCCAGCACAAGCACAAGAATTTGTAGAAAGAACGGGATGTGACTCACTAGCCATTGCTATTGGAACAAGTCATGGTGCTTATAAATTTAAAGGAGAAGCTAAATTAAGATTTGATATATTAAAAGAAATCAAAGAAAGAATACCAAATACACCAATCGTATTGCATGGAGCATCAACAGTTATACCAGAATTAGTACAAATGTGTAATCAATATGGAGGAGATATACCAGGAGCAAAAGGAGTGCCAGATGAAATATTACACCAAGCAAGTATATCGGGAGTATCAAAAATCAATGTAGACACAGATTTAAGATTAGCTATGACAGGAGGAATTAGAAAAGTATTTGCAGAAGAGCCAAGTGCTTTTGACCCTAGAAAATACTTGACACCAGCTAGAGAACTAATTAAAGAAACAGTAAAACATAAAATGACAGAAGTTTTTGGCTCAAGTAACAAAATCTAAATAGAGATTTTTGCCAGAAGGAACGGACCCTTTTGGCAATTTTTATTTAAATTTTTTCATAAAAAGTTATACAAATATATTTATTAGATACAAAGAGGAGGAAAAGTAAATGATAAAAAAAATATTTTTTGATTTTGATGGAGTTTTAACAACAGATAAAACTGGTTCAGAAACGCATAGTAAATATTTTTCGCAAAAAATAGGAGTGAATGCTCAAGAGTTATTAAGCAAAGTAAAACAATATGATGGAGAAATAGATGCTGGTAAAATATCCATAAAAGATGTATGGGAATCGATTTGTAAAGAGGCAAAAATTGAATTTAATCCAAATTGGTTAAAAGAAGCATTTATAAGTACACCGATTGATGAACGAATGTTGGAATATGCAAGACAGTTAAAAGATAAATACAGTGTTGGTATTATAACAGATAATTCAACGGAACGTATGAATGTTATTATGGAACAAAATAAGGGATTTAATATCTTTGATACAATCATAATTTCAGAAGATGTTAAATGTACTAAAGAAGGAACAGAAATATTTGAAATTACCACACAAAGAGCAAATGTAAATGCTGAAGAATGTATTTTTATAGATAATAAACAAAAGAATGTGGATACAGCCAAAAAAGTAGGTTTCATAGGAGTATATTTTGATGATAAAAAAAGAGATTATGATAATTTATTTAAAATAATTGATAAAATCATAAAAACCAAATAAAAATTAGGTAGTTGGTTATTTTCAACTACCTATAATTTTTGTTCTTTAGATTGATAGCAATTTGTCTTAAGGCATCTTTTTTAGCTAAGTCTTGACGTTTATCGTAAAGTTTTTTTCCTTTTCCAATTCCCAATTCTATTTTAACATGGCTTCCTTTAAAATAAAGACAGATAGGAACAAGGGTGTAGCCTTGTTGTTTTGTTAATCCAATTAATTTTTGAATTTCCTTCTTATGTAATAATAATTTTCTGTCTCGCAAAGGGTCTTTGTTAAAGATATTTCCATGTTCATAAGGACTAATATGCATTCCACAAATAAAAACTTCACTGTTTTTTATATAGGCATAACAATCTTTTAAATTAGCTTTTCCATTTCGAATGGATTTAATTTCAGTTCCAGATAAAACAATTCCAGCTTCTATTTTGTTTTCTATATTGTAATTATGATAGGCAGTTGGATTTTTAGCAATTAATTTTGTATTCATTTCATATTACCTCAATTCTAAATTTCATTTATTATAGCATAAATTCTAGAAGAACAAAAGTGAACAATTAAATTTTTCTGTTTTTTATTAAAAGAATAATTCTATAATTAAAAAAGTTGTTAAAAGGAAAACCCCTTTAACAACCTTAAATTATTCTCTTCCATTATAATCCGAAGAACGAAGTTGCATTGAATAATACCAAACTAAAGCTACAATCGCGATAGCAGCAATACCCATAATAAGCCAAGTCCATGCGGTAGCATTCATACCCATAAATGTATTATCTGTAGTTGCGGTTCGAGTAGCTGTGTAATTATTATTATTATTAGCATTTGTTCTAGTAGTAGTACCAGCTGTATTACGGGTTGTATTCATTACTGCATTTCCTACGTTATTAGCGCCTTCTTCCATTTTACCTGTTGCATCTTTAGAAGCATTGGAAATATTTCTAGCAGCATCTTCTACAGCATTTTCAGCACCACCAACTACATTTCTAACACCTTCAGCAGCATCTTGTAAACCATTATTAGCAAAACATACAGAAAATGAAAAAATTCCAATGATAAGAATAGAAATGGTCAATAATAATTTTTTGTACATAAAATTATCCTCCTATTTAAAATTTCTAATGAAGCTTATTAGTTTTCATATAACAAATATGAAAATTAAATACTACTATTAGTATTTAAAAAAAACAGAAAAATATACCTATAAAAATATTAAAAAACTCTCAAAAATGAGAGTTTTTAACAATTTTATCGTTTTAATCGAATTAATATAGCAATGGCTAGTAATATTAAAAGTATGCCAATTACGATTAATAATATGTTCAAAATAGTTGTTATTTCTAAATTAGAGCTAGATGCTGGATTTATATTACTAACTGTAGTTGGTGTACCAATTGAAGCTGTATTGGTATTATTGGAAGCAGAATTATTGGTAATTGAATTGTCATCTGTATTATTTGTAGTATTATCATCAGTAGTATTGTTTGAAGTGGTATTCTCTGATGATGAATTGTTTGTTGTTAAATTAAGATCACCTGTTAAATCATCTGTCATATCTAAATCAACAGCATAACAAAAATTAAATCCTAATAAAATAGTTATAATCATTAAGATAAAAAATATTTTTTTACTTTTTTTCATGATTTATTTCCCTCCATTTAAACCGATTTGGTTCCTTCTTTTGTTCTATAATATGATAACACAAAATAAGAAAAAATGTCTAGTAGAAATTGCAAATTCTTCTAAAATTTGTGAAATAAATTTTAGAAAAAGTGTATTTTTAAGAAAATTGTATATACTATCATTAATAAATATAGAAAAGGTTGGTGATTCGATGATACAAATTAGACCAGTATCAGATTTACAAAATGATTATAATGCAATTGAAAAAGAAATTTTAAATGGAGAACAAACAATGTATTTAACCAAAAATGGATATGGTTCTATGGTTATGATGAGCTTGGAGAAGTATGCAAAGCTAACAGATGAAACAAATGGAGCAATAACACAAGAAAATCCTGAAAAAAAAGAACACATTGAAATTATTTCAAGACCCAAAAGAGTGGTAGATGACGATGATGAATAAGGTTTATAACAGTTTGCAAAACTTACAATTTTATGCTATAATTAACATAACATAATGTTGCATAATAAAGAGGAGGAAACAAGATGAATCAGGCAATCGAAACACACAAGGAAAAAATAATGCAGGAGATGAAAGAGTTAAAAAATGAAATCCTCAAAGAGTATTTGGCTGTAGCAAAACAATGGGACGAGGCTGTGAAAGTTTTATATGTGTCAGGAATGGATGAACAAAGAATGATTTGCTTACCAGAGAAACAAACGGAGGAGACAGATTACTTTGAAACGATGGATAAAAATGAGGTATATCGGTTACACAAAGAATTGGTCTCTATGAAAAATGAGGAATCGGCGATTAAAAACCGGGTTTTTGACAGATATTATCGCAGAGCATATCTTGATGAATACATCGCAGAAATGTATGAGTTGTATGATATGTATGGTAACTTAGAAATGGCCGAAATAGGTTTGCGATAGCAAATACTCAACAAACAAGACTAGGGAAGGGAAATTTACCACCTTAGTCTGTTTGTTGTTTAACCAAATTATTTTTAAGAGATTGCTTTAATTTACTTGAAATAGGAAGAAAAAAGTGCTAAAATAATATTATTAATTTTGTAGAAAATCCTCCTATCTTAGTAACACAACAAGGTAGGTTTAAATAGATGTAATCATAGCAACCAAACATAATAATTATTAAGGAGGAAACAGATGAGACGGTATGAAAGGTATGACAATTCAGGTACAGAAGAAAAAAGAACATGTAATGTTTGTGATGGAAGAGGAGAAGTAACTTGTCCAACCTGTTCGGGCATGGGACAATATTGGGTAAACATGTGGATTACCTGTGGTACTTGTAATGGTAGAGGAAGAGTGAAATGTACCCAATGTGACGGAAGTGGAAAAGTATTGGTGTATAAGGGACACTATCTATGATGAAGGCTAAATAGCACGTTCAGAGAAACAAAATTATACGGAATAAAAATCGAAGGAGAGGTCATAATGTTAGGACCTCTCTTTAATAGTAGGGAGAATAAAATGAAAAATAAAGTTGGATTATTTATAGATAAAAGAGATATAGAGATTAGATGTACGGCAGATAGGATAATTAATATAACAGGAATGATTGGATCAGGAAAAACTACACAAGCAGATACATATAGAAAAAATAATAATTATATTGTTATTTCATTAGATTGCTTATATAGAGGGCAAGATAAGGAAAATATGAATGAGGAAACAATGAAGATAAATCAAATATATTAACAACTTTGACGAATCAATTATATGGGTTTTAGAAGGACAACAAAATAAATTATGAAAATAATATGAAAGATTAAGAATAATTACTTGACATTATAAAACAAATGTTTTATAATAAACACAACCTAAAAGGAAGTGAAAATTATGAAAGAAGAAAACAAGCAATTAGAATTATATAAAAACTTAAATGAACAAAATAGTTTAAGAGAAGTACAAAAATATATAAATCAAGTTAATGAAATAAGAGGTTTTAATAATCAAGAAGTTACAAAAATAATGCTATTATTAACAGAAGAAGTAGGAGAATTAGCAAAAGCAATTAGAAAAAATGCGACAGACATAAAGACTGATATAAAAAAACAGTTTAATTATGATACAATTGAAAGTGAAGTAGCTGACGTATTTTATGTATTGAATTGTGTTTGCAATAAATTAAATATCGACATATTTAATTGTATTAAAGAAAAAGAAGGTGAAAATATAAATAGAGTTTGGAATTAAGATTATCTAAGTGAAAAAACTGAAGTCACAATTTGTGACTTCAAGTTTTTTAGATACACATTTTTATTATAACTCAATCTTTGGTTGATATTTTTCAAGCCATATATTTACTTGATAAAGATAAGCCATTAATTGTGGACCAGTCGTAGAGTGTCAGTAAACGGTACGCGTGGAAAGTACTGAAAAATAAGCATTTTTTAAAAGTGTAATTACCTATTTTTAAAAAAGTAGTAAAAAAGTGATAAAATATATGGCGATTTTATATAAAAGATATTTACTTTGAAGAATAAATTTTTTGAGATTAAGAAGAAAGAAATTGTATAAAATTCTTGAAAATATAATGACCTTATGTTAATATTAGTATTAGATTAAAGTCATCAAAAAATAAAAATAGAAAGGATATGATTATATGAATTCTAAATATGTTGCTGTTGCAGTTACTACTGAATGTAACTTAAAATGTCCATATTGCCAAAGCACAGGAGAAAGCATTCCAAATGTGCAAGGTATGTGGAATTATAATCGGCTAAAAGAAGTTATAAAGTCTTTTTTGAAGGTTGGTTATAGAAATTTTAGAATTACAGGTGGAGAACCTACTACAGTTCCATATCTGGGAGAATTATTAGAATTTCTGTTACAGAATTCTGATGTGCGAGTGAGAATAAATACCAATGGATGTAATATAGAAAAATATGCAGACCATTTAAATTCGCAAACAGAAGTAATATTTAGTGTAGATGGATTTAAAAATGGATTTTCTCCCAAAAGATTAACAGGAGAGTTGCTAAAAAAAATACAATATTTGCAGTCAAAGAATATTTCAACAAGGCTAAATTGTGTAGTTACAAAGCAAAATTCCGATGAAATACCTGAATTGATCCAATTTTGTTCTAAAGAAGGATTGAATTTAAAATTACTTGACTTATCTCCAAGAGTTGAATATCAGGGGAAAATAAAAAGTGATTTTTTAGAAAATAACTACTTTGAACTAAACAAATTGTGTATTCCATTTCCGAAGATTTCTTCAGATTTTAGAACTAATATGATAAAAAAGGGAACAGGGATACCTATGAGTGGGTATAGTTTAGGAAACGGACATTGGCTACAAATAAAGGATTCTAGCAAAGAACCTTATTATGCTTCAGTATGTAATAATTGTAAGTATAAAGATAATTGCGTAGAAGGTGTATTTTCTCTTTCACTATCTGTTGGTGAAATTTTAAGAGTAGCCAATTGTGTTAATCAAGATTACTGGATACAACTTAGTGGGTTGAAGCAAAGACAAATTGAAGAAAAACTAAAGAATATGGAAAATCTTTTTTTCTAAGTAATAATATTAAAAGACAAAAAACGGGGGCTACCTCGTTTTTTGTAAATTATTTTTAATAAACTATAAATTGAATATCTTTTAAAATTTTTTATAAGGAGGGATGGGTAATGTGAATGAACAAAATAAACCAGCCTATTATGCAATAATACCAAGTGAAGTAAGATATTGTGAAGAATTAAAATTTGCAGAAAGGCTATTATATGGAGAAATAACAGCATTAGCTGGAAAAGAAGGATATTGTTTTGCAACAAATAGATATTTTGGAGAATTATATCATGTAATACCTGGAACAATATCACGATGGATAAACCATTTAGAAAATTTAGGATTTGTAAAAACAGAAGTAATAAGAAATGACAAAAATCAAGTAACAGAAAGAAGAATTTATATAAATGAATACAATAGGGAATTTATACAAAATACCTATAAGCAAAATGAACAATACCCCTATGAGCAGAATTGCATATACCCTATAAGCAGAAAAGCTAAAGATAATAATATAAATATTAGGATAGATAGATTCTTTAAATTTATAATAAAAAAAGAAAAGCAAAATCCAGAAAAATTAACAGAAAATGAACAAAATCAATTTTACAGTTTGCTAGAAAAGCTAGAGTTAAACTATACAGAAGAACTACTAAAACTATTTACAAAAGAGAACATAGAAAAACTAAAGATAATCATATATGCTTTAAAAGAACTATTTACAAGCAATAAAAAGCAGTTAGTTACAAAAGTCAAAAGAGAAGAGTTGATATTTCTTTATGATACTTGCAAAGATAAACAATTAGAATATGAAAATACAAGTAAAGAAATCAACAATTTTTTTGAATATTATTATATCAGTTTAATAAGGAAATTAGAAAAAGCAACATAGCTTTTATTTTTTTGCCTTAAATCAAGGAGGAACAAAATGATACCTACTTATGATGTAAATAATCTAACAGGGAATTTAGATACAATGTTTCAAAATGTAATGAAAATAGGGTTTGTAATTTCTATTGTGTTATTAACAATTTGGATCATTGTAAGTTTATTAATATGGTTATTTCGGAGCCAGAAAGAAGTCTGAAAGAGCAATAAAATTTGGAATAAAGAACTTTATAATAACTTTAGTATTAATAGTGATTATACTAATAGTACCAATATTATTTAGTATATTTTAAAAGACATTAAAAATTGTTATATTATCAAATTTATTGCCCTATATAACTTGGAGGGAATCGTATGAAGAAATTAAATTTAAAAGAAAATGTAAAAAAAGGATTTTATAAAATAAAAGACAAATTATGGATAATACCTACAACAGTAATGATGATGCAAACTAAAGTATTTGCTGAAGGTAGTATTAGCACAGCAGAGGTTAATCAAGCTACAGAAAATATAAAAAATGCAGTTATTAAGTTAGCAATGCCAATACGGAGGAATTTTAGTATTTGTAAGTATTGTTATTATAGCATTGAAAATGATAGTAAATTCAAACAATGCTAATAAAAGAAGTGAATCAATAGGAGCTTTAGCTTGGGTATGTGCTGGAACAATGCTTTTAGGATTATCACTTATTGTAAGTGGAATTATTTTAAGTATTGCAACAAATGGTGGTGGAGCATTAATTACAGGTGGAGGCTCAAATGGTTAGGAGGTAGTAACAAATGAGTTCATATAAAGTACCATTTGATTTTACACATGAAGAGAAAGTATTTCGGAGGTTATTTATCATTAAGACAGATGTTATATATGATAGTTAGTGTTGTTTCAATAGGAATATTATTTATACCAGTTCTACCAATGACATTAAAAGTATGTTTGTTTTTATTGGTATTTGGTATATTTATGACATTTGCCTTTTTAAAGATAGGTGCAACATATGCAGATAAATACTTTCTTAATATAGTGAAATACATTTTTAGAAACAAAATTTTTATAAATGAGAGGTAAAAATAATGATAATCACAATTATATTTATATTAGCTGGAATCGTCTTTATGATAGGTACACTAATATATGTAAAAAACAAAAATAATCTACAAGAGATAAAGCCCATAGATAAATCTAATATAAAGAAAGTAAAAAAGACATTAAGAAATCTATGGGGAATAGATGGATTTAATAATCAAGTAATTACAATTAACAAAGGACAACATTCCATTATAGTAGAACTCGAAAGCATTGAATATAGTTTATTACATGATGGAGAAAAAAACACTGTAGATAGAGAATTAATAAGTATTGCACAAATGCTTAAATTTCCAATACAGTTTTTAGAAGTAAAAAAACAGATTGAATTAGGAGATATGCTAGAAGAAATTAAAGTTAATACAATGAATGCTAATAGTAATGTAAAAGAATATGCTAATCAGATAATAAAACATTTAGAACATTTACAAGAAGATCAAAATTTATTTGAAAGAAAGAATTATTTAGTAATATCATCTTTTAATAATAGAAAAACAGCAGAAATAGAGCTAAAAGAATTTTATCAATTATTAAGATATCATTTATTAAATATTAAGGTTAGCACTAGATTGTTAAATGATAGAGAAATATTAGAATTAATTTATGAACAACTACATAAAGGAAACAAAAATAAAGTATCAGATATAGAAGAAAAAGGGGGCTTAGATTTATATGTTACAAGCAAGAAAAGAAAAAAAGCTAAAACCTTATAAGAAAAGAAAAAAGACAAAAGAAGAAAATTTTTTTGATAATCAACCTCAACTAATATCAATACTTGCTCCTGAAATAATACAAGAAAAAAGAGATTATATTTATATGGGAGATGACAAATATGCTAGAATATTTACTTTAATGGTATATCCTAATTATATAGAAATTGGTTGGCTAGATGATATTTTAAATACAATAGGAGATGTTGATATTTCTACACAAGTACAAGTAGCAGATGAAAGAAATGTGATTAAATATCTAACTCATAAAGTAACGAAATTGCAGTCAGATTATCTTTTGTTTGAAAGACAGGGAAATATTGAAGAATTACATAGGCTAGAAGAAAATATACAGTCATTTGAGGAAATGAGAAGAAATATACAAATAAATAATGACAAAATGTTTTTTATTAAAATCACATTAAGAGTAAATGCAGAAAATCTAAAAGAGTTAAATGAAAAAAGTAAAATGTTAAGAGATGAATTTGCCAATAGGTCTTGTGAAATACGACCATTATATTTTAAGCAATTAGATGCACTAAAAGAGACATTGCCATTAAATAATAATATCATAAATGATAATAACAGAAATATGACAACACAAGGGTTAGCAGCTATGTTTCCAATAGCAAGAACAAAGTCAAGTACACAAGAGGGAATTTATTTAGGAAGAGATTTATTTACTGGACTTCCAATGAATTTAGAAACATTTAGCGAGGGACTTGCTAATGCTAATATTGCGATTTTAGGAGTACCAGGAGCAGGAAAATCTGTAACAGTAAAAACAATAGTTGGAAGGTCAGCATTAATTAATCGTAGGTCATCTATTTTAGATATTGAAGGAGAATATGTTAAGCAAACTGAAAAATTAGGTGGAAGAATCATAAAAATAAGACAAAGTGTACCAGTTGGAATTAACCTATTTGACATTGATATTGATGAAGATGAGGGATTTATAGATATTGATAGTAAAGTAACAGAAATAAGGGCCATTATGTATGGAATTATTAACAAATATGAAAACAGAGCATTAAGACCTAACGAAATAGCAGATATAGAACAAGCAGTAAGAGAAGTTTACAGAGAAAAAGAAATAACAAAAGATAAACACTCAATTTACGAAAAAGAAGGTGGAAAAATAGAGGGAAAAATCACATTTGGAAATATCAAAAAGAAAATGCCAACATTAACAGATTTTCATAGAGTAATGAAAAATAAAATAGGAAATAAAGAATTATCAGCTACTTTAAGCAATTTCTTAACTGGAAATACACTAGGAATTTTTGACTGTCAAAGTACATTAAAAATAAACGATCAAATAATATGTTTTGATATATCAGAGATTAAAGATGAGATAATGCGATATTATGTATGTTTAGTTTTAACAACTTGGATAACGAATAAATATATGGCAACAAAAGAAAGGAACAAAAGATATGTAGTAGTTGATGAAGCATGGAATTTATTTAAAAATAAAGAAACATCAGATTTTTTAGAAAATTTAGCAAGAAGAGCAAGAAAGAAAAGAGTAGCAATGATTTTAGCAACACAAAATCTATCAGAAATGAGACAAAATAGACAAGCTGAAGCTATTGTTAATTGTTGTGATACAGTAATTTTATTAAAACAGTCTAGTGGAAGTATTGATGAAATAATGAAATTCTTTAAATTACCGAGTGGAGCAAAAGAAATATTAACAAAAGCAAGAGCTGGAGAATGTCTTTTAGTTAAAGGTGGAGATGTAAGAGCTATAAAAATAGATATGACAAAATTTGAAAGTGAATTTATCACTACATAAGTAAGGCGGTGAAGTAATTGAAAATGAAAAAGTTTTTGATAAGTATTTTATTAATAATACTTGTTTTTTTTAGCTGTGCAAATGTAGTACAAGCTAATTTATTTACAGATGATGACAAAAAATCAGAGATAGAAGAAACAATTAATAAAGATGAACGGTGGACTTTTTGAAAAGATTATAGCAAAAATGATTCGGAGGTCTAGCAGAAACAGTTTTTGACCTAACAACAAGTGAAACTTTTGGAGTTGGCTTTAAAAATTATGATGAATTAGTATTTGGAAATAATCAATCAGATATATCGCCATTTACACAAGAAAACTGGGATTTAATGATGACTTGGTATTGGAAAATAGCAGGAATTATTGGAGGACCAATTTTAATTGCCATTGTAATTTTAGCATGGAAGATGATAGTAGCTGGAATCAGCCCAGATAAAAGAAATGAAGTAAAAGACAATATAATGCGACTTTTCTTTGGAGCAGCAAGTATTGGAATAGCACCAATTTTTGTGAAATTTATGCTAATGTTAAATAATTCAATTGTAAAATTATTAGTTGCTAATAGTCATGGAAGTTTAGATGACCTTTTAGGAAATTCGCTATTAACAAATATTAATACAGGAAATGCAATAGCAACAGCAATTGTAATTGCAATGTTTGCTTATTTATTTGTAAAAATAAATATAAAGTTTATCATAAGACAATTTACATTGATAGTATTTACTATATTTACACCAATAGTAACAGTATTTTGGATTATCAATAAAAGGACAATAGCAAGTAGTATATGGTTCGGACAAATTATTATCAATGCTTTTATGCAGTTTGTTTATGCTTTTCTATTTTTAATTTATTTAAGTTTCTTGCCAAAAAGTTCAGTATGGGCTGTTAGTTTATTATGGGCTATGATGATATTACCTTTGGCAGATGCACTTCAAAATACAATGCAAAATCTAGTAAGCAGAATGGCAGGAGTAAATAACGAAGAACTTGCAAATAGAGGTATTGGAATGGGTGCAGCTATGGGATATACAGTAAAATCTATTGCTTATCAATTTAAAGGAGAAAATAGCAACAAAACAGATGGAAAGGACTTTATTAGTAGAGTAGCCAATAGAGTTACCACTAAAACAGAAGCAAAACCAATAGCAGGAGTAAGTTATGAAGAACACTCAAAAAATGTTATGGAAAATGCAAAGCCAATCAATCAAACTAATATTACAAATAAAGAAGAACAGACACAAAATCCAATAACAATAGGAAAAGAAAACAAAGAAGAAATACCAAGATCAACTAATGGATTTAAGAAAGCATTTAATGTAGGCAAAGAAGTAATGAATTTAGGAATGTACATGGCGGAAGGTAGAAATTTTAAAACAAATGAAAATAACATAAATAATAAAAGAATGTATAACACACCTAATATCAATAATACAAGAAAAGAAGATATAGAGGAAAGTACAAATAAAATTATTAGTATAGAAGAACAGGACAATAACAATGATTAAGAAAAAGATAAAACGAAAAGTAATGGGATTTGTACTAATGCTAATAAAACCGTTTATTGTTCCTATTATAATAGTTGTTTTGATTTTAGGTTTTGTATGTAGTATCACAGATATTTTATACATAGGATTTAATCACGAAGATAAAGTAGATATGAAAAAAGAACTTGCTTATTATGATACAGAATATAAAAAAGATGAAATGAAAGGCTTTTTTCAAAGTGTATGGGAATTTGTAGAGAAAATCTTTGGTGGTGGAGAAATGTCAGAAGAAACAGATTGGCCTGTAGTTCGGACATTATACAATAAGTAGTGGATTTGGACCAAGAAAAGCACCAACGCGGAGGAGCATCAACCAATCACTCTGGAATAGATATACCAGCACCTGAAGGAACAAAATTAGTTTGCATTATGGATGGAGAGGTTGTATCTTGTGGTTGGGGTGGAGCTGGAGGTTATACCATTACAATTAAAAGCATAGATGGAAAATATAAATTTTCATATTGTCATAGTTCACCAGAGTTTATTGTATCAGTAGGACAACAAGTAAAAAAAGGTGAGATTATTGGAAAAGTAGGACCTAAAAATATATATGGTGTAACCAATAATCCATACAAAGATGGAAGTGGAAATCCAACAAATGGAGCAACAACAGGATGTCATTGTCATTTTACAGTAAGAAAAGATGGAGAATTAATTAATCCATTAGAAATCGTGAAAAAGGAGGAATTTATTTAATGATTGTAATTTATACAGGAATTGAAGAAATAGACAAAGAAATTCAAATGAATGTAAGAGATTCAATAATTGCACATTATAGCGATTATTTAATTGAGAATAATACTTTTGAAAATCAAACAGTAATTGTATCTCCACAAGCAGTTGAAGGAGATTTACAAGAGTTTTTATTTATATTAAAACAAATGAATATGAGAGTAATTTTATTGTTAAAAAGCCAAAAACAGGAAGAAACAAAAATTGCTTTGCAATTAGGAATTTATGACATTGTATATGGAAACTTTTATCCAAGTCAAATAAAAGAAATAATTGAACATCCAAAGAATTTTAAAGATATTGCTGACTTGTATAAGAAGACATTTAATATAAAATTAAAGAAAAGAAAGAGGATTAGAAATGACAAAACTAATTCTTTTTTTAGTAGAAAGTAAAGGTGATAGAAATGAAACAAACAAAAATTATAAAATATATTTTGATAGTAGTTATTATGATAATTAGTTTATTTAGTGCAAAAATACTATTATCATTTATTCCAGAAAATGAAAATACTAGTGGAACAGAAGAAAGTCAAGTTATTCAAGATGGCGATATGGAAGAAATAGATCAAGATAGTTTGCCATATACAGAAGAAACAATTGGAAAATTAAAAATACCAAAATTAGAAATAGAAGCTGAAATAAAAGAAGGAATAGATTTAGAAACACTTGCCAATAGCATAGGCCATTTTAAAAATAGTTCATTATGGGATGGAAATATAGCTTTAGCAAGTCATAACAGAGGTAGTTCTGTTGCTCATTATTTTGAGGGGATACATCTCTTAGATGTGGGAGATGAAATTATATATACAACAAATATGGGAGAGAGGAGGTATCAAGTATCTAGTCAAAAAGAAATAAGTAATACAGATTGGTCTGTTACTTTAAATACAGAAGAAAACATGATTACATTGATTACTTGTGTAACAGGACAGCCAGAAAAGCGTCTATGTGTTCAAGCTAAAGAGGTTTAATGCAATTTTAAAAAGATTTTTTTTGAAATATACTTTTAACATATAAACTTGCTAAAATTTAAAATATAAGGCAATAAGCCAATATTTTAAAGGAGGGATTTATATGTTTCAAAGAATTATTATAGTTTGTGTGGTAACGGTTTTATTTTCTGGAGGTGTCATAAAAAATATCATAACACAAAAAGAGCAAAAGCAAGATACTGTAGTAGAAACAGAAGAAATACTAGAGGAAGGAAAAGATGTTAATGTTGAAGAAATAGCAGAAGCAATAGAAGATACTAGCACAGAAACAACAAATGAGATAAGCAATCAAGAACAAACTAACAATTCAGAAAATGTTATAGAAAATGAAAACAAAAAAACTACAGATACAGTAAAAAAAGGTAATGATACTAAAAAAGAAAATCCAAAACCAACCACTACAAACACAGGAAATCAAAAACAAAAGAACAAAGGAACAAGTAATCAAGTAAAACCAAATCAAGAAGTACAAAAGACAGAAACGAATAACAACAAAGAACCAGCAAAAGCAGAGAAAATAACAGAAGAATATATCTATAATGATACTGAAACAAAAAGATTAATAGCAGATATAGATACAATTGCAAAAAGGAATCCAGACCTATGGGGAAAAAATGGAGAAAAATTATATAAGATACAAAAAAGCCCAAGTTTAGTAGGAAAAAATTATATGTACCCATATAGTTTTTCACAAATAGAGGGAAAAGTTTTAAATGTATATTCAGTAACATTTTTAGTATATGCAGCAGATTATAAAAAAACAGGATTTCCAACACAAACTAGGTATTTTGTAGATATAACAAATTATTAAAAATAAAAAATCAATAAAAGCATTAGTCGAATATGGCTATGCTTTTATTTAAGTTCTAGGAAAGTGCTTTTATAATTATAACATTGTAAAAATCTAAAGCACTTGACGTAGAAATTAATTATGCGAAATTTAGATTTTCTTAGCGAAGAATGAGCTTAGAAAATATTAGTTTCGTTTATTGTGGAAGGAGAAATGTAAAATATGAAAACAAAAAAAGGACAAAAAATAATAAGTTCAATATTATTAATATTTATGATAGTAAGTCAATTTAGTGGTGTATTCGCAGCACAAATTGGAGAAATAAAAGACATAGTATCTTTAGGAGAATGTGGAAACGACCTAAAATATACCAATTCAGCAGGTGTAACAATGGAAGTATTAACTCACTATGTAGTCTATAATGAAAATGGAAGAAGCTACCCAGCCTATTGTCTTAATGTAAATCTACATGGAGTTGATGATAATGATAGTTATGGAGTTGAAGTTGGAGATATGAGCCAAATTGCAAATAATCAAGCAGTTTGGAGAGTTCTATTAAATGGATTTCCATATAAATCAGCTCAAGAGATGGGATTAGATAATGATTATCAAGCCTTTGCAGTTACAAAACAAGCAGTATATTCTGTATTAGATGGAAGAGACACAAATAGATATTTTGGAGCTAACGAAGTCGGAAACAGAATGGCAAATAAAATAAGAGAATTGGCTAATATAGGAAGAAATGGAACACAAACATATACAGATCCAGTCATATCAGCAACAGCAAATTCACAAGCAGGAGTTGATAATAAAGACTCAAAATATGTATCTCAAACATTTACCGTTAATAGTTCAGTAAATATGAGAGATATACAAATCATTTTAAATGGAGCATCAGCACCAGAACAAACCAAAATTACAGATATAAATAATAATGAAAAAACTACATTTAATAGAGGAGAACAATTCAAAGTATTAGTTCCAAGAGTTAATATTAGAAACGATATAAATGTTCAATTTAGTATTACAGGACAATGCGAAACATATCCAATTTTATTTGGAAAAGCACCAAACTCAAATTTACAAAATTATGCATTAACAACAGATCCATTTATATTAAGCACAGCAAAAGGAAATATGCAATATAAACCATCAGCAGAATTAGAAATAGAAAAAGTAACAAGTGGCGATAGTAAAATTACAGGAGCAACAGCAGGTTCAGGATTAAAGGGAGCTGTATTTACAGTAACATCTAAAGATGGAAAATTCACAAAAGAAGTAACAACAGATGAGTACGGAAAATTCTTACTTTCAGGGCTTGATTTAGGCGAATACATTATTTCAGAAAAATTAGCTCCAGATTATTTCTTAAAAGGAAAGAACACTAAATTTGAAGTGAATTTAGTATATGATGGAGATGACAAAAAAGTAGTAGTTGAAAACACTCCAGTTGATATAAAAGTAAATGTAGAAAAAGGTGCAGACAAAACAGAAGCACAAGGAAAAGAAATTGTTACTTATGAAATTGATAAAATAAAGAACTTATCTAATGTTAAGTTAAATGATTTCACACTAACAGATGATTTACCAAAAGAAGTTAGAATACAAAGCTTAGAAACAGGTATTTATAACGAGGATTTAAAATATTCTATTACATACAATACAAATAAAAAGACTAATGTAAAACTACAAGAAAATCTAAGTACAAAAACAAATAATAAAATAGATTTTACTAAAATTAAATTAGCAGATGGTGAATATATAACATCTTATAGTTTAAATTTTGGAACAGTAAAAATAGGATTTTCAAATACTACAAAAATGAAAGTTGCAACAAAAGTAATTGAAGGATTAGCTGATAAATCAAAATTCATTAATAATGTAAAAGTAAGTGGAACATATTTAGAAGCTAAAACAGAGGACAAAGATGATGTTCCTGTAACAGTATATGAAAATATTTTGAAAATTAATAAAGTAAGCAAAGAATATAACCAATATTTAGACAAAGAAGCTGGAACACCGATTGATGATACAGTTTTTGAGATTTTAGATGAAAACCAAAAATATGTAGCAACAGTTAAAACAGCAAATGGTGGAAAAATTGAATATAAATATTTAGAAACAGGAAAACAATATTATCTAAAAGAAGTTTCTACAATTCCATACTATGTAATTAGTAAAGACCTGATACCATTCAAATTTGAGAAAAATGGACAAGTTGTAGACTTAACTGTAAAAAATGATAATGTAAATCTAGTAGTTGATGTTCAAAAAGAAGCTCCAACAGAAGCACAAAAAGGAGAAATAATAGACTACACATTTAATCATTTAGGAAATTTCTCAAATACAAAAGTATCTAATTTTGTATGGGGAGATAAATTACCTAGACAAGTAAGAGTTCAAGAATTACAAACAGGAATCTGGAACGAAGAATTAGAATATGAAATCAAATATATAACAAATAAAAATACAAACTGGAAAAATATTGGAGAAAAATATAAAACAACAGAAAATCACAAAATAGACCTAACAAGAGAAAGCTTAGGATTAGAACAAGATGAATATGTAAAAGAATTTAAACTTGTATTTAGTATAGAAGTAAAAGAAGGATTTGAAGCTACAACAACACCAGTTGTTAAAGCAAAAGTAAATGAAGATGTGCAAAATAATAAAATATTTGTAAATAACACTTATGTAACAGCATCTTATCAAGAAACAAAATTAGAAGCTAAAGATGATGCACATACAGTAGTTTATACTAAGACACCAGATATAGATAAAGAACTACCTAAAACAGGTATGGATAATTAAGAAGAAGGAGGAAATTGTATATGTTAAATATTACAGAAATTAGAATTAAAAAAATAAATAAGGGAGATTTACTAGGAGCAGCAAGTGTATGTATAGATGGTTGCTTTATAGTAAATGAAATTAAATTGTTAAATGGAAAGAATGGAAGGTATATTAATATGCCTAATAGAAAATTGAAGAATAAGGATATTAGAAGAAATTTCTCATATCCTATTAATAATGAAACAAGAATCCAATTATTAGATGCTATTTCAGAAGCATATGATGATATGATAGAAGAGTAGAAAAAGGAAAATGAAAGGTGCTAAAATTGTGCTTTTCATTTTCTTTATATATTTTTAGTTAAAATGTGTAGAAATTTACATTTTTTATGATATAATCTACATTACGAAGTAATTTGTAAGGAGAATTTAAAGATGATTGATCATATAGCTGGATTAATTTTTAATGAAAATGGACAACTATTAGTATTAAGAAAGAAAACGATAGATAATAGAAAAGAATGTATTTTGCCAGGTGGAAAAAGAGAAGAAAATGAAAGTGATGAACAAACTTTAAGAAGAGAATTATCAGAAGAATTAGGAGTTGAAATTCAAGAATTAAAATATTATAAACAATATCTAGATAAAGCAATATTTGAAGAAGGAGAAGATTTTCAACAAACAACATACATTACTAAATTAAATTCTAATAATATAGATGTAAGAAATGAGATAAAAGAAGCTTTGTGGATTGATTTAGATTATGAAGAAAAGGGTATATTATGCAATCCTACACTAAAATTAAAGATAATCCCAGACTTAAAGAAAGATGGATTCTTTAAAGAAAAAGAAATAGAACGATAAATTTTGTAGTTTGAAAGATTTATAGTAAGTTGTCGAGTAGGAGGAAATAATTTGAAAACTTTAATTATTTATGCTA
>CARUQW010000002.1:57660-67220 GCA_949077355.1 uncultured Clostridia bacterium | reverse complement strand
AAGGAAAATCAAACAGAAGTAAAAACAAAAATAACAACACCAGGAACTTATTATTTGCATATTTTAACAGTAGATAAGGCAAAAAATAAAACAGAAACTGTAAAAGGACCAATCACAGTAAAAAAAGCAATGGCAAAAGTAGGAGAAATTGTAAAAGATAACAATAAAGAATACGAAAAAAATGGAACAGCAATTATACCAGTAGGATTTGCCATAAAACCAGGATGTGATGATATATCACAAGGATTGGTTATATCTGATGTAGCAAATGATACAGGAGATACAGGAAATCAGTTTGTGTGGATTCCTGTGAATGACATAAATAATTATAAAAGAAATAGTTCTTATCCTTTATATGAGGGACCAGTGAATTATATTGCTTCTTACGATGATCCTATTGCGAGTCTTCCTTCTGGGGTAACTGACGAAAGAAGTACAGTTGAAAAGGTAGGAGGTTTTTATATAGCAAGATATGAAACAGGAAATGGTGGTGTGAGTAAAAAGGGAATGCAACCGTTGAATACTATTACACAAGCTTCTGCGGTTACTATTTCGAACGGTTTCATAAATACTAATTTTGTAAAAAGTAGTTTGATTTCTGGGAAACAATGGGACTATGTTATGGGAATTATTAATGGAAAACATGATGCTGCAGGAAGGACTTTTTTAGTTTCTTCTATATCTGCACAGAGACATCCTGAAAATAGCCGAGTGGCAGGTTCAAATGCAAATGATTGTGTTTTTAACATTTTTGATTTGGAAGGGAATTATCAGGAGATAACTAGAAGTGTAGTTACTTCGACAGCCAATTATCTCTTTGCTGTTGTACGAGGTGGTGATTGGGGTAGTGCGGCTAGATGTCATGCATCAGGAGGTTACTTAACAGAAAGACCAGATCGTTATAATGTAGGGTTTAGGATGGTTCTGTATGTAATGAAATAATTGAGGTAAATCGTATACTAGTCAAAAAATGTACTAAATGGGTTTGTCAATATCAGTGTGTAAATTTTTTAAAAAAATTTTTATAGGCTAAATGTTAATAGTTGAGGTAGAAAACTTTGAAAGTTTTCTGCCTCAATATTTTTAGTGTGACAGGCATGTCGCTTAACTAATCAGTGAAAGTCCGTAGAGGAGGTATATATCAATGTCATCAGTTTAAGAATATAATTATGCAAATTAGAAACTTTTGAGTTTATTATAACTGTTTTTATTATTTATTTGTGGCTCTATTTTATAATTTCTATCTTTTCGTATTGTAATTTTGTATTTTAAAATTTTTCAACATAATTTATCATATTCTTTTACTCTTTCATCATCATCTTCTTCTAGCATTATATATATTATTTCATTTTTGAGTAGTCCTATAGCAATATTCTCATTTACTTTCATTTCATGTTTATATTTCTTTTGCTCTATTTCCTCAGTTACCTCATTTTTCATTGTTTGTACCATATTGTAAATTAGCACACCTGCAAACATGTTCTATAATTGTTTTATTACCACTTGTAAATTTCTCTATTTGTAACTTCGATTTCAAAAGTTCTCATATAAAATTGAGCAATTAATAGTCTGAGTATATACAAATAAAATTTGTATATAATATAATTGTGAGATACAATTTCTCCAATTTTAAAAAAACTGATTTTGGGAAATAAAACTGATATAATATTTTTGAGGTGGAAAATATGAAATTAATAAAAAGAGATTATTTTAAGACTCCAATAGATATAATTGGAACGCCTGATATAAAAGTCATTACTGAAGTAAGAAGAAGTGGAAAATCTAAAAGAATATCACAAATTAAATAATTATATAAAGCAAAGATATAAAAAGAACATGAATAATTTTGTTTTAATTGACGAAGTTCAAATGTGTGAAGGCTTTGAGAAAACAATAAATAGTCTATATGAAGAAGAAAAATACGATATATATAATTGGCTCTAATGCTTTTTACTAAGCAGTAATTTAGCTACATTGTTTATAGGAAGAACATTTGAAGTTGAAGTTTATCCATTTTATTTTAAAGAATATATTGATTATTTTAAATATAGCGATATAGATGCAACTTTTAACAATTATGTAATGGAAGGTGGAATGTCAGGCTCTTATTTATATAATTCCATAGAAAGGAAGAAGGATGAAAAACTAATGAGTTCATTAAATAATTTTAAACATGAGGATTACCAATATGAAGGGATACAAATATATGATATTGCTAATTGGCTTATGAAATAACAAATTAAAATCTATATTACAGTTGGAGCAGAAATTTTAAAAAACTTTCTACTCCAACTTTTGGTATATGCCGAAAAAACTCGATAATTGCGATGAAAAATAGGACAAACAGTATTGAAAAAAAGCAAAAAATATGTTTTAATAAAAAGAATTATTATATTCAAAAAAATAATAAATTTAATTCGATAATTTTTAAGATTTCTATTTCAAAAACCCAAACAAAAAGAAAACAAGAGAAAAAAGAAGATATATCAACAATTTTACCAAAGAATAAAAATTGACAAGTAAATAAAAATGCAATATAATGAAAGGAGAAAATATATGGTTGAATTTACAATGGTAGATTACTGGAGATACCAATATCTGTTTCCAGTAAAATACATATTGAATGATGCAAAAGAGAGCTATGAAATAAAAAAAACACATCAGTATCATGATAAAATTTTCAAAGAAATATTAGACAACAAAAAAGAATTTGTAAACTTCATAAAGAGATACACGCAATATAAAACGGTAAAATTAAAAGAAAGCAATATAGAAAAATATAATCGAAAATTCATTACAGCTAATTTTACAGCAAAAGAATCGGATATCATTTATAAAGTAAAAGGAAGAAATGTATTTATCATAATAGAGCATCAAAGCACAATTGATTATAAAATGGCAGAAAGAATGCATGAATATTGTATGGAATTAATCAGAAGTATAAGAAAAGAAAGCAAGACATTAAATAAATTATATCCTTTAATATGTCCAATTGTTTTTTATACCGGAAATAAAAAATGGGATGCACCTAAAACAATAAGCGAGATGCAAGAAAAATATGAGGGATTAAAACCATTAGATTATCCAAAATATAATCTAATAGATATCAATAATTACACAAAAGAAGAATTAATAAAAGAAAATACAGCAATAGCAAAAGCGATGTTATTTGAGAGGATAAACACAAAAGAGGAAATGAAAGAAATATTAGAAAGCTTTACAAAGAAAAAATTAACAGTAGAAGAAAAAAAGTATTTGCAAATTATATTAAGTTATTCAAATGATGTCAGAAAAAAATTAAAAAAAGAAGAAATTATAAAATATAAAGAAATATTAAATAGAAAGGGGGAGATTAGCATGACGAACTTTGAAAGGTTATTAATTGAATTAATAGACGAAAAGTGTGAAAAATATAAAGCAGAAAGAGAAGCAGGACAAAGAGATGGTCGAAAAATCGGCCAAGAAATTGGACAAAAAATTGGTCAAAAAATTGGTCAAAAGATGGAAATACAAAAAGTAATTGGAAATATGATAAAAATGAAAATGAGTGATGAAGTAATATTAAATGTAACACAAATAAATAGCAAAGAATTACAAAAAATAAAACAAAAATTAAAAGTATGCTAAAATAGAAAATATGCACTTACCATAGAAAGTGTATATTTTTTTTCAAATTTTTCGAAAAGGGTTTCAAAAAACAACAAAATAGTATAAAATATAGGAAAAATAAAAATTAGGAGAGGAAAATGAACAAAAAGTGGCAAATTTATGAAACAGACGAAAATAAAATTAAAGAAATACAAGAAAAATATCAACTCAATAAATTATTAGCAACCATTTTAGTTAATAGAAACATAACAGAAAAAGAAGATATACGATTATTTTTAGAACCAACCAGAAATGATTTTCACGACCCATTTTTAATTACCGATATGGAAAAAGCAGTTCAAAGAATTATTGAAGCCATAGAAAAGCAAGAAAAAGTTACAATTTATGGAGATTATGATGTAGATGGAATAACAAGTATAACCGTATTAAAAAGTTTTCTAAAAGATAGAGGACTAGAAGTAGAAAGTTACATTCCAAATCGATTAGAAGAAGGTTATGGATTAAACCGAGAAGCAATTGGGAAAATTGTAAATAATGGATGCCAATTAATGATAACTGTTGATTGTGGAATATCAGCAATAGACGAAATTAATTATGCAAATTCATTAGGAATTGAAACAATTGTAACAGACCATCATGAACCAGGAAATGAATTACCACATGCACTAGCTGTTATTGATAATAAAAGAAAAGATAGCCAATATCCTTTTCGAGAATTAGCAGGAGTTGGCGTTGTCTTTAAACTAATTCAAGCCATTGGAATGAAACTAAATTTAAAAGAAGAAGAATATCTAAAATATTTAGATATTGTTTGTGTAGGGACTATATCAGACATTGTTCCTTTGGTCAACGAAAATAGGGTGATTGCAAAACTTGGATTAATGCTAATTCGACAAACCAAAAATATCGGTTTACGTTCCATCATCAATTCATCTGGTTATAGTAAAATCGATTCCAACAGCATTTCCTTTGGAATAGCACCTAGAATCAATGCTTGTGGTAGAATGGGAAAAGCAGAAGAAGCATTAGAATTATTATTATCTAAAAATTATAATCAGGTAGCAGAACTAACGCAAAAATTAAATGAACATAACCGTGAAAGACAAGAAACAGAAAAAAGTATTTTTGAAAATGCTGTAAAACAAATTCAAGAAGAACATTTAGAAGATAAGAATGCCATCATAGTTGGGGGAGAAAATTGGCATCATGGTGTAATTGGAATTGTATCTTCTAAAATTACAGAAATGTATTTTAAACCAAGCATTTTATTAAGTTTCGAGGAAGATGGAATTGGAAAAGGGTCTGGAAGAAGCATACCAGGATTTGATTTACATGATGCATTAATGCAATGTATGGATACGATTGAAAAATTTGGTGGACATAGTATGGCAGTAGGAATTACGATACGAAAAGAAAATTTTTCGAAATTCAAAGAAGAATTTGAAAAAATCACAGCAGAATCTCATATTGATGAAATTATGCCAGTGATTCAAGTAGATAGTAAAATGGATGTAAAAGATATCAATAAAGATATGGTAGAAAGTATAAAACAATTAGAACCTTTTGGGGAAGGAAATAGAATGCCAGTATTTGCTTTTAAAAATTTAAAAATTGATTCTATTCGAGCACTATCTGAAGGAAAACACCTAAAACTAACTTTGAAAGATAATAATACGATTATAAATAGTATTGGATTTAATTTGGGATATTTAGCAGAGGAATATCACATTGGAGATAAAATTGATGTGGTTGGGGTGTTAGAGATTAACAGTTTTAATGGAGTAGAGAGTTTACAAATTAATATGAAGGATGTTATGCGTTCTTTGTAGTGCTAAACAAGAAAGAGAGGACTAAAATGCAAGAAGCAAAAGAAATAACGATACAAGATGTAATCAATAAAAGAAAAGAACATACTAGAAAAATAGATAATAGGCTAATTATGAAGGCATATAACTATGCCAAAAGCCATCATGGTGAACAATGTAGACGTTCTGGAGAACCTTATATTATTCATCCACTTAATGTTGCTTATATCTTAGCAGATATTGGATTAGATGATAGCACAATTTGTGCGGCTCTTTTACACGATGTAGTAGAAGATACAGAAGTAACCGATGCTGACATTCGACAAGAATTTGGCATTGAAATTGCAGAAATGGTAGAAGGGGTTACCAAATTAGGTTCTGTACAATTTGCTTCCATTGAAGAGCAACAAGTAGAAGATTACCGAAAAATGTTTTTAGCGATGGGAAAAGATATCCGAGTTATTCTAATCAAATTAGCAGATAGACTTCATAATATGAGAACCCTAAAGTATCTAAAAAGAGATAGACAAATTGCCAATGCTAAAGAAACCATGGAACTATATGCACCATTGGCAAATCGTTTGGGTTTATATTCTATTAAATGGGAATTAGAAGATTTGGGATTTAAATACTTGAATCCAGAAGAATATCATGATTTAGTAGAAGGAATTAACAAGAAAAGAGAAGAAAGACTTAAATTTATTGAAAAAATTATGGATGATATTCGTTTGCAATTAAAAAAGCAAAAAATAGAAGCAGAAGTTACACGGAAGAGCCAAACATTTATATAGTATTTACCGAAAAATGAAAAGGGATAATAAGAATTTAGATCAAATCTATGATTTGTTTGCTTTGCGTATTTTAGTTCATTCCATCAAAGATTGCTATGCAGCATTAGGTGTTGTCCATGAGATGTATAACCCAATGCCAGGAAGATTCAAAGATTATATTGCAGTACCAAAGCCCAATATGTATCAATCCATTCATACGACTTTATTAGGAGATAAAGGAACACCATTTGAAGTACAAATACGTACATGGGATATGCATAGAATTGCCGAATTCGGTATTGCTGCTCATTGGGCGTATAAAGAAGCCAATTACTTTGGAAAGAAAACATCAGTTAAAGTAGAAGAAGATAAATTGGCATGGCTAAGAGAAACATTAGAATGGCAAAAAGAGATGCAAGATCCGCAAGAATTCTTAAATACATTAAAAACAGAATTGTTTGAAGATGAAGTATATGTGTTTACACCAAAAGGAGCCATAAAAGTATTACCAAGAGGTGCCACACCAATTGATTTTGCTTATACCATCCATGCAGAGATTGGGCATCATATGACAGGATGTAAAATTAACAGCAAAATGATGCCAATTATAACACCTCTAAAAAGTGGAGACATCGTTGAAATTATAACATCTGATAATTCAAAAGGACCAAGTAGAGATTGGTTAAAATTTGTAAAAAGTACCAGTGCCAAAAATAAAATTTTAAGTTGGTTTAAAAAAGCACAAAAAGCAGAAAACATTGAAAAAGGAAAAGAATTAATCGAAAAAGAATTAAAAAGAATTGGATTCTCTCATGCTGATTTATTTAAGACAGAATATTTAGAACCAATGTTAGATAAATACAAATACAAAAATCTCGAAGAAATGTATGCAGCAGTTGGATTTGGAGCAAACTCATCCGTTAAAGTAATTGCAAGAATGTTACAAGAATATCGAAAAGAACATGAAGAAGAAAATATTGAGGCAAAAATAGAAGAATTAGCCAAAGCAAGGATGAGAAAACCAAAACCATCTAATACAGGTGTCATTGTAAAAGGAATTGATAATTGTCTAGTGAAGCTATCAAAATGTTGTAATCCACTTCCAGGAGACGAAATTGTAGGATACATCACAAAAGGAAGAGGAGTATCAGTCCATCGAAAAGATTGTGTCAACATTGGAGACCTATTCTCAGAAGAAAATAGAATGATAGACGTAGAATGGTACAACGAGCACCAATCATCTTATCAAGTAGATATCGAAGTATACTCAAACGACAGAAGTGGACTACTAATGGATATCCTAAAAGAAATAGGAACCACAAAAGCAAAAATATTAGGAGTCAATACAAAAACGACCAAAGAAAGAATAGCAATTATGGACATCACATTAGAAATCGAAAATTTAGAAGAACTAAACAAAGTACAAAAAGCTATCAGAAAAGTTGACAGTGTATATGAAGTAAGAAGAAGGAAATAAATGTGCAATTGGGGACGTTTCCTTTTGCACATTTTCAAATTTAATGAAGTAATTATTAGAAGGGAAGAAGAAAATGAACAGAGAACAAGCTTATGAAATTTTAAAAAAATATATGAAAGGTGAAAAATATCTTAAACATTCATTAGCAGTAGAAGCAATTATGAAAGGACTAGCAAGAAAACTAGAACCAGAAAATGAAGAATATTGGGGAATTGTAGGGTTATTACATGACTTAGATGAAGAACATTGCAATTGGCAAGAACATCCAGAAGTGCATGGAAATACAGCAGTAGAAATGCTAAAAAAAGAGGGGATAGAAGATGAAGAGTTGTTTGATGCTATATGTGCACACAACCCAGCATCTGGCGTAAAAGCAAAGACAAAACTACAAAAAGCGGTTTACGCAGCAGACCCAATGAGTGGGTTTTGTAATGCCATAGCATTATGCTATCCAGATAAAAAAATAGCTAGTGTGAAAATCAAATCTGTCTTAAAAAGAATACCAGAAAAAAGATTTGCAGCAGGAGCTAACAGAGAAGCAATGTTATCGATTGAAAAATTAGGAATTGAGATGGAAGAATTTGCAGAAATAGCATTAAATTCTATGAAAGAAATAGCAGAAGAATTGGGATTATAGTGAACAAAAATGTGAAAAAGGAAACGTCCCCAACTTCACATGGAGGAGAGAAAATGAAATTAAAGGAACTAAAGATTGATACTTGGATGGGAGATCCGACGAATTGTTATATTATTATAGATGAAGAGTCAAAAGAGACAATGGTGATTGATTCAGCGGGAGAAGCTGAGAAAATAGAAGAACTGATTAATATTATGGAAGGAAGATTGAAATATATTTATTTGACACATTGTCATGGTGACCATATATTAGGAGTAACAGAACTAAAAAATAGATGTGGCGGAAAAGTATTAATTCATAGAGAGGATAGCGAGGGCTTAAATAATCCAGAAATTAATTTATCACCCTATATTGGAGTGGGAGAGATTGAGTTAGAAGCGGATTCTAGAATTGATGATGAAGATTTGATTCACTTAGGAAATTTAGAGTTCAAAGTGCTCCATACACCAGGACATACAAAGGGAAGTACGAGTCTTTATTGTGAAAAGGAGAATTGCTTATTTTCTGGTGATACTATTTTTCGTGGTACTTGGGGAAGAACCGATTTACCAACATCTAGTAGAGAAGAAATCCTAAAGTCTATTGAAGAGAAAATTATGGTTTTACCAGATGAAACTATTGTCTATCCTGGACATGGAATGATGGCTATGTTAAAAGACGAAAAACCAATTTATTTGGAATTAAAGCCAAAATTATTTTAAAAAGAAAGAAAGTGATAAGCGTGAGTAAAACAGAACCAAGAACATTGGCAGGATTCATGGAATTATTGCCAAATGAACAAATATTATTTAATCAAATGAAAGCAAAAATTGAAGATACCTATCAAAAATTTGGTTTTTTACCATTAGATACACCGATTATAGAATTATCAGAAGTATTGTTAGCAAAAGCAGGAGGAGAAACAGAAAAACAAATTTATAGATTTAATAAAGGAGAAACAGACTTATCTTTACGATTTGATTTAACTGTACCTCTTTCTAAATATGTAGCTAAAAATTATGGGAATTTAAGTTTTCCATTTAGAAGATATCAAATCGGAAAAGTATATCGTGGAGAAAGAACACAAAGAGGTCGTTTTAGAGAATTTTATCAATGTGATATTGATATCATAGGTGATGGAGAATTAGATATTATAAATGATGCCGAACTTCCAAGCATTATTTATACTATTTTTAAAGAATTAGGATTTGATGATTTCACAATTTGTATTAATAATCGTAAAATATTAAATGGACTATTTGAGAGCTTGGGGCAAAAAGAAA
>CARUQW010000002.1:45216-57650 GCA_949077355.1 uncultured Clostridia bacterium | reverse complement strand
GCTGTGGAGATTTTAAGAATTATTGATAAGATTGAAAAAATAGGAAAACAAGCAGTAATGGAAGAACTAAACAAATCAGAAGTAGAAAAATACGCCATCGAAAAAATAATAAATTTTATTGAAATTGATGGAACATCAAACGAAAAAGTTGAAAAACTACAAAAGCTAGGAATCGAAAATGAAGTATATAATAAAGGAGTAGAAGAATTAAAACAAGTTGTAAAAAACATTCGATTATTTGGTGTACCAGAAGAGAACTTCAAAGTAGATTTAACTATTGCAAGAGGATTAGACTACTACACAGGAACTGTATATGAAACTTTTTTAAATGAATACAGAGAATTAGGAAGTGTATGTTCAGGAGGAAGATATGAAAACCTAGCCGAATATTATACTGACAAAAAATTACCTGGAGTTGGAATATCAATAGGATTAACCAGACTATTCTATAAATTAAATGAATTAAACTTGATTCATGCAGAACAAAAATCGATTGCACAAGTATTAATTATACCGATGATAGAAGATTTAGAAAAACCAATTCAACTAGCAACAAAATTAAGAAACCAAGGCATAAAAACAGAAATTTACCTAAATAACAAGAAACTAAAACCAAAATTCAAATATGCTGATAAACTAAAAATTCCATATGTAATTATAATAGGAGAAGATGAAATCGAGACAAATACAGTTAAAATAAAAAATATGGAAACAGGAGAAGAAACTAAATGTGCAATTGGGGACGTTTCCTTTTTCACATGGAAGTAATAAGATTAGTTTGAGATATAACTAATCTTTATTTTACACAACTATTTAGAAAAAAATCTAAATAGTTATTGACATGGAAAAAAATACATAGTATAATCTATTTAGATATATATCGAAATACTATTGGTGAGGTGATGAATTTGGGAATATCGGAAACATTGAAGGCAATTAGTGATCCTGTAAGAAGAGAAATATTAGAACAATTGAAAGACGGACGAAAGACAGCAGGAGAGATAGCAAATTGTTTTAATTTATCAGGAGCGACAGTATCCTATCATTTATCAAACTTAAAAAAAGCGAAACTAATAACAGAAACAAAACAAAAAAACTTTATATTTTATGAGCTAAATAGTTCTGTATTTGAAGAGGTATTAGTTTGGATTTATAAGTTAGGAGGAAACAAAGATGAAGAATAAGAAAACATTAATTTTTAGTGTAATAGTATGTTTACTGCCAATTATATTGGGAGTTGTACTATATGATAAAATGCCAGAACAAATGCCAATTCATTTTACAATAAATGATGTACCAGATAACTATGCACATAAAAACTTTGCATTATTTGGAATACCACTAATTATGGCTATTGTTCAAGCAATATGTTTAGTAGCTGTTAGTTTGAAAACAAACAAATTAGAAAATGATGAAAAACCTAAAATATTAAAAATAATGGAATGGTTTATTCCAGTTATAACCGTATTAATATATGTGATTATGATAGAAGTGCCACTAGGAAGCACAGTGTATGTTGGAAAAAGTATCTGTTTAATATTAGGAATAGTATTCATGATTATAGGAAATTATATTCCTAAAATGAGTTATGAGGTTGGAAAAACAGTATTTCATCCAATGCCTAAAACAGAGCAATCATTTAGAAAAATGAATAGAATTATGGGATATTCATTTATTACGGTGGGAATTGTTTTTCTTATAATGATTATATGGATATAGCCGATTGACATATTTCCAAAAATATGCTATTATTGACATAATGCTCAGGCATGGTAACTATTCACACACTAAATTCAAAGCTAATTAGCAGGAGGAAAACAGATGAAAAATTATGTGTGTTCTATTTGTGGAAGAAAAGGAGTAAAGCTTTGGCGGCCCCTTACATGGGGACAGAACCATTAATTTGTGCTGAATGTGCAGAAAAACGGCAAACAGCACGAGAATGCAGTGAAGTTATTTGGAGAAAAGAAAAAGGTAAGTATGTAGGAAAGATTACAGACAAAAAGTTTTCTTTGCCCAAATGGAAAGTTGACGAAAATGGAAAAATTCCTTCATGGAATGGACCAGGACCGAAAGGCATGCTAGAACGTAAGCAAGACCAGTTGACAATAGACCTATCTAAGGATTCAAAGAGTTACTCTTCTGGGAGAACATCCATGGTGCCAGCTTGTCCAGATGAAGATGGCGACTTTTGGGGATATACTTCTGTTACAGATGAAGTTTGCAAATGGTGGGATGAATTACCTACAAGATAAAGTAGGCAAAAAAGCAAATGCTAAGTCTTTCGTGGCTTAGCATTTGCTTTTTGTATAGATATAAAAGAAGAATGTGAAAAAGGAAACGTCCCCAATTGCACATTATTTATAAAGTAAGGTAATCTTGTTTCCATTTTTTTCAATAAAGCCTTCTTCTTTTAGTAGTTTTAATTCTCTCATCATAGCACTTCTGTCTACACTTAAATAATCTGCTAAATCGGTTAACGAAAAGGGGAGTGAAAAGGTTTTATTTAAGGCTCTGGTAGATAACATTGTGAAATAACCAATTAATTTGTCACGTGTAGACCTTTTGGTTAATAATTCAATTCTCATATTTAAATCTGTAACTTTACTTAAGATTAATTCTGGTAAGTCTTCAGAAAGTTTTTGGTGAAATTTACAGTTGTTTCTACATTTATTATGAATGTCATTATAACTATAAAAAAGAACATCACATTTTTCACGTGCTTCTACTAATAATTCATTATTTGTGGTAATGGTATAAAATACTTCTCCAAATACATCATTTTTAGAGAAATGCTCTACAATTGTTCGATTTCCATTTAAATCATAACGAACTAAGTCAGCATTTCCATTTACTAAAATACAAAATTGATTTCTTTTTTTGATATAACTAGTTATAACTTCATTCTTTGAAAAGCTTTTCTTTTGAATTCTATGACAGCTATTTTCAAAATTCTGAATAAATTCTTCAATATTAAAATTAATATCCATTTCGATTTTCTCCTATGACAAATATTATACTAAATAAAAGTTGCAAATGCAACAATGAATAGAAAAGAATGTAATTAATTTGAAATACAATTGTAACACAAAAGTAATAAATGATAAAAACTTACAATACAGCTAAGTAAAAAAGTGTAAAAAAATGTTAGTTGCTTTTGCAACAGAAAAAGAAAAAACTTTCTATATAATAAGAACGTAGCAATAAAAATAATAAAGGGGATGGAGTTAAAATGAAGATAATCAAAAGAGATGGACGAGCAGTGGATTATGATAGAGAAAAAATAATGATAGCAATTGAGAAAGCAAATAAAGAGGTAAGACCAAAAGAAAGAGCAAGTAAAGATGAGATAAAAGGGATAATTCATTACATTGAAGAATTAGGAAAAAAGAGAATGTTAGTAGAGGATATTCAAGACATTATTGAAGAGCAATTAATGGAAATTGGTAAATATGAATTATCTAAAAAATATATTGTATATCGTTATACAAGAGCATTAGTTAGAAAACAAAACACGACAGATGAATCAATTTTAGGATTAATTCGAAATGAAAACAAAGAATTAGCAGAAGAAAATTCGAATAAAAATACGTTACTAGCTTCAACCCAGAGAGATTATATAGCAGGAGAAGTGTCAAGGGATTTAACTAAAAGATTATTATTACCAGAAAAAATAGTAAAGGCAGATAACGAAGGAATCCTGCATTTTCATGATGCAGACTATTTTGTACAACCAATTTTTAATTGTTGCTTAATTAACATTGCAGATATGCTAGATAACGGAACGGTTATGAATGGAAAACTAATCGAAAGTCCAAAAAGTTTTGAAGTTGCCTGTACAGTAGTAACTCAAATTATTGCAGCAGTAGCAAGTAATCAATATGGAGGACAATCCGTTGATTTAATTCATTTAGGAAAATATCTAAGAAAAACTTATGATAAATTTAAAAAAGAAATGCAAGAAAAGTATGAAGAAAAAATAACAGAAGATTTACTAGAAGAAATTATTCAGGATAGACTAAAAGCAGAATTAAAAGCGGGCGTACAAACGATTCAGTATCAAATTAATACGTTAATGACGACAAATGGACAATCACCATTTGTAACGTTGTTCTTACATTTAGAAGGAAATGACCCATATATCAAAGAAAACGCTATGATAATTGAAGAAGTACTAAGACAAAGGATACAAGGAATTAAAAATGAAAAAGGAGTATATGTAACACCAGCTTTTCCAAAATTAGTTTATGTGTTAGATGAATGCAATAATTTAACTGGTGGTGAGTATGATTACTTAACAAAACTAGCTGTAAAATGTTCTAGTAAAAGAATGTATCCAGATTATATATCTGCAAAAAAAATGCGTGAAAACTATGAAGGAAATGTATTTAGTCCAATGGGATGTAGAAGTTTCCTATCACCATGGAAGGATGAAAAAGGAAATTATCAATTTGAAGGAAGATTTAATCAAGGGGTAGTAAGCATCAATCTACCACAGATAGGAATTGTAGCAGATGGAGATGAAGAAAAATTCTGGAAGGAATTAGACGAAAGATTAGAATTATGCAAAGAGGCACTAATGTGTAGACATTATGCATTACTTGGCATAAAATCAGATATAAGTCCAATTCACTGGCAATATGGAGCAATTGCACGTTTGAAAAAAGAAGAAACGATTGATAAACTACTAGTTGGAGGATATTCGACGATATCTTTAGGATATATTGGACTATATGAAGTGACAAAACTAATGACTGGAGAATCTCAAACGACGGAAAAAGGACATCAGTTTGCGATAAAATTAATGAAACGATTAAGAGAAGCAACTGACAAGTGGAAAAAAGAAACGAATATTGGATTTGCCTTATATGGAACACCAGCAGAAAGTTTGTGTTACAAATTTGCAAGAATTGACAAAGAAAAATTTGGTATCATCAAAGATGTAACAGACAAAGGATATTATACAAATTCTTATCATGTAGATTTCATATATTGAAATACCAAATATGAACAAAAACATAGAAGCATTAGAAACAGTTGTAAAATTTATTTATGACAATATTCAATATGCAGAATTTAATACAAAATCTGATTTTTGTCATGAATGCGAATTTGACGGAGAAATCATAATAAACAAAGACAATGAATGGGAGTGCCCAAACTGTGGAAATAAAGACCATAATAAAATGACAGTGGTAAGAAGAACTTGTGGTTATTTAGGAGAAAATTTCTGGAACGTAGGAAAAACAAAAGAAATCAAGCAAAGAGTGATGCACTTATAAGAAATTTGAGATAGGAGGGACAGTCCTCTTCTGTCTCAAAAGTTGGACCATAGGTATCCACAAAATTTTGGAGGTTCAACAATTACAAGTAATTTAGTGGCAGCATGTCCTATCTGTAATGTCGGAAAATCAAATATGACAGTAGAACAGAATAAAAGTAAAACAGGAAGGAACCGAATTTGATATTAAGAGATATACAAGATTGCTTTTTGCCAAGAATAACAATATACAAGAGATTCCAACAATTGTATTAGAAAATGTTGTAATTGTTAAGTAAAATAAGGAAGAACAAAGAAAGAGCCATGTTTTGCTACATGGCTCCTAAAAATTTATCGAGTAAAATTTCTCTACACTTATTTTCAAAATCATCATTCAAATGCTCTAAAACAATATCCTCATCATATTTTCGATCTAGGCAATACTTAATAATAAAATCTGTAAGTTCTGGATTTTTAGAAAGTAAAGGACCATGTAAATAAGTAGCGATAACATTATTCATAAAAAATCCTTCCTGGGTATCACCAAACTTGTTACCATTTCCAAATAATACATTTCCAAAAGGAGTAGCAACATCAAATGTTTGTCCTCCATGGTTCTCAAATCCAATTATTTTTGTTTTTTGACCATTCAATTCTGCTTCAATTACAACATTGCCAATACATCTTTTTTTTCTATCATGGATAGCTTCTGTGTAATAATTAAAGACTTCTAACCCAGGGATAATATCACCTTCAACCCCTTTATAGTATTTTCCAAACAATTGATAAGCTCCACAAATTAATAAAAAGAAGGTGCCGTTGTCTATCGCTTCTTTGATAGAATCTTTGTATTTTATTAAATCTTGTGCCAAAATTCCTTGTTCTTGATCAGCACCTCCACCTGCAAAAACTAGGTCATAGCTTTTAAAGTCTGGAGGAGTATCGCCAATGGAATAGGGTTCAACAATAGCTTTAAAACCACGTTGTTCTAATCGATAGCACAACACTTGAATATTTCCATAATCGCCATATAATTCCAATATATCAGGATACAAATACAATATCTTTAATTCTTTCATTTTTCATCTTCCTTTTTAGACTTAGGGAACGTCCCCTAATCCCTGTTTAATTTTAAAATTTCAGTTCTGGTTGGTTGTAGAGAGGTATAATTTGCAATCACATATTTCTTGACATCTGTATGATAGAAGTTTTGGACAGCTTCATGCAAATCAGTGTAAGGTTCTATTTTTTCAATAGGGTATCCAGCTGTTTTGATACGAATAGCCATGTCATAAGCACGAGTACCAGAAGTGATAATTCTAGATACATGGTTTAACTGCTCGAAATTGATATCCCAAATCCAAGAAACATCTCGTCCATCAGCTAGGTTATCATTTAAAACAAATAGCAACTCTTTTTCATCATTATCTTCATTTAGAATTCGTAGACTAACATTGCTACCAGTTGGGTTTTTGGCTAAATTGATAATGGTAGGAACACCATTTATTTCAATTTCTTCTAATCTACCATTATTTAATACAAAAGTGGAAAGAGCCTTTTGAACGATTTCTGTATCAATTTGATACAAACTAACGCAAGAAACAACGGCTACAAAATTATAAATATTATAAATACTATTAAAACGAATTTGATAGGTAGTATCGTTAATAGAAAAAGTTCTATTTTTTAAATCTACATTAGTAGCTAATTGATAGATTTCGTTATCGCCATAATTACAATTTGGACATTTAAACTTTCCAATATGAGAATATTGATAATATTCGTATTTAATACGTGTGTTGCAGAAAGGACAGAATTTTCCTTCTCCAGCTTCTTTCATATCTTCTGTGGCAAAGGCATATTTTTCAACACTAAAATAGTATACATTATGATTTTCTGGATTAGCTGCTCCAAGTCGTGCCACATTTGGGTCATCATTATTTAATACCAAATTACCAGTATAGGTTTTTAAAAAATCATTAATTTTTAAAATTAAAGATTCTACTTCACCATTTCTATCTAGTTGATCACGGAAGAAATCTAATACTACTAATGTATCAAGTTTTAAATCCTTAAAAATAACAGGAACATAACCTTCATCCACTTCAAACACTAAATAATCTGCTTTTATCTTACCAGTTAAAGAACAATTCTTCAAAAGTGTTGATAAAATACCAGTTTCCATGTTATTTCCTTCTAAGTTACTGATAACCTTTTTTCCAGCGGTTTTGAAAACATGTACAATGGCATTATTTGTCATAGTCTTTCCATTGGTAGCTGTTACAGCAATAATGGGACAATCAATTTTGAAATAGCGAAAGATATCTGGATTCCAGTCATAGGCTATTTTTCCTAAGAAGTTACCACCATTTTTACCAAAGATTTTTAAGCCTAAATGTAATATTTTCATAGCTAATAAAATAAAAAAGTTTTTCATAATTATTAAATCTCCTTTGATTTTGTAATATTATATCATAATCAATAAAAAGATGTAAACTCTAAGCAAAAATATTTGATTTTTTCTATTGTAATATCAAAGTAGGTATAGTACAATGGGAAAGAAGGAGTAAATCATGAAATATATTAATACAAATAAACTAGAAGAAATAAAAATAAAAGATGACAATTATTATGTTGTACTAGATTTTGATAAAACGATAACAAGCAAAAATAGTATAGATTCTTGGGGAGCGATAATAGATTTTGACATTTATGGAGAAGATTGTAAAAAAGAAATAGAGGACTTAAATGCTAAATATGAGCCTATCGAAATAGATTATACAATAGAAGAAAAATTAAAAGAACAGCATATGGTGGAATGGTACCAAAAAAGTATGGATTTGCTAGAAAGATATAATTTAACTTATTCAAATTTACAAAAAGCACTAGAAAAAGATAAATTAGAATTTAGAAAAGGAGCTAAGGAATTTCTTAGAAAGCTAAAAGAAAAAGAGATACTAGTTATTATATTATCAGCAGGAATTGGAAATGTAATAGAAGAATTTCTAAAAAGAGAAGAATGCTATTTTACAAACATTCATATCATTAGTAACTTTATAGAATTTAAAGAAGATAAAATGCAAAAATTCACAGGAACAATCATTCATTCCATGAACAAAAGAATAGAAGGTAGTTTACCAAAAGAATTACAAAATAGAATCAATCAAAAGCAATATGCCATTCTTTGTGGAGATATCATTGAAGATACCAAAATGATAACAAAAAACAAAGACAAAACCATAACAATCGGATTTTTAAATAAAAAAATAAAAGAAAATTTACAAGTTTATAATCAAAATTATGATATAATACTAACAGAAGAAGAAGCTACTTTTTATGAAGTAGAAAAAATAATAAAAGAAAGAGAAGGAGAGATTTAAAATGAAAAAAATTGGAAATACGTTATGGGGAATTGTGCTAATTGCACTTGGATTAATCATTGGACTAAATGCTTTAGGATTAACGAATATTAATATTTTCTTTACGGGATGGTGGACATTATTTATTATTGTGCCAAGCTTAATTGAATTTATTAGAAGCAATAACAAAATGTGGAGTTTTATTTGGCTAGTAATTGGAGTGGTACTTTTGCTATGTGCACAAAACATCTTATCTTTTAGTGTAATTGGAAAATTAATCTTCCCATTTATTTTAGTAATGATAGGAATCAACATTATTTTTAAAGATACATTTCAAAAAAAAATAGCAGATAAAATAAAAACATTAAATAGCAATAAAGGGAATTTTGAAGAATATTGTGCCACTTTTGGAGAACAAAAAGCAGACCTATCTGGTCAAGAATTTAAAGGTGCTAATCTAGACGCTATTTTTGGAAGTGTTACATTAGACCTTTCAAAAGCAATTATCAAGCAAGATCAAGTTGTTAATGCCAATGCTATTTTTGGTGGTGTTGAAATAAGAGTACCAACAGGAGTTAATATCAAAGTAAAAGCAACACCAATCTTTGGAGGAGTAGATAACAAAATAAGAACTGAATACAATGAGAGCTTACCAACGATTTATATTAATGGGACAGCAATATTTGGAGGTGTTGAAATAAAATGACATCTTTTCAAAAAATAATTAAATACGGAGCCATAGCATTTGCTATCTATTTATGTTTTGTGATTATTAGTATGATTGTCTTTGGAATTACTGCTATTTTTGGAGTTACAGCAGGGGTTGGAATATTTGAAAACAACAAGAATCATACTGCCATGATAGCCAAGTGGGAGCAAGAATATTCTAATATAGATAGTATTGATATTGATTTGAGTATCTGCAAGTTAACAATTCAAAAAGGAGAAACACTAAAGGTAGAAGCTTCGGAAGTTTCTGAGCAATTTATATGTAGAGCAGATGGAAATGAATTAAAGATTGAAGATAAAAAGCTAAATAGAAATTTTTTAGGAATGTCACATAGTACACCAGAAGTGATCCTATATTTACCAGAAAATATTAGTTTACAAGACGTTACAATAGAAACAGGAGTTAATGAAACCAATATTGATTATTTAAAAGCTAGTAAAGTTAAAATAGAAATGGGAGTTGGAAAATATCAAATAGATAACCTAATAGCTGATTATGCAAAAATTGAAGCTGGAGCTGGAGAAGCTAGTATTAAAAATAGTGTTATAGATGAATTAAAGCTAGATGGTGGGCTTGGAAAATTAACGGTAACAAGCAAAGTGGCAGAAAAAGCGGATATTAGTTGTGGTATGGGAAGAGTAGAACTTAATCTAATAGGATTACCAACAGATTATCAAGTAAAAGCTCACACTGGGTTAGGAAATTTTGAAGTAGATGGTAAAAAAGTTTCTGACAATCAAATAATTGGTAATGGAACTAGCATAATTAAAGTAGGTGCAGGTGTTGGAGAAACGATTGTTAATTTTGTAGAAGAGTAAGTCTTAATAACGATTAGGATAGAAGAACATTACGGTTCTTCTATCAAATCTTTCCAATACTTTTTAGGCATATATTGCATTTGACACCTTGGATTTTTCCTTTCTGAAATAGAAATGGTTTTAAAAAATAACTTCCATAATTCCTGATATTTCTGTTCTTCTTCAGAAATATTAGGAATTTTTAGATTTGTAGAATCTACTATTTTATATTCTTTTCCATTATAAAGTAGGCAAACATTTCGTGTTTTATCATGAATGATAAAGTTTTGATTTGGTAAACGATTGATAAAATGCTGTCCCAAAGGTTCAATAATATTATTATCAGGATGAATAGAAGCATAGTATAAGTTTCTACCCACTTCTTGAAAACGAAGTAACCCTTTTAAACGGTGACATTCTCCAAAACTTCTCTTTTTCATATTCATTACTTTAAATACATAAGAAATGGTAAGTCTGTTATTAATTTCAGGACCAAATTCGAAGCCATTACAAAGATATTTTAATAGAAATATTTCTTTTTCTTTTTCATTGGAAAGAAAAGCATAATAAGTATTATAAAGAGTGGTATAGCCGATATTTTTTTCGATTCCATAAAAAACCCTTTTTGATTTTTCAAAATCAGTTTCTATAAAAATAGGAGTATCTAAAAAGTTAGAGAAATATTCCATTTCAGGGAAAATTTTTTGTGGTAGTGTTTTGGTACAATAGCAGTCAAATACAAGAGTTAAGAAACCGTTAAAAGTACCATCATAAAGATACGTTTTATTTATAAGCTTCCAGTTAGACATTTTATTTTATCCTCCTTTGTCGGTTGTAAATTATCAAAAAGAGATAGTTGTTTAAATTGCGGTATGGATAATTCATTTCTTTCTTGATAAATTAAATTTGTTTCAATAAAGTTTTGATTAAATTTATAAACTTTATCATAGTATTTTCCTTTACAAGTAATAAAGTATTTGGCTCTTTTTAAAACAACACCAAGTTTTTTTAAAGCCTCAAAATCCAGTAGAAATGCACGTCTTGCTCGAATGATTTTTTTAGCAGAAATGACACCAATACCAGGAATTCGAAGTAGCGTAAAATAATCAGCATGATTAATTTCAATTGGAAATTGATTTATATTTCGTAAAGCCCAATCACATTTTGGGTCTAAAATAGGATTGAAATTTGGATGTGATTCATCGAGTAACTCGTTGGCTTTAAAACCATAAAATCGAAGAAGCCAATCGGCCTGATAAAGTCTATTTTCACGAAGAAGCGGAGGAGATTCAAGAGTAGGTAAGTTTTTATCATGATTCACACTAATATAGGCAGAATAGTAAACTCTCTTTAAATCTAATTTTTGATAGAGACCTTCTGATAGCTGCAAGATTTTTAAATCACTTTCTGGGGTTGCTCCTACCATTAATTGAGTAGTTTGTCCAGCAGGAACAAAGTTAGGTTTAAACTTACTTTTTTCCAACTTATTTTGTTTGATATTATTTGAAACATAAGTCATTGGTGTTAAAATACCATCTTTTTCTTTTTGTGGAGCAAGTAATTTTAGGCTATCATTTGATGGTAGTTCAATATTGATACTAAGTCGGTCTACTAAAACTCCTAATTTATCAATTAATTCTTTGCTACAACCAGGGATGCTTTTACAATGAATATAACCATTAAAATGATATTCATTTCGCAAAATAGATACAGTTTTTATTAACAATTCCATAGTGGTATCAGGTGACTTGATAACAGCTGAACTTAGGAAAAGTCCTTCAATATAGTTTCTTTTATAAAAATTAATGGTTAAATCAGCCACTTCTTTTGGTGTGAAAGTGGCTCTTTTGACAGAATTGGTACAACGATTAATACAGTATTTACAATCATAGATGCAGGCATTACTAAATAAAATTTTTAATAAAGAAATGCATCTTCCGTCTGCACCCCAACTATGACAAATTCCAGAAATATTTCCATTTCCAATTCCATTGTTTTTATTTTTTCGATTGCTTCCACTTGAACTGCAAGAAGCATCGTATTTAGCAGAGTCTGCTAAGATTTTTAATTTATCTAATGTTTCCATTTTTCAGTGCCCTTTATCCAAACATTTGTACTTATTATATCACAAAAAAATAAAAAGTCAAATATTTGTTTGCAAAATATAAAACTTTTTATTTCAAACATTAATTTTTGTGAGTTCTTACAAACTGATAAGTCCACCAACATTTTTTCTTGATAAACTCAGAAAAATCATTGGGATTATTTTCTTTAAAGCAAGATTTGTC
>CARUQW010000002.1:0-45206 GCA_949077355.1 uncultured Clostridia bacterium | reverse complement strand
TCGAGCAAAAAAGAATGTGTTTTATCAATATAAAGATAGAAAAAATCATCTGTCTCAAAAACCTTATATAATTGATAATATTTTATTTCAGAGAATTGTTTATTATCTTGAACAATAAATAATTTATCATAAAATTTAAAAGTAAACAATTTCTGCTTTTGGATTTTATCGCTTTTATATTCTTTTGAAATTTCTGAAACAGGTCGAAAAAATCTCCAAAAAATGAAGAAAGTTAATCCACAACATACCATAAAGGCAAAGGCATGATTGTGAAATTTTATTTGTAGTATAAGAAAAAATAGAATAAAAGTAATTACCAATAGTGTGTATGCTGTGTAAGTACAATAGTATTTTTTTCTATGAAAATCAAGAAATGTATCATAAATGGATTTTGTATATTTTGTGGTATTTTTAAATAATATTTTCAAATTCATCACCTAGAAATAATTATAACATAAAGAAAAAAATTTGTAAAAAGAATAAAGACAATTGCTTAAAAATAATTTGGTTATATAGACCATACACTTTTTGAATTCCTTAAATAAATATCATTCATATTCAGCTGACGCTTGATTGGAATGAGATTTAGAATTTGTTTGGCTGTAAAACGAGGAATGCTCAGGGCAAATCAACTTTTATCCATTTCTTATAAATCACTCGGCTACCTTGCATAACGTTTAACAAATTCTATAACAAAAGTCATAACGATACCCGAAAACAGGACCCTTTATGACTTTTGTTAAGAATTTGGTAAAACTATTCCAGTCGCATTCGTAATTTATGCGAAATAGATAAAAGTTGATTTGAGCATGAGAGAGGCGCATTTTACAGACTTACAAATTCTTATCGAATGGAATGAACAAGGAAGCGAAATATTAATGATATTTATTTAATAAGTTCTTATCATTTAACTTGGTCTATATAACCAAATTATTTTTAAGCGGTTGCCTTAAAAAAGAATAAAAATGGAACAAAGAAAGAAAAGAATGCATATATTAATAAGAGTAGGAGTGATTTTTATGGCATATTCAGAACGAGAGCTATTAGCAAGAATTGTACAGTGTGAAGCAGGAGGAGAAGGAGACAATGGAATGAAGGCGATTGCATCCGTAACTATGAATCGAGTAAATGCAGCAGAAGGAGAGTATGCTAGAGTTTCGCAAGGCGGGAATATAAGGAACATTATTTTTCAAGAAGGACAATTTGATTGTGCGAGAGAAACGATAAGGAATCAATACAATCCACAAAATATTTACAATATGACACCAACAGAAGAACATTATTATATTGCTGACTGGGCCTTATCAGGGAATCGATTAAACGAAATTGGAAATTGTTTATGGTATTTAAATCCATTTAGACCAAATTGTAGTTCTATTTTTCCAAGTAATGGTTCTGGAACATTTCATACAAGATTAGGTGAACATTGCTTTTATCGTCCAACAAGCAAATATTATGAAACATAAGAAATACTTTATTTTAATTTAGAAAGGGTGAACGCATTTATGGCAAATTCGGAAGAAAGACTAGACAAAAGAGAAACGAGGCAGGTGGATATCAATCAAAATTCACCAGAAATTTTAACAAATCCAATTTATACACCAGCTTTTTTAAGACAACAAATTGGAAAATTAATGAGAGTAGAATTTTTAATCGGAACCAATAATTTGGTAGATAGGATAGGAATTTTACAAGATGTAGGAGCAAGTTACATCTTATTACGTTCTTTTGAAAATGACAGTTTAGTATATTGTGATATCTATTCGATTAAGTTTATTACTATTTCAACAACAGGAATTTATGGTTCTATGCCAAATAATAATCGATATCAATATTATTAATTGCAAAATTTTAAAACCAATGTTATAATTCAAAGTATGAAATACATAAAAAAGATGAATACTAAAATAGGTACAATTAGCATAATAGAAGAAGATAATGTAATTATAGCAGTTGAAATCAATAAAAAAGTAAAATATGATGAGATACAAGTAAAAGATACACCTATTTTAAAAGAAACGGAGAAACAATTAAAAGAATACTTAGAAGGAACCAGAAAAAATTTTACAGTACCTTTAAACCCTAAAGGTACAAAATTTATGAAAGAAGTATGGACAGCCTTACAAGAAATTCCATATGGAGAAATAAGAACCTATCGTCAAATTGCCGAAAGAATAGGAAAACCAAAAGCAGCAAGAGCAGTAGGAATGGCAAACCACCGAAACCCAATTCCTATTATGATTCCATGCCATAGAGTAATTGGAGCAAATGGAAAATTAGTAGGCTATGCATTGGGAATAGAAAGAAAAGAATTTTTGCTACGACTAGAAAAGGAGGAAAAATGTACGATGTTATTATTATAGGAGCAGGACCTGCAGGAATATCAGCTAGTTTATACACGCGGAAGAGCTAATTTAAAGACACTTATTTTGTATCAAGAAGAAGGAGCATTGCAAAAAGCAAATCAAATTGAAAATTATTATGGGTTTGAAAATGGAATTCGTGGAAAAGAATTGTACCAAGCAGGAATGAAACAAGCAGTGAATATAGGTGTTGAGATAAAAAAAGAAGAAGTGACTGGAATACAGATAGCAGAAAATGGATTTGAAATTAGGACGATAAAAGAAGCCTATAGGGCTTATCGTATAATTTTGGCTACTGGAAATAAAAAATGTAAGCCAAGTATAAAAAATATAGAAGACTTTGAAGGCAGAGGAATTAGTTATTGTGCTACTTGCGATGGATTTTTTTATCGAAATAAAAAGGTATCGGTTATTGGAAGCGGAAACTATGCAATTTCAGAACTGAATGATTTAATTAATTTGGCAGACAAGATAACAATTTTAACAAATGGAGAAAAAGAACCAGAACTTAGAGCAGACATTCATGGAGATATAGAAATTAATACAAAAGAAATAGAGGCTATTGCGGGAAGTGAAAAGGTAGAAGAGGTTAAATTTAAAGATGGAACAAAATTGAAAACAGATGGCGTATTTATAGCGGAACGGAGTAGCAGGAAGTATGGAGTTTGCCAAAAAATTAGGAATAATTACTCGGAAAAAATAAAATTATAGTGAATGAAAATATGGAAACAAATATAAAAGGAATTTATGCATGTGGAGATTGTACAGGAGGTTTACTTCAGATTTCGAAAGCGGTGTATGAAGGAACAAAAGCTGGAATGGAAGTAATAAAAGATATAAGGGGACGTGTTTCCTGAAATTTCTGTTTTAGAAGTCGAGGAACACTATTTAAAAAGAAAAAAGGAGGAAAAAATAATGAGTGTATTAAAAATAAACAATGAAAACTATGAGGAAGAAGTGTTAAAATCAAATAAGCCAGTCATAATAGATTTTTATGCAGACTGGTGTGGACCATGTAGAATGATGTCACCTATTATAGATGAAATTGCTGAAGAAAAAGCAGAAAGCATCAAAGTAGGAAAAGTTAATGTAGATGAAAATCAAGAGTTAGCAATGAAATATGGAGTAATGAGTATTCCAACCATAGTTATTATAAAAAATGGAGAAGTAAGTAAAACTTTTGTTGGTGTTAGAAATAAAAATGAAATATTAGAAGAAATCCAATAAGATGATTTGGGGAACGGAGTGCCAAAAAGGTTTGACCTCTCTAACAAAAGTTTAGTCAACCATATTTTTTTCCTTCGTCCCCAAAATCATCTTAAAGTCATAAGGTAAGTTGCTTTCGAAAGTTAGATTTTTTTTAGATATCGGATGAATACAGGCTATTTTATAACTATGCAAAGCTTGTCTGTTAATTAAAGGAGAGGTATTTCCATATAGAGTATCTCCGAAGTAATGGATGTTTGATAGAAGCCATGTGGACACGTATTTGATGGGTTCTACCAGTTTCTAGTCTGCATTTGATGAAACTGAAATTTTCAAATTTTTTGATTACCTCATAATGAGTGATGGAAGGTTGACCATTTTTGAAGTCAATACATCTTTCAATGATACTGCCGTTTTTTTCTAGCAATAGGTAAATTAAGGACACCCATTTTAGGTTCTAATAATCCGCTCTACTAAGCATAGATATTCTTTTTTAAAAGTACGATTAGTCATTTGCCTAATAAAACATTCTTGTATATATTCACATTTAGCAAAAATGACCAAACCAGAAGTATCCAAATCTAAGCGGTTAACAGGTCGTATTTTTTTGGCTAAACCAATCGAATCATAATAGAATTTGATACCATTAGAAAGAGAATCAGTAAGATGTAGTCGAGAAGGATGGATTGGTATGCCAGATGGTTTATTAACCACTAAGAACCATTCATCTTCATAAAGAATATCTAAATCTATTTTAGTTGGAATAATGTTTGAATTGTCTTCTACTAAATCAAAATGAACTTCTAAGACATCTCCTAAATTTACAATATTCTTAGTATCACAGTTTGTTCGATTTACTAAGATTTTTTTATTCTTTATTAGTTTTGTCAAAAGTCTTGTAGAAATACCTAATCCATTTGTTAAAATATAGTTTATACTTTTTCCAGTATTATTTTTTTCTATTTTATAATTTATTTTCATGATTGGCTCCTCAAAAGTTATTTTGATTATTATATAAAGTTTTGGTTGAAAAATCAATAGAAAGGTAAAAGTCCAATCACGTCCAAAGCAAAACCTATAAAAGTCGTTCCAATCGCTTGGTCAATACGATTTTATAGAATTTGTAAAGATATAACATGAGCCTCTTTCAGGTTCAACTGCTAATTATCCTATTTGAAATAAATGATGAATGTGATGAAAGAATAATTAGCAGTTGCCCTGAACATCCCATCATGTTATATCTTAACAATTTCTAATAAAATCTCCTATCCATGCGCTCTTTTCTCTTTTTTATAGGTTTTGCTTTGGACGTGATTGGACTTTTACCTTTGAATCGTAATTTTCAATAAAGTAATAAGAAAAAGATTGAAGATTATGTAAAATTATGATATAATATGTCGCGAAGCACATTGAAAATTAAAAATGTAAAGTAACTAAATGGAAATTTGCAAAAAAAGAAAGGAAGAAATCATATGGAAAAAATGCAAGTAATTGACATGAATCAGAAAGCAATGAAAACATTTGAAGACTTGTCAGAAGAACAGAAGCGGAGAGTTATAAAAAAAGCAGAGGGACTTGATTATAAAGATTCCTCGGCTATTATTCAATTTGGTGCAGAAGATGCGGCTGAATTAAGTAACTTTTCGAGTAATCTCTTCAAAGGATTTAATGTATCTAATTTTACAGAATTTGATGAAACCATTACAGAATTAATGACAAACTTAAATAGTGTAGACACGGAAGGATTGTCAAAGAAGAATCAAAGTAAATGGGATAGTTTCCCGATTATCGGTCCAATGCTAAAAAAAGGACTCATAGATTCTGTAAATGAAACCATTATCCGTCATACTAATATCGAAAAGGTAATCGAAGACATTATTACCAAGTTAGAACAGACTAAGTTAGTGGCAATTAAAGATATGAAACTTGCTTCAGAAATGCGTAAAAAAGCTTATGATTATGCAGATGCGCAGGAATTAAATTTCTTAGCAGTTGAAAAATCAAAAGAGGCAGCAGAAGATGAAAAAGCTACATTAGAAAGCTGCTACGATCCGAATAACTTAAGAGATGTGAATGAATTATCAGACATCAGTAATGCTATCACATCACTTGATAGGAAAGCGGTAGCGATTCAGTCTTATCGTCTTATGAGTCTACAAAGTTTACCAAAACTCACGTATATTCATAATGCGTCTCAGGCAATTGCTACTAAAATTGAAGACATTATCATTAATGTAATTCCACAGTGGCGGCAACAATTTTCATTAGCCATCTTTGCATTCCATATCAAGAATTCAGCCTATGTACTAGAAAATGTACGTGTTGCGACAGAAGAAATTTATAAGCAAAATGGATTATTGTTAAAAGATGCCATGATGTCAACAGCAAAAGAAATTGAAGCTTTACCAGTTAGCATTGAAGCATTAAAATTGGTAAATGATCAGATGATTTCAATTTGTGATGAATTGGTTAAAATTGAAAAGGATGCAAAGGAAGCAAGAAAAAATGCGATTCCAGAAATCCAGCAACTTCAACAGGCTATTTTAGATGTTGAATCTAAGAGTAAGGAGGGACACAATGGAGAAGGTTATAGGAATTGAAATTCCGGAAGAACCAAAATGGGAAACATTAGAAGAACGGCTAAGGTGTAAAGATTGCAAAGTTAAGTCATGCGAAAGACGTTATCAGCTTAATATGTTACTAGATTGCCCGCGAAAAGCAAGACTATTAAATCTTATATTTAATTGGATTTCTGCTATTCCAGTCTTTTTCCTATTTCAAAAGGCATTTACATTAGCTTCTGAAAAATTTTTTCTAGCTATTTCAATTTCACTTGCTATTTTATTTTTCTACGATATGATTTTTGTATTAATTGAAAAATTAATTACAGGCTTTTTTACCTTTATGGAAAAAAGAAGAAAAGAAAAATATAATGAAAAAGTGAAAGAGATAAAAGCATTAAAAGGAAAGAAAAAAGAAGAAGGAAAAGAAATGGAAAAAAAGGAAAAATTACGTTTTCAAGAAATCGAAAATGCAGTTAACCTATACAAGGAATTTGAAAACCTTGAAAACAGGCAGGCAATCAAAGCAAGATTTGATAAACCATATAAGCAAATGCTTACAGCATTGAAAGAATTATGCGATGATTTGCAATTAGAGCATTTTGCCAATCCAACGGTTAAAAATCTCTTCAAAATCTATTTGCCAGAAGTATTAGAAATAAGCAGGAACTTTGTTTTACAATATGATAAAGAATTGTTGACAGCAAAAGAGATAACAATGTTTCGAAAATTATTAAAAACGACAAGAGAAAAATTCATTACAGTAAAACAGAGTATGTGGCAAAAAGAAACCACTAATTTATATGTTAACATGTTGGCATTAGATGAAGCACTTTCCACCAATTGTAATAAGGAGGATAGAAAATGAAAACAGGAAAACGGATTTTGATATGGCTGATAGTTTTTATTGTTAGTATTGTATTTACGATAAAAGAAAATAATCGAAACAAACCATTGCAGCAGACAACGGCTTATATTTCTTCAGAATTTAAAGAGAATAATGAAGAGATAGAAAAAAACTTCAATGCTCAAATGACGGGATATTCTTTAAAAGTTTCTAATAAAAAAGGAAGAGAAGATAGTTTTATCATTACAACAGATTCAGATGAGATTTCATCTAATAATTATGAAGTAATGGGAAAAACACCATTAATTCTAATTATGAAGAAAGACGAAAAACGAGTTAACAATTATATAGAAAATGGATTGTTAACTTCTTCCGAAAAAATAAAAATGAATAGAAAGGATAAGATAGAAATTAACTTTAAAAAGTTAATGAATGCTGTAAAAGAAAATGAAAAATGGAATCAGCTAGTAGGAAAAGAAAGCAAAATATTTTATCCAGAATTGACCACAACAGAAGGAAAATTATTTAAGGAATTCTTGTTAATTACAGCAAATGACGGTTCATATCCAACAACACAAGAAGAAAAAGAAACAAGCCAAAAACAGGTAGAAGAATTCTTAGAAAGTTCTCATGTGCAGGAGGTAAATGTTGTGACCAGATTAACTGGAGTAAACGATATTGCTGGCGATATTTATATTACTTTTGAGAATAATGCTATGCAGTTAATTAGAGAGGATATTTACGTAGCTTATCCGAAAGAAACTGTAATAAAAGAAGTATTTTTCGAAAGTAATTCTGAAGTGGGAGATAAAATGCAAAAAAAATTAGACAAGAGAGATTTTTGGGATACCTATTATAGCATAGAAGACCTCATTTGCCAGAATTCTAAATATCGATACGAAGGAAGAGTAAATATTCAAGTTTATCGTGAAAACAATGACGGAAACTTCGATAGAGTAAATTTCAAAGATTTTTACAATTATGTAGAAATTCCATAGTTATAGCATTTTTAACCCCCCTAATTTGAATAAATTAGGGGGGTTTTTCAAATTCTATTTTTCTGTAAATCTTGAAAAAAGTAATGAAATCCAGTATAATAAAAAAGCAAAAAGGAAAGGAATGAAAAAGATGAGAATTCGATACAAAAAATGGGCGCGACCAGAATTAGAAGCAAGTAAATTTTATAGAGATGAACCAGAAAAATTAAAAGGAAAATGGAAAGAAGAATTTGAAAATCCAAAGCAACCATTACACTTAGAACTAGGATGTGGAAAAGGACAATTTATGGCAAAATTAGCAGTAGAAAATCAAAATGTAAATTATATTGCGATTGATTTAGTAGATGCTATGCTAGGATTAGCCAAAAGAAATATTGAACAAGCTTATCAAGAAGCAAAGATAGAGCCTAAAAATATTTTAATTACAAGATTTGATATTGAAAGAATCTTTTTAATTTTAGAACAACAAGATGAGATTGAAAGAATTTATATCAATTTTTGCAATCCATGGCCAAGAGGAAAGCATAGAAAAAAGAGATTAACCCATTCCATTCAACTAGGAAAATATAAAAAATTCCTAAAAGAAGAAGGAGAAATTTATTTTAAAACAGATGATGATGAATTATTTGAATCAAGTCTAATTTATTTTGAAGAAAGTGGCTTTGAAATTATAAAACAAACACATAATTTACATGAAGAACCAATTTTTGAAAAAAATATTGAAACTGAACATGAAAAAATGTTTTCAGAGCAAGGAATTAAAATAAAAGCATGTATTGCTAAAATGAGAAAATAGCAAGAGAGGAATAAAAATGGAGGCAAAAGAAGTAATTAATAGGAATGATGATAAAGAATTTGTATTAGAGGCAGTAAAGGAAAATGGTAAATTTTTAGACTTAGTAGCAGAATCTTTAAAAGATGATAAGGAAGTAGTCAAAGCTGCTCTAGAACAAGATAGTGAAGCCTTAGAATTTGTAAGTGAACGATTAAAAGATGAAGAAGAAGTGGTAGCAATGGGAATCAAAGGAGCACCTTGGACAATTTGCTATGCTTCTGAAAGGCTAAGAGCAGACAAACAGTTGGTATTAGAAAGTTGTAAAAATTATGGACAAGCTTTATATTATGCAGCAGAAGAGCTAAGAGATGACGAAGAAGTGGTAAAAGCGGCTGTTAGCAATAAAGGTAGTATTATTAAATATGCTAGTGATCGATTACGCGATGAGGAAGAAATTGCAAAAATTGCAATACAACAAGATAAATCAGCTTATCATTTTTTATCTTGGCGATTGCGAGAAAAGGAAGAGATAAAAAAATTAATGAGTTAAATCAGAAAAATACTTGTACTTTTTTGAACTTCTTTATATAATGAGGATACAAAATAAAAAAGGAGAAAGAAAATGACATTTATAGAAGAAATAAAACAAAAGGCCAAAAAAGAAATTAAGACAATTGTTCTTCCAGAAGCCGAAGATATTAGAATTTTAGAGGCAACAGAACAAGTATTAAAAGAACAATATGCGAATATTGTATTAGTAGGAAATCAAGAAAAAATAGAAAGAAAAGCCAAGGAACATAATTTAGAAATCAAAGGAGCTAAAATTATAGACCCTAATACGGCTCAAAATTTTGAAGAATATACCAATTTATTGTATGAATTGAGAAAACACAAAGGAATGACAATAGAAAAAGCAAGAGAATTAGTGAAAGACCCAGTTTATTATGGAATGTTAATGGTAAAAGATGAAAAAGCAGATGGACTTGTTTCAGGAGCTGCTCATTCAACATCAGATACCTTAAGACCAGCTTTACAAATATTAAAAACAGCACCAGATACAAAATTAGTTTCCGCTTTTTTTGTTATGGTTGTTCCAGATTGTAATTATGGAGAAAACGGAACTTTTATTTTTGCAGATAGTGGGCTAAATGAGAATCCAGACGCAGAGAGTTTGTCAGAAATAGCAATTTCTTCTAGTAAAAGTTTTAGACAATTGGTAGAAAAAGAACCAAAAGTTGCAATGCTTTCTTATTCAACATATGGAAGTGCAAAATCTGAGTTAACGGAGAAAGTAATAGAAGCAACTAATCTGGTAAAACAAAAAGAACAAGGAATTTTAGTAGATGGAGAGCTACAATTAGATAGTGCAATTGTACCAGAAGTGGCAAAATTGAAAGCCCCAAATAGTCCATTAAAAGGTGAAGCTAATGTATTAGTATTCCCTAATTTAGATACAGGAAACATTGCATATAAGTTGGTTCAAAGACTAGCAAAGGCAGAAGCTTATGGACCACTTTGCCAAGGAATTGCTAAACCAGTGAATGATTTGTCGAGAGGATGTAGTAGCCAAGATATAGCGGGAGTTGTTGCAATTACTGCTGTACAAGCTCAGAAAAATTAATGAAAAAGGAGGAACTTGTATGAAAATTTTAGTTCTAAATTCAGGAAGTTCATCATTAAAATATCAATTAATTGATATGGAAACAGAAGAAATGTTAGCAAAAGGATATTTTGAGAGAATTGGACAACCAAATTCTTTTCTAACACACAAAGTAAATGGAGTAGCACATAAATTTGAGCATCCAGCTAAAAACCATGAAAAGGCAATTGATTTTGTCTTAAATAGGTTAACCAATGAAAACTATGGTGTATTAAAAGACTTAGGAGAATTAGCAGGAATTGGTCATAGAGTGGTACACGGCGGAGAAAAATTTAGTGATTCTGTTATCATAACAAATGAAGTGATTGAAGAAATAAAAAAATGTTCTGACTTGGCACCATTACATAATCCAGCATGTATTTTAGGAATTGAGGCTTGCAAAAAAATAGTGCCTAATATGAAAATGGTAGCAGTATTTGATACTGCCTTTCATCAAACCATAGCAAAGGAAAAATATATGTATCCCATTCCTTATAAGTATTATGAAAAATATGCTATTAGAAAATATGGATTTCATGGAACATCACATCAATATGTTTCTCATAGAGTTGCTGAAATCATGGGAAAAGATAGCAAAGACTTAAAAATAGTAAATTGTCATTTGGGGCAAGGATGTAGTGTGTGTGCCATTAAAGATGGAAAATCTGTAGAAACGAGTATGGGATTAACACCATTGGGTGGAATTCCTATGGGAACTAGAAGTGGTGATTTAGATCCATCCATCCTTACTTATTTAATGCAAAAAGAAAACTTATCAGCAGATGACATGAATTTTATTTTAAACAAAGAATCAGGAGTTTATGGAATATCAGGTGTGTCAGTAGATTTTAGAGATATTGAAACAGAAGCCTTATCAGGGGGAAAACAAGCACAATTATCTTTGGATGTATATCATTATTTAGTAGCTTGTTATGTAGCAAGATGTGCCGTAGCAATGGGTGGTATAGATGTATTGACTTTCACGGCTGGAGTAGGAGAAAAAGGACCTATATCACGAAATGCAATTTGCCAGCAACTAGAATTTTTAGGAGTTAAAATGGATGAAGAAAAAAATCAAATAAGAGGAGAAGAAGCAGAATTATCAGCTTCAGACTCAAGAGTGAAAATTTATACCATTCCAACCAATGAAGAATTGATGATAGCAAGAGAAACTTTAAAATTAGTAAAATAAAAAGTTGCCAACAGTTCCGGATTTAAATGGCAACTAAAAAGAAAGGAAGATTTAAAAATGAAAATATTAGTATTAAACTGTGGAAGTTCATCATTAAAATATCAATTAATTGATATGGAAACAGAGGAAGTATTAGGAGAAAAAGAAGCTTTTATTACCCACAAAGCACAAGGACAGAAAAAGCAAATTGAAAATCCAGCGTACAATCATACAGAAGCGATTGAATTTGCATTAAAACAATTAACGAATCCAGAATATAAAGTGATTGATAGTTTAGATGAAATAGAAGCAATTGGACATCGTTTAGTACATGGAGGAGAGAAAATTGCAGAATCAGTTGTAATTGATGAGAAAGTTATTGAAGTGCTAAAAGAATGTACAGATTTAGCACCATTACATAATCCTGCTTGTATTTTAGGAATTGAAGCTTGTAAGAATGTAATGCCTAACAAACCAATGGTAGGTGTATTTGATACGGCTTTTCATCAATCCATTTCAAAAGAAAGATATATTTATCCAATCCCATATGAATATTATGAAAAATATGGAGTCAGAAAATATGGATTTCATGGAACATCACATATGTTTGTTTCCCAAAGATTAGCAGAAATAGAAAAGAAACCAATTGAAGATATGAAGATTGTAACTTGTCACTTAGGACAAGGGGCTAGTATTTGTGCTATTGAAGGAGGGAAATCAGTAGACACTAGTATGGGATTAACACCATTAGGTGGAATTCCAATGGTAACACGATGTGGAGATTTAGATCCATCCATTCTTTTATATTTAATGAAAAAAGAAAATTTGTCAGCAGAAGAAATGGAATCTGTTTTAAATAAACAATCAGGTGTGCAAGCTATTTCAGGATTGGTACCAGATTTTAGAGAGATTGAAACAGCAGGAAATGAAGGAAATGAGAGAGCAAAAATTGCATTAGATAGTTTTAAATATGCGATTGCAAGTTATATTGCTAAATATGCAGTAGCTATGAATGGTGTGGATTATATTATTTTTACAGGAGGAATTGGTGAAAATCAAATTAACATTAGAAAAGGAATTTGTGAGCAATTAAAATTTATGGGTGTAGAGATTGATGTAGAGGCTAATAATATTAGAAGTGAAGAAAAGGTAATTTCAAAGCCAGAGTCTAAAGTGAAATTGTATGTAATTCCAACGAATGAAGAGTTGATGATTGCAAAAGAAACAGAAAGATTAGTAAAATAATAAATAGAAAGCAGAAAAAAGTATTTTTTTCTGCTTTAGTGTTGACAAACGATAGAACTTATGGTTAAATATTAATCAAGATATATTTTAGGTGAATTTTACGTATAAATCTAAAATGTAGCTTGATTATTTTTAAAAAGAGAGGTGGTGATAGAATGGAAACAGCAACTGCAAGTTTGATTTTAAAGGAACTACGTGAATTTAGAGCTGAAAATGATAGACGTTGGGATGAAAACGACAAAAAATGGGAGCAAAATGAAAGACGTTGGGAAGAAAATGACAAAAGATGGGAGCAAAATGAAAAACGTTGGCAAGAAAACGAAAAACGTTGGCAAAATAATGATAAAAAGCTAGAAGAAATAAACCAAAGAATTGATAATACTAACGAAAGAGTAAGTGCTTTAGAAGATGGTAGAGTAAAAGACAGAAGAGATATTTTAGTTGTATTAGACACCATGCAAAAAAGTATTAGTAATCAATTCACAGAAATGAGAGAGTATATGGATTCTAAGTTTGAAAAAATTTTTGCACAACAAAGAATCAATGATTTAGAACATGAAGAATTTAAAAAGTTGTTGTATGCACATAATAAAAGACTTGATTTCCATAATTCAAGACTGAATTATTTAGAAAAATGGAAACAAGATTTTGATATGGGAGAATATACAGCTGTATAGTAAGAAGTGAAATAATGAATATAGTAAAAAATGAAGTAATAGATATAGTAATAGAAAGATAAGATTTCAATAAACAAAGAAGTCTTATCTTTTTTGAAAAAAAGCCTTGCAAAAATTTAAAAACATGGTATAATATTATACAATAATAAAAGAGAAAAGCGATAGTAAGGACAAGATAAATAATATAATATCTTTTAAGAGAGCCAAAGGAAGCTGAAAATTTGGTAAGTAAAAATTATTTATTATCACCTTAGTTTGCTGTTAGACTGAAATTTAAAAACTAAGTTTAACCGTATAATCCTGCGTTAAAGGAAAATGAGGAGAGTAAAGAAATTTACTAAAATAGGTGGTACCGCGGAATGAAGAGCTATTTCGTCCTAATTAATTAGTTGGGATTGAAATAGCTTTATTTGTTAAAACAAATGAAAATCAGCATCTTGCACATATTTTATAAATTAATCAGACTTCGACGTACCAACGTACGCCATCACCCTGCTTAATTTATAAAATATGCACAATATACTAATTTTGATTTGTTTTATAAGGTAAGTAAGAAGGAAAAAAGAAGAAAGAGAGGAAAGAAAAATGAGAGAACTAAAAATTAATGGAGTTTACAAACACTTTAAAGGAGACTATTACATAGTAGAAAATGTGGCCACATTTAGTGAAACAAGAGAAAAATTAGTTATCTATCGAGGACTATATGGAAACAACGAATTATATGCTAGGCCTTATGATATGTTTCTATCAGAAGTAGACCACGAAAAATATCCAAGCGTAGAACAAAAATATAGATTTGAGTTACAAGAAATTGAAAGTTTAAACAAATAAATAAAAATCATGAATAGGAGGAGAGAAAATGTACAAAAAAGTAGAATTGAAAAATGGTTTCGTAGGGATGGAACAAGAAGTTGCTGAAAATTGGAAGAAAAAAGATATCATTAAAAAGAATTTTGCTATGAATGAAGGAAAAAGATATTTTACTTTCTATGATGGACCACCAACAGCAAATGGAAAACCTCATGTTGGTCATATTGAAACAAGGGTTATGAAAGATATTATTCCAAGATATAAGGTTATGAAAGGCTACAAAGTAATTCGTAAAGCTGGATGGGATACACATGGACTTCCAGTGGAACTTGAAATTGAGAAGAAATTAGGTATTTCAGGGAAAGAACAGATTGAGGAATATGGCGTAGAAAAGTTTGTAAAAGAATGTAAAGAAAGTGTATTTACTTATGTTTCTATGTGGGAAGAAATGACCAATAAAGTAGGATACTGGGTGGATATGGAAAATCCATATGTTACTTATCATAATGAGTACATTGAGTCTGTATGGTGGGCTTTAAAACAAATGTGGGATAAAGGTCTTTTGTATGAAGGTCATAAAGTTATGCCATATTGCCCAAGATGTGGAACAGCATTATCTTCTCATGAAGTAGCACAAGGTTATAAAGATGTAAAAGATTTAACTTGTATTGCTAAATTCAAAGTAGTAAATGAAGATAAATATATTTTAGCCTGGACAACAACACCATGGACATTGCCATCAAATTTGGCACTTTGTGTAAATAAATCTTATGAATATGCAGAAATAAAGGCTAATATTGGAATAGATGAGGAACCACAATATGAAACTTACATTTTAGCAAAAGATTTAATGGAAACAGTCCTAAAAGAAACACCTTATGAAGTGATTAAAACTTTTAAAGGAGAAGAATTATTAGGAACGAAATATGAAAGATTAATGCCATGGGGTGAAGTGGAAGGAAAAGCTTTTGAAGTAATTCATGGTGACTATGTTAATCTTGATGATGGTACAGGAATTGTTCATATTGCACCTGCTTATGGTGAAGATGATAGTCTTGTGTCAAAACAAAATGGAATTACTTTTATCAATTTAGTAGATAAAGCAGGAAACTTTGTAAAAGAAGTAGAACCTTGGGCTGGAAGATTTGTAAGAGATTGCAATGAAGATATTTGTAAATGGTTAAAAGAAGAAAATAAATTATTTAGCAAAGAAAAACATCTACACTCTTATCCACATTGTTGGAGATGTGACACACCACTTCTTTATTATCCAAAAGAAAGCTGGTTTGTTGCTATGAGTAAATTAAGAGATGAATTGGTAGCAAACAATAATAAAGTAAATTGGTATCCAGACACCATTCGAACAGGAAGATTTGGAAAATTCTTGGAAAATGTAATTGACTGGGGAATTTCAAGAGACAGATATTGGGGAACACCATTACCAGTATGGACTTGCGAAGATGAAAATTGTCATCACCAAGAATGTATTGGTTCTATTGAACAATTAAAAGAAAAGGGAATTGATGTACCAGAAGATATCGAATTACACAAACCATATATTGATAATGTAGATTTAAAATGTCCGAAATGTGGTAAAAAAATGCACCGAGCAAAAGAAGTAATTGACTGTTGGTTTGACTCTGGTTCAATGCCTTTTGCACAATGGCACTATCCATTTGAAAATAAAGAAATGTTTGACAACAACTTCCCAGCAGGATTTATTTCAGAAGCAGTTGACCAAACAAGAGGATGGTTCTATACCTTAACAGCAATTGGAACAGCGTTATTTGGTAGAACACCATTTGAAAACTGTATTGTATTAGGTCATGTATTAGACGAAAAAGGACAAAAAATGTCTAAATCCAAAGGAAATGGTGTAGACCCAATGAAACTATTAGATACCGTAGGAGCAGATGCAACTAGATGGCATTTTTATACAGTAAGTGCACCTTGGCTTCCAACAAGATTGGGATTAAATAATGTACAAGAAACCCAAAGAGGATTTTTAAGTACTTTATGGAATGTGTATTCTTTCTATGTGTTATATGCTGAAATTGACCAATTCAATCCATTAAAATATGCTAATTTTGAAACAAACAATATTATGGATAAATGGATTATTTCAAAACTAAACACATTGATAAAGGAAGTAGATGAAAAATTAGAACATTATGATATTACCAATGCAGCATTATTAATTGAAAGTTTCACAGACGAACTTTCTAATTGGTATGTACGCAGAAACAGGGAAAGATTCTGGTTAACTGAATTAAATGACGAAAAAATTGGAGCTTATTGCACATTGTATCGTGTTTTAACAACTTTGATAAAGGTAGCGGCACCATTTGTACCATTTATGGCAGATGAGATTTATCAAAATTTAGTAGTAGGATTAGATGACCAAGCTCCTGAAAGTGTTCATTTATGCCTATGGCCAGAAGTAAATGAAAATGAAATCAACAAAGACTTAGAAATGGAAATGGATTTAGCTTACAAAATTGTAAAACTTGGTCGTGGAGCAAGAAATGTAGCTAACATTAAAAATAGACAACCATTATCTAAAATGTTAATCTCAATTGATACTTTACCAGCATACTATGCAGACATTGTAAAAGAAGAATTAAATGTAAAAGAAATTGACTTAGGAGCAGAAATGTCAGACTATGTTAATTTTGAAATTAAACCAAATTTACCTGTATTAGGAAAAGAATATGGAAAATTAATTCCAAGAATTAAACAAGCAATTAGTGAAAAAAATCAAATGGATTTAGCTAATACCGTAAAAAATGGTGGTATTGAATACATCGAAATAGAGGAAACACAAATTGCTTTAAATGCAGATAATTTGCTTATCACAATGCAAGGAAAAGAAGGATTTGCTTTCAGTGGCGAGGGAGAAATTGGTGTTGTGTTAGATACTCATATTTCACCAGAATTGAAAGAAGAAGGATATGTCAGAGAAATTTTGTCTAAGGTTCAAAATATGAGAAAAGACAAAGGCTTTGAAGTATTAGATAAGATTAAACTTTATGTTGCTGGAAATGAAATGTTAGAAGCAGTTATCCGCAAAAATGAAGAATTAATCAAGCATGATACTTTAGCTGTTGAAGTAATGTACAACAAAGAAAAAGATTCTTATACAGAAACTAATATTAATGGTGAAACTTTAAATATTGATGTGGAAGTAGTGAAATAAATTTTTAGGAAGGAATCAAAACAAAATGGAAGAAGTATTAAAAAAATTAGATGAATTAGGGATTCGATATGAACTAGTAAAACATGCACCTGTTTATACCATAGAAGATATGAATAATTTAGATCCAGATACATTCAAAGGGGCAGAAATTTGTAAGAACTTATTTTTGAGAGACCAAAAAGGAAAAAGACATTTTTTAGTAATTCTTTGTGGAGACAAACAGGCAAGTATGGATAAAATTCAACAACAAGCTTATAGCACAAGATTAAGCTTTGGTTCTGCAGAAAGATTACAAAAACATTTAGGATTAGAAGCAGGACATGTTAGTCCAATGGGATTAATTAATAATCCAGAAAAAACAGTAGAAGTTTTACTAGATAAAGATTTAAAAAAGAAAGATAAGTTAGCTTTTCATCCAAATACCAATGAAGCTTGTGTATTAATTACTTATGCTGATTTGAAAAAATTTTTAGATGATTGTGGACATGAAGTTGAATTTATTACCATATAAAAATGAGAAAACTAGATTAGTTTGTACTAGTCTAGTTTTTATTATGAGAAAATGTAAAATTTTACTGTTATATATTGATTTTAAATTCGAAATGTTATATAGTAGATAACATAGGGAATGAGAATAAGCAGATGTGGTTTGCCTCCAACAAGGAGGTGAGGCGTATGATAGAAGCATATTTAATAAACATTATTTACATATTGTTTTATGCACTTTTAGGAGTAACTATCATTACGTTTGCCTTGATTATAGCATTAGTTGTAATTATTAGCAAACAAAAATAACCAATAAAAAAACACATCTGTAAAACTTTGCCGAGTTAGATGTGTTAAACATTTATCTTGAGGCAAACCACGTTTGTGGTTTCTCCATTTCCTATTTTTATTATACACATTTATTTTAAAATTGTCAATTTCAAATAGATTTTTTTCCAAGAATGTTTTATAATGATAACAAGTTTAGAAACGAGGAAAGGTAGAAAATATGATAGATATTGAAAAAGCAAAAAAAGAATTAAAAATCTTCTTAGAAAACTATAAAAACCAAAAGGAATTAGGATTTGAATTAAAAGTAGTTCATACATATCAGGTTGCTCAGAATTCAAAAAAATTAGCGGAAGAATTAAAATTAAAACAAGAAGACATTGAACTAGCTGAATTAATTGGACTACTTCATGATATTGGCAGATTTGAAGAATTAAAAATGTTAAATCAATTTGATAATATAAAATTTGACCATGCAGAACATGGTGTAAAGATGTTATTTGAGGATAACTTAATTAGAAATTTTGTAGAAGATAACCAATATGATGAAATCATAAAACAAGCGATACAAAATCATAGTAAATTTGAAATCCCAAAAGATTTAGAAGCAAGAACATTATTGCATTGTAAAATAATTCGAGATAGTGATAAATTAGATAATTTTAGAGTAAAACAAGAAGAAAGAATGGAAGCAATATTTCCTAAAATTATTAGTGCAAAAGAAGAAATTGAAAATTCGAAAATATCAGAATCAGTTTATCAGGCAATAAAGGAATTAAAATGTGTAAAATTAAAAGATAGGAAAACACCATTAGATTACCTGATTTGTATTTTAGCATTTATATTTGATTTGAATTTTTCTGCATCTTATCAAATCGTAAGAGAAAAGGACTACGCAAATCAAATGATTAATCGATTTGATTACAAACTATCAGAAACGAAAGAGAAAATGGAAGAGATTAGAAGAATTGTAAATCAGTATATTAATCAACAAATTTGAAAGGAAGTGAATTATGGAATTCAATTTTTTAGAAAGGATACAAGGAATGGCAAAAAAAACAATCGAAGAAAACAAAATAAAACTAGAAAATGCCAATATTAGTCAAGAAGAAATTGATTTAGCTCAAAAATTAAATGCTGTTGAAGAATTTAGCATTGACCGATTTGAAGGAGATATAGCAGTCTTAGAAAACAGAAAAACAGGTAAAACCATAGAGATAGAACGAAACAAATTACCAGAAAACAGCAAAGAAGGAGACATTTTAAAAAAGATTAATGGAAAATATAGCTTAGAGGCAGAAAGAACAAAAGAAGAAGTTGAACGCATTAAAAATAGAATGAAGGATTTATGGAATTAATAGAAGGGAAAGGCAAATGAAGAACAAAGGGAAAAATAGAAAAATACAAATAATAGTAGGAGTAATAGCAACTATATTATTACTAATTTTAATTTTGTGTGGAGCTAATATAAATATATTAAATCAAGTTAGCAAGATTGCAGGATTAAATATTACATTTGAAGACAAACATCAAGAAGTGGAGAAAATATCAAATGAAGAATTTATTACAGAAGACAATCTAAAAGTATACTTTATAGATGTAGGTCAAGCTGATAGTATTTTAGTTATTCATCAAGATGAAACCATGCTAATAGATGCTGGAAATAACGAAGATGGAGAGGATGTTGTAAGTTTTATAAAAGAGAAAGGAATTCAAAAATTAAATCATGTGATACGGAACTCATCCACATGAAGACCATATAGGGGGGCTAGATGATGTGATTAATAACTTGGAAATTGAAAATATTTATATGCCCAAAATTGAAACAACAACCAAGACTTTTGAAGATGTATTAGATGCCATCCATAACAAAAACTTGAAAGTAACTGCACCAACAAAAGGACAAACTTTTAAAGTAGGAGAAGTAAATTGTGAAGTAATGACAGATTCTATATTAGACAAAGAGAATTTGAATTTATCTTCTATTATTGTTCGATTAGAATTTGGCAATACTAGTTTCCTATTTATGGGAGATGCAGAAAGCAAAAACGAGAAATTGAGAGACTGGCCCAAAACAGATGTATTAAAAGTAGGACACCATGGTTCCAATACAAGTACAAGTGAGAATTTTTTAAAACAGGTATCACCACAATATGCAGTCATTATGGTTGGGAAAAATAATAGTTATGGATTACCAAAAGATAAAATCTTGGAGAGATTAAAAAAGCAAAATGTTACTATCTATCGAACGGATGAAAAAGGAACTATTGGAATGACATCAGACGGAAAAGAGATTAAAGGAGATTTTTAAAATTTTGCCAGAAGGGACGGACCTTTTTGGCAAAATTCTAGCATTTAAAAACAAAAAGTTTATTTATTTTTTATGCAGTAACAATTCGGGGGGACCAGCAAAATTACAGTCTGTTATGCAATTACAGACTGTTTGCAGCTGGGAGTTACAAATAAAAAATAAATAAACTTTTTATTAAAAACTTAAATAAATTTGCCAAAAAGGTCCGTCCCTTCTGGCATTTTTTGTGAAAATCACTTGACAGTTGACAATAATAAAGATACAATAGAATAGTAGGAAAAAATATATGAAAATAAATTAATATATATTTTATTCGAACATTGAAAATTAAATAAGAAAGAGGTGTATTGATTATGAATTTAGTAATCATAATCGCCGCTATCTTAATCTCATTAGCAATTGGTACGCTAGCAGGAATTGCATATCGTAAAAAAGTTGCAGAGTCTAAAATTCAAGGAGCAGAGAATGAAGCGAAAAGACTAGTTGATTTAGCGAAAATAGAAGCAGAAAATTTAAAAAAGGAAGAAATTTTCAAAGCCAAAGAAGAAATTATGAATAGCAGAAAAGAGTTAGATCAAGAGATTAAAGAAAGAAGAGGCGAAGTACAAAAACAAGAATCTAGATTAATTCAAAAAGAAGAAAATTTAGAAAAACGTGAAGGAAATTTCGAGAGAAAAGAACGTGAATTAGAAAGAGAAATGCAAGACATTGAAAAGCAAAAAGAAGAAATTGAAAGATTGCATGATGAGGAAATGGTAGAACTTCAAAAAATAGCTTCTTTAACGAAGGAAGAAGCAAAAGCTCAATTATTATCTGAAATGGATCGAGAGCTAACCGCTGAAAAAGCAGCTTTAATCCGTGAGAAAGAACAAAAAGCGAAGGAAACAGCCATTAAAAATGCAAAAGAAATTTTAAGTTATGCCGTACAAAAATGTGCAGCAGACCATTCACAAGAAACTACCGTATCTATTGTAGCACTTCCAAATGATGATATGAAAGGAAGAATTATTGGTAGAGAAGGTAGAAATATAAAAGCATTAGAAACTCTAACAGGTATCGATTTAATCATTGATGATACACCAGAAGCAGTTGTTTTATCAGGATTTGACCCATTAAGAAGAGAAGTTGCTAAAATTGCTTTAGAAAAATTAATTGATGATGGAAGAATCCATCCTGCTAAAATTGAAGAAATGGTAGAAAAGGCAAAGGAAGAAGTTGAAACAACGATAAAAGAAGAAGGAGAAAGAGCAGTTTTAGAAACAGGAGTAATTGGACTTCATCCAGACATTGTAAAATTAATTGGAAAACTAAAATATAGGACAAGCTATGGTCAAAATGTACTAAACCATTCAATTGAAGTTTCTAATTTAGCAAGAATCATGGCAGAAGAATTAGGATTAGATCCAAAGTTAGCAAGAAGAGCAGGACTTTTACATGATATTGGAAAAGCATTAGACCATGACATGGAAGGAACACATGTTGAGATAGGAGTGGAAGTTCTTAAGAAATTTAAAGAAAATCAACTTGTTATTAATGCAGTAGAAGCACATCATGGAGATGTAGAGCCACAAACATTGGAAGCAGTTTTAATTCAAGCAGCAGATGCAATATCAGCATCAAGACCAGGGGCTAGAAGGGAAACAGTAGAAGCATATATCAAGAGATTACAAAACCTTGAAGAAATTGCAGATTCTTTTGAAGGAGTTGAAAAGTCATTTGCTATCCAAGCTGGTAGAGAAGTTAGAATTATTGTAAAACCAGAAAAAATATCAGATGATAAAATGACAATCTTAGCAAGAGAAGTTTCTAAGAGAATTGAAAATGAAATGGATTATCCAGGTCAAATCAAAGTAAATATTATTAGAGAAACAAGAGTTGTAGATTATGCAAAATAAGAATAATAGGGGCTTAATAAAAGCCTCTATTTTTTTACTGCATAGGAATCTTGCTTTCTGATAGAAATTATAGTATGATAAAGAAAAATAAAAAAGAAAGAGGGAATAACATGAAAATTTTAGCGGTAGGAGACTTAATTGGAAACGCTGGAATTAAAGAATTAAGAAAAAGATTAGAAACGATAAGGCAAAAAGAAAAAATAGATTTTGTTATCGTAAATGGAGAAAATGCAGCAGAAGGAATGGGATTAACCCAAAAGAATTTCGATGATATTTTAGTATTAAATATAGATGTTATTACAATGGGAAATCATACTTGGGGTAAAAAAGATATTTTTAAATTTATAGACCATCCAAAATTAATTAGACCAGCTAATTATCCAAAAGGAGTAGTCGGAAAAGGATATAACATTTATACTTGTCAAAATAAAAAAATAGCAGTTATCAATTTAATTGGTAGAGTAGATATCAATGTACTTTCAGAAAACCCTTTTATTAGAGTAAAAGAAATTGTTGATGAAATACAAAATAAAGTGGATATGATTTTTGTTGATTTTCATGCAGAAGCAACAGCAGAAAAAATAGCAATGGGATATTTTTTAGATGGAAAAGTAACAGCTGTATATGGGACGCATACTCATGTACAAACAGCAGATGAAAAGATTTTACCAAATGGAACAGGTTATATAACAGATATTGGAATGACAGGACCAAAATATTCAGTAATAGGAATGGATATACAAGCATCCTTAAAAAGATTTGAAACTACATTACCAGAAAGGTATCGAATTGCGACAGGAGAATGTATATTGAATGGTGTTATATTTGAAATAGATGAAACTAATAATCAGGTAAAAAACATAAAAAGATTAAATGAATAGATTGCTTGTCAAAAAAAGTCGAAAAGATAAGAAAATTGCGATGAAATCTCCTAAAAAATTCCAGAAAGTACTTTACAAAAATTTCCATATAATGTAAAATAAACATCGTAAAAGTTGCAACAAAAAAATAAAAATTATAGGAGGCAAAAGAAAAATGGAAGTTTTAAAAATTTCATCTAAATCAAATCCTAATTCAGTAGCGGGAGCAATTGCTGGATTAGTAAAAGAATCAAGTAAAGCAGAAATGCAAGCAATTGGAGCAGGAGCATTAAATCAGGCAGTAAAAGCAGTGGCAATCGCAAGAGGATTTGTTGCACCATCAGGCGTGGATTTGGTTTGTATACCAGCATTTGCAGAAGTGGAAGTAGAAGGAGAAGACAGGACTGGTATCAAATTAATCGTAGAGTCAAGAGTTTAAAACAAAAAATAGATAAATGGAGCAATGGGGGATTTCCTTTTGCTCTTTTTTGTGCAATTGGGGACGTTTCCTTTTTCACATGGAGGTTGCCAGAGTGACCGAACCTTTTCGTAGCTGGGAGTTACAAAGAAAAAATAGATTAACTTTTTATGAAAAAATTCAAATAAAAATTACCAAAAAGGTTCATCCCTTTTGGGCACCCCTCATGTGAAAAAGGAAACGTCCCCAATTGCACATTTAGTAAAAATTGTAAGAAATGTCTTGAAAAATTGTCTGATTTAAGGTATGATAGCAAAAGAATAGAGGTGGAATATGAAATCAAATTGGATTAAATATATTTTTATTGTTTTTGTGATTGGTATTGTAATATTTTCTATTTTTAAATTTAGGCAAGATGAAGAAGAAAAGAAACAAGAATTAGAACATGCCAATAGCCAACAAGAAAAAAATACGGAATTAACTTTAGGAATAGCACGGACTAGATACCATTAATCCGATTCTTAGTAAGAATAAAAATGTACAAGATATTACAAAATTGATTTATGAACCACTTGTTACTTTAACCGCAGATTATAAAGCAGAGCCTTGCTTAGCAACCGAATGGGCAAAGCAGAGCGATAATTCTTATTTGATAAAATTAAGGGAAAATGCAAAATGGACAGAAGGTCAAAGGTTTACAGCAGAAGATGTTAGATTTACAATTGACCGTTTAAAAGAAATATCTTCTATCTATTCTTATAATGTACAACATGTAATAGGAGTTGATATTGTAGATGATTATACTGTGAAAATCAACTTAGATGGCGAAATACCTTTCTATGAATATCAATTAACATTCCCAATTTTATCGAAAGATTATTATGAAAATGAAGATTTTGTAAATACTTCTAAAAATAATTCACCAGTCGGAACTGGAAAATATAAAATTGCAGAAGTTGAATCATCTTATATTATTTTAGAAAAAAATGAAGGATGGTGGAATCGAGAAAAACAACGAACAATTGAAAAAATTACAGTAAATTTATATTCTTCAATTGGTGAATTATATAACAGCTTTAAAATAGGAAATATTGATTTAATTGCAACAACGAATGAAAACTTACAAGAATATATTGGAACGATAGGATATAGTTCAAAAGAGTTAAAAGGAAGGGAACATACCTTTTTAGCATTTAATATGCAAAATACTTTTTTAGCTAGACAAGAAATAAGAAAAGCAATATCTTATTCAATCGATAAGGAGAATATTGTTTCAAGTATTTTTAATAACAAATGTTTTACAAGTAGCTTTCCATTAGATTATGGAAATTGGCTATCACAGGGACAAGATGCAAGTAGTGGCTATAATATGGAGCAAGGAAAACAAATTTTAGTCGAGAATGGATGGGCTTATCGTTCAGGAAGTTGGCAAAAAACAGAAAACTATAAAACCCAAAAAATAGGATTAAATCTTTTAGTTAGAGCAAGCGATGCTTCCAGAATAGCGGTCGCTGAAAATATAAGACAGCAATTGGGAAATCAAGGAATTGGAATTAATATTGTACAAGCATCTGATGAACAATATAACAATAGTATTAATACCAAAAACTATGACATTGCTTTATGTAGTATGACACTTTCTCCGTCACCAAATCTTACTACCTATTTGGGAGACGGAAACATTGCAGGTTATAAAAATGAAGAAGTAAGCAATATTATGAATGAAATAAAAAATACAACAGATGAAAATGTTTTAAAAGAAAAATACACAAGATTAGCTGAAATTTATAAAACTGACATTCCATATATTAGTTTATATAATAACAAATATACAGTAGCTTATAATTCTGGTTTAGTAGGAGAAATCACGCCTAATTGGTTTTATCAATTTTATGGAATAGAAGAATGGTACAAATAAAATAAAAAAATTAAAAAAAGTATTGACAAAACATTTTTTTGGTATATAATAAGATTATCAAACAAAAGTTCAAAAATAGGAGGAAAAATAATGGGAGAAAATACAGAAAAGAAGAAAGCATTAGAAATGGCTATGAGCCAAATTGAAAAACAATTTGGTAAAGGGTCTGTTATGAAATTAGGAGAATTCAAAGCAATGGAAATAGAAGCTATACCAACAGGAGCACTAAGCCTTGATATAGCATTAGGAATTGGTGGAGTACCAAGAGGTAGAATTATAGAAGTATATGGACCAGAATCATCTGGTAAAACAACACTAGCATTACATGTAGTAGCAGAAGCACAAAAAATGGGAGGAGAAGCAGCATTTATTGATGCAGAACATGCCTTAGATCCAGTTTATGCGAAAAAATTAGGGGTTGATATTGATAACCTAATTGTATCACAACCAGATACAGGAGAACAAGCATTAGAAATCACAGAAAGTTTAGTAAGAAGCGGAGCATTAGATGTTATTGTTGTTGACTCTGTTGCAGCATTAGTTCCAAAAGCAGAAATTGATGGTGACATGGGAGATTCCCATATGGGACTTCAAGCAAGATTAATGTCACAAGCATTAAGAAAACTAGCAGGAGCATTAAATAAAACAAAAACTGTTTTAATCTTTATCAACCAATTAAGAGAAAAAATAGGGGTTATGTTTGGAAATCCAGAAACAACAACAGGTGGTAGAGCATTAAAATTTTATGCATCTGTTAGAATGGATATCAGAAAAATAGAAAATATTAAACAAGACGGAGAATTCAAAGGAAATCGTGTACGTGTTAAAGTTATAAAAAATAAAGTAGCGCCACCATTTAGAGAAGCCGAATTCGATGTTGTTTATGGAGAAGGAATTTCAAAAGTTGGTAACGTTCTAGATATGGCAGTTAATTTAGACATTGTAGAAAAAGCAGGTTCTTGGTTTAGTTACAATGGAGACAGAATTGGTCAAGGAAGAGAAAATGTTAAGAAATATCTAAAAGAAAATCCACAAATGTTGGAAGAAATAGAAGCCAAAGTAAGAGAAAATTTTGCTAAAGCATTTGAACAAAGCTTAGGAGAAGAATTACCAAACAATGATGATGACGAAGAAGAATAAGATAGCAAAAAAGACTAGAGGAAGGATAGATTTCTTTAGTCTTTTTCCTATTCTATAAAGTCTTGCTATTTTTTATCGTTTGTAGTAAAATAGGAAAGCGAAGAAAGGAAGAAAAATGTACACAGTAGAAGAATTTGATAAAGCAAAAACAAAAATATTGAAATATATATTATATAAAAAAAGAACAGAACAGGAAATACGAAGGAAATTCTCAAGTACGATTGACGAAAATATGCTAGAAGATGTGATTGAATATTTAAAAGAAGCAAAATACATTGATGATAAAGATTATATAGAAAGAACCATTCAGAATTTTATGCTATTAAAAAACTTATCATTAAAAGAAATTCAATATAAGCTAATAGCAAAAGGATTAAATAAAATGACAATTGAAGACTATATAAGTGAAAACAAAGAAGAATTAGAGGAATATGAAATCAAATCAGCTGAAAATATTTTATATAAAAAATCGACATCAATGGAACAAGAAGAAATAAAGCAATACCTGCTAAAGAAAGGATATAAATCAGAAAATATAAATCAAGCAATAGAAAATTAATCGATTGGAATACCCATGGAAGGAGTAAAAATGGCAATACTAACATTAGAAACAAAAAAATATGCAATCAAAATAGATAATTTCGAAGGTCCCTTAGACTTACTATGTCATTTAATTGATAAAAATAAAATGAATATTTATGATATTCATTTAAGTGAAATTACAGACCAATATATTGATTATTTAAAAGAACAAGAAAAGTTAAATCTAGAAATTGCTAGTGAATTTTTGGTAATGGCTTCTACTTTGTTATACTTAAAATCCAAAAATTTATTGCCAAAACAAGAGGAAGAAGAGGAAGAAATTACAGAAGAAGAATTGATTCGTAGGATTATTGAATATAAAAAATTCAAAGAAATTAGCAAAGTATTCAAAAGCAATTATCTTGACTTTTCAAGAAGATATTTTAAAGCTCAAGAGGAGATTGCATTACCAAAACAGAAATTAGAAAAAGAATATGAAAAAACATTCCTACCAGAAATTTATAAAAATTTAGTAGAAAGAAATAGTGTAAAACTGAATCAGAATGCTAAAAATATTGAAAAAATAGCAATTACAGATAATTATACAGTAGCCAGCAAAGTAAAAGAGATGTTTAAAGTTTTAGTAAAACAAAAGAAATTTGTTTTCAACAAATTATTCTCACTAAAAAAACATAATAGACAAGAAGTTGTTACAGCATTCTCAGGATTATTAGAATTATCAAGAAGAAGTAAAGTAGAAACAAGGCAAGAAGAACTTTTTGGTGATATCACAGTAGAAAAATCTAAAAAAGTAAGTTAATCGGTTTAAAAAAGAAAAAAATGGAAAAACTAATAAAAAGCTTCAAAGGAGGCGAAGAAATTGGTTTTTCTTTTTTTATTCTTAGTGGTTATGGGGATAATTGCCATCTTATTTTTTTCAAAAATAAGAATAGAAATTATTGATTTTAGATTTACTTCTCAAACGCAAAGACATATTAACAAAGACTATAAAATAATTATTAAACTATGTGCGCTAGGAATTGTACCTGTTTTTAAAATTGATTTAACAAAAATGAAATTAGAAAAAATGAAAGTAAAAGAAAAAATTAAAAAAATAGATTTTACCGTATTTGAAAAAAACATTTCTCTTGATAAAGAAATATTACAGATGGTTAAAAAATTAAATATTTTAATTAAAAAAATTAATTTACACATCGACATTGGAACAGAAAATGCAAGCTTTACTTCTATTATTGTTCCTGCTATTAGCACAATAATTGCTATTATTTTACGTAAAAAAGTCAAGAAATTTGAAAATCAAATATTTATGATAAATCCTATTTATCAAAATCAAAATTTGGTAAATCTATCTGTTTCAGGTATATTTGAAGTAAAAATAAGCCATATTATAAATATCATTTATATTTTAAATAGAAAAGGAGTGAAGGAATATGAGCGAACATCCAATAGAAGGCCTTATGATTACAGCTATGAATAGTATTCAAGATATGATAGATGTTAATACAATTATCGGAGAACCAATTGAAACTTCGAATAATATTGTTATTATTCCCATATCAAAAGTATCGTTTGGATTTGCAGCAGGAGGTAGTGAATTTAAAGGAGAAACAATAGATGAATACACAAAGAAAGATAAAGAAGAGGCAATTCAGTATCGATTACCATTTGGAGGAGGTAGTGGAGCAGGTGTAACAATTAATCCAATTGCTTTTCTTGTGATTCAATCCAATAATGTTAAATTGATGCCAGTTAATCATACATCATCTTTAGACAAATTATTAGATTATGTACCAGATTTAATAGAAAAAACGAATCATATGATGAATCGTTGCATGCAAAACAGAAAAGAGGAAACACAGAAAATATTGAAAGAAATGCAGAATAAGCATAATAAGAGTATGAAAAAAGAGGAAGAAGATAAAAAAGCAATAGAAAACAAAATTGAAAAAGAAGTAGAAAAAACGAAAAAAAATAAAAAGCCAGAAAAAGAAGAAATCACTTATGAATTCGAATATGATGAAACAATGGAAGATGAATAAAAAATTGAAAGTTTATTATATTTTTTACAAGATAAGAAATATAGTAAACTTTTTAATTTTAATAGTTCACAAATAAAAAATGAAATGATATAATGAGCAAAAATGAAAAAGGAGAATGTATGATACGCCTAGTAGCAAGTGATATTGATGGAACTATGATAGGAGAAAAAAATAAGATGACAGAGCAAAATCGAAAAGCCATTCAAGATATGCAACAATCAAATGTTGATTTTACGATTTGCACGGGAAAGCCATATGCTATGGTAAAAAATTTTTGTCATGATGTACATGCAAACTATGGCATTTTTGGAAACGGAAATCAAATTATAGATTTGAAAAACGGAAAAGAAATTTTTAGAAAAACCTTAACACAAGAAGAAATTAATGCGTGCATTCAGATAGCTAAAAAAGAAAAATTACATATTCATTTGTATACAGAAAACGAAGTGATTACACCAGAATTACGTTATATGGACTTAAGAAATTTTATTTTAAAAGATTCCATTTTTTCAAGTGATTTAGATTTTAAAATAGTTCCGAATATAGAAGAATATATAGAAAATCAACATCCAATTGTTTTTAAATTAATCATTTCAAGCCCTTCTAGTTTGCTAAAATTACAAGAAGAGCTAAACCAAAAGATGAATTTGACAATTTATAGAGTCAGTAAAGCCAATCAATATAAAGATAAGATTATTAATAAAGAATATGAGTACTTAGATATTACACCAAGTAATACCAATAAAAATGAAGCATTAACAACTCTTTCCCATTATTTAGGAGTCTCTTCTTCAGAAATTATGGCAATTGGAGATAATTTGAATGATATTGATATGATTCAAAATTCTGGCATTGGAGTAGCGGTTGCTAATAGTTATGATGCCGTGAAAAAAGTAGCTACTTATACAACTGCTCGTAGTGTTGATGAAAGTGGATTTGCAGAAGCAATTTATAAATGGGGATTGAGGGAAGTATAAAGGACGTTGTTTAGCAACGTCCTTGTTAACTTCGTAATAAATCAATCCATGAGTAAATTACTTTTTTAGACATAGTAAACAGATTTAGCTTTTCCACATCATTTTTGGCAATTATATTTACAGATGATAGAGTTTTACCATCCAAAGTAAAAGAGATTTCACCTAGTTTTTGACCTGCAGAAATAGGAGCAGAGACAGTATCATCTAAAATTAAATTTTGTTCAATATTTTTGTCTTTTCCTTTTTCGATTAAAGTACCAGCAGTTTCTGACAAAATGGCGTCAACGGAAGAGAGAACACCTTTATGAACAGAAACAGATTTCACAGTTTCATTTTTTTTACCAAATTGTTTAAAAGAAAAAGTGTTGAAACCATAATCTAATAATTTTTGGGCTTCAGCAAAACGAACTTTAGTAGAAGGTGCTTTCATAATAACTGCAATCAAGGACAAGTCATCACGTGTTGCACTAGCAGATAGATTATATAAGGCCAATCCCGTAGAACCTGTTTTCAAACCAGTGGCACCTTTATAAGTTCGAATCAATTTATTGGTATTGGTAAGCTCTGATTTGCCATCACGTAAACTGTCGGTCCAGATGGTTGTATATTTTGTTACTTGTGGATGGTGATTTAATAATTCTTTTGACATCAAAGCGATATCATAACTAGAAGTAAGATGCCCATCTTCATCAAGTCCATGGCAATTTTTAAAAGTGGTATCGTTCATGCCTAATTGCTTAGCCTTATCGTTCATCATTTGCACAAAACCATCTTCAGAACCACCAAGATATTCAGCCATGGCAACAACACAATCATTCGCAGAAGCCACGCAAATGGCTTTTAGCATTTCATCAACACTTAAAGTTTCTCTAGGGTCTAACCAAATTTGAGAACCACCCATGGAAGCAGCGTTTTCACTACAAGGAATAGGGTCATTTAAAGAAATTGTTCCGAGATTCAAGAGCTTCCATAATAAGTAAAATACTCATAACTTTTGTAACAGAAGCAGGATGTAATGGTTCATGAGCATTTTGTTCGTATAAAACTTGACCAGTAGATTGCTCTATTAAAATAGCAGAGCCACTTTCTAAACTTAAGGAAGTGGTTTCCTTGTTATCTGAATTTACTTGAACAGCATTGGTAGAATTTACAGATGTTGTGTCGTTATCAATAGACCATACATAGGAACTGGATGCATCATAAGCAAAAGAAAGTGGAGAAACACAAAAAAAGAAGATTAGAAAAATTGCAATTATATTTTTTATAGTTTTCATTTTTTACCTCCGATTTTATTTTAATATAAATATATGAATATAAAATAGAAAAATAGAACCTATTCTTGTAATAGGTTCTATTTTATGGATAATAAAGTAGTGGTAACAGTTGCTCCATCAGTAGAAGCTGTTATTTTAACATCATTTCCAGAGTCATTTCTAAATTTTAAATCATAACTACCATAAGCTACCGCAGCATCCTTCCCTTTAGGAATGTAAGGAACATAATTGCTATGGGCATGTCTTTCTGTGACAACCAAAGAAGGAACTGTTAAAACGGCATTGTAGAGAGTGGTACTAATTTGGCAGTTTCCGTCCACCTAGTCCTTTTTTCTTATTTCCATCTTTGTCAAAAATATCAGCTTTTTGATAACCTTTGTTGGAAGAAGCTGGACCTACTGTACTACAAAATGAAAAAGTCTCTCCTTTTTTTACAATGGTTCCATTTAACGTATTGCAGGTAATGGAAATGTTATTTTGGCGAGCGGCATCACTTGAGTATATTTTAGTTGCAAATGTAGCAATTTGTTCTTCAACAGGAGGTGGTGGTTCCGTTATCCCTTTTTTTACCTCAGTAGGAGCAGTATCTTCTTTTTTGGAGTTTTCTGGGGGAGTATCATTAGTTTGTGTAGAAGTTCGATTGGCTTCATAAGTATTTTCATCATTTGTAGGGTTTGATGTTGTATTTCTAAAATAAAGGAAAATGCCAACACCAATTATTAAAATTAATAAAATAGCTATTATCATTCCATTTTTTTTCTTCATTTTTTAATCACCAAGGATAGTGTAACCAAAAAAGTACGAAATTATTGACAATTTTGAAAAATAAAAGTATAATTAATATGTATTGTTTTTGGAAAGGAAGAAAAGGACATGTTAAAGAATAATTGGAAAAGAATTGGAATGTTGATTTTAATTATTGCTTGTGTTTTTAATGTTATGGGAAAACTTATAAACAAGCTTTCATTAAACAAAGAGATGCTTTATTCAGCTGAATATATGTATGAAGAAGAACAAAATCAACAAAATCAAAAATAATACTTGAAAAATTTGAAAAAATATGTTATGATAAAACACAGTCAAATTATTTTTAACATAAGAAAGAGGTGAACTGAAAATGAAAGAAGGAATACATCCAAATTACAACCAAACAACAATCACATGCGCATGTGGTAATGTTTTAGAAGTTGGATCAACTAAAAAAGATTTAAAAGTAGACGTATGTTCAAAATGTCATCCATACTGGACTGGTAATTTAAGACAAGAAACAGTTGGTGGTAGAGCTGATAAATTCAAGAAAAAATACGGTCTTGCATAAAACAAAACGTGGACTGAAGTTGCTTCAGTTCACGTTTGATTTTTACCTATACAAAAAAATACATTCCACAGAAAAAATTCTAAAGAATTTTTTCTGTGGAATGTATTTTTTGAATATCCTTGTCTGTAATGTAATCATAAATATCTAATTTTATTTTTTTATTCATTAATGGCAAGATAAGGAACCCTTTTGTTGTTAGAAATAAAGGATAATTGAAGGATTGAATCGATAGTTCAATATTTCCATTATTATTTGAATCATAGCCATATCCGATTTCTATAAAATTATTTTGAGCATCTTGGTTAAAAAGAACAACATAAGGTCTAAACATATTATCCATGTCAAAAATTTCATAAGTCGCTAAATATAGATTTTCAAATTCAATGCCTTCAAGTTTCATGTTTTTAATATATTTAATATCAAGAAGTGTCATCTTTCTACTATCTTCATGCATATAATTATAATCGTTTAATTGATTCACTGGGATACGATTGAAATTATTAGTAAAATATAAATTAATGGTATTCCCTAAATCATAATCAATATAACTCCTCATATCTAATTTAGCCCATAAAGTGACTAAATCTTCATTATATTTTTTCTTTTTATTACTATTTAAAAGTTCTAATACATAAAGATTTTCAAAATAATCATAGTCAACAGAAGTCGCAAAACGTCCCTTTTTATATAGTTTGGTATAATCATATTGATAGGTTCTTTTTGTATTTTTGGTTTTTAATAAAGAATCAAATTTTCCCATAATTGCCTCCTTAGCATATTCATATACTATTATTATAACATGATATTTAAAAACTGCAAGCGAAAAAATAGGTGCACTACATCATTGGATGTTAACATAAGCCAGACTTAAGCTTGAAAATAGAAAGGAATTACAAAAATAACTTGAAAAATGGCGGATTTTGTAATAAAATAGGACAAGATTTAACAAACCAAAAGGAGAGTAAAAACAACAATGAATGAAATAGAGGAACAAAAACAATATAGAAAAAAAGTAAAAGAAGTCAACCAGAATAAACGATTAAAATATACCATTTTGACAATGGGATGCCAACTAAATGAAAATGATTCAGAAAAACTATGTGGTATGTTAGAAGAAATGGGATATGAAAAAACAGATAACCAAAAAGAAGCAGACTTGGCATTATTTAATACTTGCTGTGTAAGAGAAAATGCAGAAGATAAATTATTTGGAAAATTAGGAGAATTAAAAAGATTAAAAGAAGAAAAAGGAATCATTATTGCCATTGGTGGGTGTATGATGCAAGAAAAACACATTACAGATAAAATCAAAGAAAGCTATCCTTTTGTTGACATTTTATTTGGAACCCATACTTTACACAAATTCCCAGAGAATTTATACAAAGCCATACAAGAAAAGAAAAAATTAGAAGATATCATTGATATTGATGGTGAAATTCATGAGGGGTTACCAATTAAAAGAGATAGTAATATTAAAGCATCTGTTACCATTATGAATGGATGCAATAACTTTTGTAGTTATTGTATTGTACCTTATGTACGTGGAAGAGAAAGAAGTAGACAACCAAGAGATATTATCAATGAAGTAAAAGAATTAGCAAAGCAAGGATATCAAGAAATTACTCTGCTTGGACAAAATGTTAATTCTTATTTGAGAGTAGAAAGAGAAAAAGAAATCAAATTTGAGGAGTATGAAGGAGTAAATTCTTTTGCTACTTTATTAAAAGCAATTAATAAAATAGAAGGAATTGAGAGAATTCGTTTCGTATCACCACATCCAAAAGATTTTACGGATGATGTTATTGAAGCCATAGCAAGTTGTGATAAAGTATGCAAATTAGTACATTTACCATTACAATCTGGAAATACAAAAGTACTAAAAGAAATGAATCGAAAATATACGAAAGAACAATATTTAGCTTTGGTGGAAAAAATGAAAGCAAACATACCAAATTTAACATTGTCAACAGATATCATTGTTGGTTTCCCAGGGGAAACAGATGAGGAATTTGAAGATACATTAGATGTGGTAAGTAAAGTGAAATTTGAACAAGTATATATGTTTATTTATTCTAGAAGAGTAGGAACACCTGGAGATAAAATGAAAAATCAGATTCCAGAAGAACAAAAACATAAAAGATTTGATAAATTAAAAGCTTTAGTAGAAAGTCAAATTCAAGAAAACAATCAAAAATATGTAGGAACCATACAAAAAGTCTTAGTAGAAGGAAAAAGTAAAAATAACAAAGATTTGTTAACAGGAAGGACCGATAGCAATAAAGTAGTTATTTTTGAAGGAAGTAAAAACTTAATTGGAAAAGTATTGGACTTGAAAATTATTTCTGAACATATGTGGTATTTGAAAGGAGAAATATAAATGGCAGAATATTCACCAATGATGCAAAAATATCTTGAAACCAAAGAAGAATACAAAGACTGTATTTTGTTTTATCGATTAGGAGATTTCTATGAAATGTTTTTTGATGATGCCATTTTAGTAGCTAGGGAATTAGAGATAACATTAACAGGAAAAGATTGTGGACAAGCGGAAAGAGCACCAATGGCAGGAGTTCCGCATCATGCTGCAGAAATGTACATAGCCAAGTTAGTAAACAAGGGGTATAAAGTAGCAATTTGTGAGCAATTAGAAAATCCAAAAGATACAAAAGGAATTGTAAAAAGAGGCGTTATTCGTGTTGTCACACCAGGGACAGTAGTAGAGAGTAACATGCTAGAAGAAAGAAAAAACAACTATATCATGTCAATTTTTAAATCAGGTATTTACTTTGGAATTAGTATTTGTGATATATCAACAGGAGAATTTTATTCTGCCGAAATTAAAGATAATCACAACTTTCCAATGTTACTAGATGAAATTGCAAGATATACACCATCTGAATTAGTGGTTAATTCTATGATGGCAGATTGCAGCGAAGAAATGGACAAAATTAAAGAACGATTTGAAAATGTATATGTTACAAAATTTAATGATAAATTCTTTAATATGGAAGTAGAAAATTTAGATTTAAGATTTAATATTGTGGATAACAATGGTAAAAAAATCGAAGATTTTCATGAAAGAACATTAGCTATTTCTTCAATTCATGCTTTAGTAGAATATATTGAACAAACACAAAAAACTACCTTAGACCATATTAATAAAATTGTGGTATACCAATTATCTAGATACATGGCATTGGATATTAATGCTAGAAGAAATTTGGAAATTACAGAAAAATTAAGAGATAAATCGAAAAAAGGAACGTTGCTATGGGTGTTAGACAAAACATCAACTTCTATGGGAGGAAGAGCTTTGAGAAGATGGTTAAACGACCCTCTTGTTGATGTTTTGGAAATCAATCGAAGATTGGATGCAGTAAAAGAATTAAAAGATGATGTCATGTTAAGAGGTGATATCATTGATAGTTTAAAAAAAGTATATGACATAGAACGTCTAGCTGGTAAAATGGCATATGGAAATGCTAATGCCAGAGATATGGTAACTTTAAAGAATTCGCTATTAAAATTACCAGAGGTAAAAAGATGTCTTATCAATTGCAAAACAGATTTATTAAAAGATTTGGCAGACAATTTAGACGAATTACAAGATATTTATCAATTAATTGATGGTGCAATTATAGATGATCCACCAATGACTATTAAAGATGGAGGTATCATCAAATTAGGATATGATGATGAAATCGATAAACTAAAAACGGCACAAACAGAAGGAAAGAATTGGCTAGTTCAACTAGAATTAGAAGAAAGAGAAAAAACGGGAATTAAAAATCTAAAAATTGGATTTAATAAAGTATTTGGTTATTTTATTGAAGTAACAAAATCCAATTTAAATCAAGTTCCAGACCGATTTGTTCGCAAACAAACTTTAACCAATGCTGAAAGGTATATTACAGAAGAATTAAAGAATTTAGAAAATCAAATTTTAGGGGCAGAAGAAAAAGTAGTAAATTTAGAATACAATGCTTTTGTACAGATTAGAGACGAAATTGCTAAAAATGTAAAAAGATTACAAAAAACCAGTGAAGTTGTATCTAGTTTAGATGTTTTGACATCTTTTGCAGAAGTGGCAGAAGATATGAATTATTGTATGCCTGAAGTTAATTCTTCTGGTACAATTGATATCAAAAATGGAAGACATCCTGTAATTGAAAAAATATTAGGAGCAGGAAGTTTTGTTGAAAATGATACCTATTTAGACAAGCAAGAAAATCGATTATCGATTATTACAGGACCAAATATGGCAGGTAAATCTACTTATATGAGACAAGTTGCTTTAATTACTTTAATGGCACAAGTAGGAAGTTTTGTACCAGCAGAATATGCTAAAATAGGAGTAGTTGACAAAATTTTTACAAGAGTAGGAGCATCAGATGACTTAAGTATGGGACAAAGTACATTTATGGTAGAAATGATGGAAGTAGCAACTATTTTAAAAGAAGCCACAGCTAATAGTTTAGTTATTTTAGATGAAATTGGAAGAGGAACGTCAACTTATGATGGATTATCTATTGCATGGGCAGTTGCTGAATTTATTAGTGATCAAGAAAAGTGTGGGGCTAAAACATTATTTGCAACTCACTATCATGAATTAACAGAATTAGAGGATAAATTGGAAGGAATTAAAAATTATTCTATTGCTGTAAAGGAAAAAGGAGAAGATATCATTTTCTTAAGAAAAATTGTAAGAGGTGGAACAGACGAAAGTTATGGTATCCATGTTGCACGTTTAGCAGGAGTTCCAAAAGTAGTAACTAAAAAAGCAGATGAAATTTTACGCTCTTTAGAAAGAAAAAATATCTTAACAGGAAAAAAACAAGAAAAACAAGACAAAAAGCAGGTAGAAGGACAGTTTGATTTATATAATTATAAATTAGCTGAGATTGCACATGAAGTAGACAAAATTAATTTAAATGAATTAACACCAATTGATGCCCTTAATACTTTAGTTCGAATCAAAGAAAAAATGAAGTAAGAAGAGGGATTTTAAGGAACGTCCCTCTAATCCCTTTAAAGAAAGGAAGAAAAAAATGTCAAAGAATAAGAAAATAATTTTAGCAGCATTATTATTGGCTATGTCAATTGTATTAGCAAGATTTTTATCCATTAAAACACCTATTGTAACCATCGGTTTTTCCTTTGTACCAACTATGTTATGTGCGGTATGGCTGGGTCCAAAATGGACGATATTAATCAATGTACTTGCTGATTTAATTGGTGCAACGTTATTTCCATTTGGTTCCTATTTTATTGGTTATACAATCACAACAGCTGTTGCAGGAGCAATTTATGGATTTTTGTTATACAAAAAAGAGGAAGATACTTATACAGATAAACAATTTATTGGGAGAGTGATTTTAGCTTCTATTTTAGTTACGATTATTGCCAATATAGGGTTAAATACATTATGGATTAGTATAACAACAGGAAAAGCTTTTATGGTATTAATTTCAGCTAGAATAATAAAAGAATTAATCATGATACCAATTAAAGTACTTGTGATTGTGTTTTTAGAAAAAGCATTAAGAAAACCATTTAATACATATTTGAGGGAACAAAATGATTAGAGTAGAAAATGTAAGTTATCATTACAAAAAAGGAAAAAATATCTTAAAAAATATAAATTTGAATATACCTGATGGAGAAACGGTTGTGATTATGGGAAAAAATGGTTCTGGTAAGTCTACTCTAGGAAAATTACTTTCGGGAATTATAAAACCAAAAGATGGGAAAATCACAATGGATGATTTGGATATTGCAAAAAAGGAAAACAAAGAAGAAATACGAAAAAAAGTAGGAATTGTATTCCAAAATCCAGAAAATCAGATTATATTTAATCATGTCGAAGATGAGGTATCATTTGCGTTAAAGGACTTAGAAAAAGAAGAAATTCAAAAACGTATCCAAGAATCTTTACAAGTTGTAGGTATGAAGGACAAAATAGAAGAGGATTTATATGAATTATCATTAGGACAAAAACAAAGGGTGATTATTGGAGAAATTTTAGCAAAACAACCTAAGTATATTATATTTGATGAACCAACTACAATGATTGATAGCAAAGGAAAAGAGAAAATATATCAGATTGCAGAGAAACTAAAAAAGGAAGGGTACACAATCATTTATATAACGAATATGGCGGAAGAAATGTTGCTAGCAGATCGAATTATTTTGTTACAAGAAGGTGAAATTGTTGCAGAAATAAGAAAAGAAGAGTTAGCAAATGAATTAGAAATTTTTGAAAAATATGATATCAAAATTCCAATGGTATTACAAATAATACAAAAACTAAAACAAGAAAAAATTAAAATTAGTTTAACAGATTATTCTGTTGACGAATTAACAGACAAGCTAAAGGAAATGATTAAAAGATGAAAAATATAATAATGTTTTTAAGTTTTGTTATCTATGCTACTCTTATATTTTTTATAGATAGCTATGTGATGTTATGTATTGTATTTTTAATCAATATAGTAGCAATGATATATTTTAAAACGAAAATAATAGGTACAATTGAAAGTATCATAAAATTGTTACCTTTTATTTTAGTAACAGTAGTAATTAATTGGTTATTAGCGAATTACACCTATGCTTTTATGGTGGCGATTAAATTAATCTTGGTATGCCATATCACTTATATTTATGCAAAAACAACGACAGTGAAAGGAATTGCCAATACCGTAAAAAATCTTTGTATGCCATTAAAATTGTTGAAAATAAATCCAGAAGATATTGAATTATTAGTCTGTATTTCTTTGTCTATGTTGCCAATTTTTAAGAGGGAGTATCATCAGTTAAAAGAGGCATGTTCAGCAAAAGGAATTGCTATAAATGTTAAAAATATGAAGGTAATACTTACTAAATTACTGGTATCGATTATGAAAAGAGTCAATGAAATTGAAGCATCCATAATTGAAAAAGGATATGAAGGAACATCTTAAAAGTGATGTTCTTTTAAAATGGTTGACAATTTCACATAAATATGATAACATTGCAGATATTATGTAACTTTTGAAAATGTTTTAACCTATTGTCTCAATTGCTAAAGGAGGGATACAGTAAGAGATAGAGACAATGATTAGTCAATTGACTAGCAGTAAACTATGTATCTTCAGTATTTTTGACAGGAGGAATTAAGATGAGCAAATTTACAAAACAACATTTAATGAAGTTTTTACAAACGAGTGCAGGGGTAAATGCTTTACGGAAGTCAGGAGAAGTAGTAACTCAAGAAATGATTTCAGCAGCTAAATACTATATGGGAATGCCAGACGGAAAGTACTTTGAAGCAAAAGATTTTGATGAAAGTGTTGTAAACGCCAAAAAGGCTTATGTTACATTAAATACTATAATGGGCGGAGAAACAGCAGAAAGAGATCGTTTTAATGAAGGTAAGAAACAAACGCCGGAATTATTAACTCCATTGGGAGTTGAAAAGATGATTCATTTATTTACACATTTGTATTGCTTTGCTAGCGGAAGTAATAGCACCATAGGTGAAACGGTTAGAGCTTGTCGGCAAAGTGAAATTTCGGAAGGTCAAAGTGTAGTTAATGCACTTACATCGACTACAAAGCTTACAGTTGATGAGATTATGAAATTAGGGTATGGCAATAAAAATGGTTTAGCCATTTGCCGTTATAAGTTCCATTATGGTGTTGTTGCCTTCGATATGGAGAAACTGGGTAAGGATTATCTTAAACCAGAAGAAAAGGAAGTCCTTTTAATGATGGGCAACACATTGGTTGCACATCGTCAGGGATATGATGAACGCTATGTAGGCAAAGATGGGCAGCCAGCATTAATGTATGAAATTGATGTCTATTCACCCAAATTTACTGATACAGCAGAGAACTGGGAAAAATTAAGAAGTGTAGTATATGACAAAAGGATACTTGATGAAGTTAGGAAGTTTTATACTGCACTGAATGAAAAAAGCAGTTTTCCGGATGTTCCAGCATGTTATCCACAGTGGAAGGAATATTTCAAAAAAATGGTATTTTATGAATTGAAGAAATTTTCATAAAATCAGCGAAATTTGTTCATAACAGAAATCAGAGAACTCATATAAATGGGTTTTCTGATTTTATTGTTATATAGAAAAAAATAGAACTGATAAATTGTTGACGTAAATCTGATAAAAGCGATAAAATTTCTCATAGATAAAATACAAACAAAAGAAGGGGTAAATTATGAGAAGAAACAGAGGAATCACATTAATCGCATTAGTAATTACAATTATTGTATTATTAATTTTAGCAGGAGTAAGTATTGCAACTTTAACGGGACAAAATGGAGTGATAACGAAAGCAACGGCAGCAGAAGAAGAAAGTAAAAAGGCACAATATAAAGAGGTATTACAAATCATAGGAAACGGACTACGAGATGAAAAAATACTAGAAAATTTAACTGCAGAAGAATATATGGAACGATACAAAAAAGCAATCGAAGAAGAAATTAGTAGAAAAGGAACCTTAGAAGGAGCAAGTGTAGTAGTAAAAAATCCTACGACATTACGAGTTATTACGAAAGAAGGATATGTTTACGAAATAACAGAAGATGAAGTAAGATATGTAGGAGAACAAGGAAAAAATCCACCACCAAATTTACAAGAAGGAGATATAACCTTTCAATTAAATCCAAGTGGATACACGAATACAGATGTAACAGTAGAATTAAAAGCAAATATAGATACAGGGAAAAATACACTACAATATTCAACAGATGGAACAACATGGGAGAAATATAGTACAGCTATAATATTTAAAAAGAATGGAATGATTTATGCAAGACTAATTAATGAATTAGATGAAATAGGAGGAACAGCAACTAAGCCAATTGACAAAATTGATAAAGAAGACCCAAACCAAGCAACAATAAATTTTAGTGCTACAAGTATTGATACAAATACAGAAATTACAGCAACAGTAACACAAAGTGATAATGGGGTCAGTGGTGTAGATATGACAAAATGTAAATGGGTTTATACAAAAAGCAATACTTTATTGGGAAAAAATGAAGCTAGTTACACAGGAGGATTTTTCAAAGAAAATCAAAGTGAGGTAAAAACAAAAATAACAACAACAGGAACTTATTATTTGCATATTTTAACAGTGGATAAAGCAACAAACAAAACAGAAACAGTAAAAGGACCAATCACAGTATCACCAGCCCCTACTACTAGTAATATAAAAAATGGAGAATATGTTAATTATATTGATAAAAACGGAAATAAAATAAAATGTGCTGTACTTTGGGATGAAAATACAGAATATGGCAAAAATCGGAATACAGGTAATTTCTATGCAATTTTTGGAAAGTGTAACACTAGGAGGTACAGGTGGATGGGCCAATACTGGAAATGGATGGAACAATGCTACTAGTATATTATACCAACGTTCGCAGAATTACTTAAATTCTAACTATGCAACTGTTGCTAGAGCAGTTGGTTCAGATTCGAATGGAGTTTTTTCAGATACAGCTATTCTTCCTGGCTACTATAGTTCTATTCCTTCATGTAGGTATCCTGATACACGTGTCTGTCTAGATTATGACAAATGTAAGGAACTGAATTTGTTGAAATCAGGATTTGAATATTTTTGGGGATATAGAAGCTTTCGGTACTAGTAGTGGTAACAACAATTATCTTGCTGGACTTCATATGAGTGACGCACAGGGAAATGACATCGTTCCTCATGATGGGAAGTGCCTTGGACTTTTTAGGTGGGCAAATGGTTGCACTGAGAATTGCCAAGGTGGACAGCTTTGTACGTCGGGATTAAGACCAGTATTTAAATTAAAACCAAACTTAAATTTAAGATTAGAAAATGGAGTATATGAATTAGATGAATGAAATAAAATACAAAGCAATTCAAAAAAATTGTGCCAGAGAAGGTTAGTAAAAACAATAAAAATGGATGATGTTCTATTAAATAGAGTATCATCCATTCAATTTATTTTTTCAAATAAACCTTTTGTACATATAATTTATTAGCAAAAGATTGAACTACATTTCTCAAAATGTATTGTTCTTGAGAAAGTTTGCTATTTTTAACATAATTCTTTTCAGCAAAAACAATACGAATAGCTTTTTCCAATTCAGAGCAAAAACGATTATAAGCTTGTTCAATTGGAGAAGTATCAATCCCTAAGCTAATTAATTTTTTAATATCATTAATACTATAAACTTCTTTTAAAATAAAAATAACAAACAAAGAAGCAGTATGTTCTTTTCTATATTTTTTATTAATAGGTGGTTTAATCACACCATGTTTTACATAGTTATTAATCATGGTTTTGGTAACCAATTTTTCTTCTTTTTCATTATCGTTTTTAATATAACCAGTTAAATGTTGTTCTAATAAAGAAACTACTTGATCAATATATAAATCAATTGTTGGAAGTTCGTGCCATCTAGGAAGATGAAAATTTTCAATTTCTGTATTCACATTAATCACCTCGTAGCACTAATCATACCACCTTTTGAATGTTTAGTCAACAGCTTGACAAGATATTTAATGTATGGTAACCTAGTAATTGATACTAGATTAAGGAGTAGAAATTATGGAAAGAGAAAAATATTTTGAAGCTACAGAATTTGAAAATATAAAAGAACTTATTTATCATTCAGCAGAAAAGTACAAGGAAAAAACAGCATTTATTATAAAACATAAAAATGAAAAAAAAGAACTAACTTATGAAAATGTAAGTTATACCAGATTGTTAGAAGAAGTAAATTCATTAGGAACGAAATTCTATGATTTAGGATACCAAAATAAAAGAGTAGCTATTGTAGGAAGAAATTGCTATGCATGGGTTATGACGCATCTAGCAAATTTATTAGGTGGTATTGTTAGTATCCCATTAGATAAAGAATTACAAGTAGATGAATTAGAAAGTTGTATCATTCGAAGCAAAGCAGATGTAGTAGTGTTTGATGAAAAATATACAGAAAATATAGAAGAAATTAGAAATAGGGGAAATGCTAAAATAGAAAACTACATTTGTATGTCGAGAAAAGAGGGATATTTATCTATACCAGAGTTAAAAGAACAAGGAAAAGAAATATGGCAGGCTGGAAATAATACATATGTAGAAGCTAAAATTGATAGTTATAAAATGAACATATTGTTATTTACATCAGGTACTACTTCTAAATCGAAAGCAGTTATGCTTTCACAAAACAACATAACTTCTAATGTATATAGTATGCAATTAGTAGAGGATATTCGAAAAGAAGATGTAAATATAGCATTCTTGCCATTCCATCATATTTTTGGTTCTACTTGTATGATTGTTATGTTAGCCTTTGGTGTAACAACAGTTTTTCCAGATGGACTTCGTTATATTGCACAAAATTTAAAAGAATATAAAGTATCCATATTTGTTGGTGTACCATTACTAGTAGAAGCTATCTATAAAAGAATTGAACAAGGAGTAGCTAAAAAAGGAAAAACCAAAGCAGTTGCTTTTGCAAAAAAACTAAGCAACATTTTATTAAAATTCCATATTGATATTAGAAAAAAAATATTCAAAGAGATTTTAAACGAATTAGGTGGGAGCTTACGATTTGTAATATCTGGAGGAGCACCATTGGATAAAAAAGTATCACAAGGATTTAATGAATTGGGAATTAATGTAGTTCAAGGATATGGATTAACAGAGACTTCTCCTGTTATTGCAGCAGAGAATGTAAAAAAGATGAAATATGGTTCGATTGGATTTCCGATGGAAAATGTGCAATTGGAATTATATAATCAAGATGACCAAGGAATAGGGGAAATTAGAGTAAAAGGACCAAATGTAATGCTTGGTTATTATGAAAATGAAGAAGCAACCAATAACGTTTTAAAAGAGGGATGGTTTTATACAGGAGATTTAGCTTATTTTGACAAAGAAGGGTATTTATTTTTAGCTGGTAGAAAAAAAGACATGATTGTTTTAAAAAATGGAAAAAAGGTTTTTCCAGATGAATTAGAAACGTTAATTAATCGAATGGACGAAGTAAGTGAATGTATTGTATATGGTATGCCAGACCAAAAAGACAAAAACGACTTAAAACTGTCTGTTAAAATCGTATATGATAAAGAAGTAATAGAAGAAAAATATCCAAATACTACCACAGAAGAACTAGAAAATATCATTTGGCAAAAAATCAAAGAAATCAATAAAACATTTCCACCTTACAAATATATCAAAAACATGATTCTAACCGACAAAGAATTAATCAAAAC
>CARUQW010000001.1:33208-68668 GCA_949077355.1 uncultured Clostridia bacterium | reverse complement strand
AAGAGCAAGACATAAAAAAGTATTAAAACAAGCAAAAGGATACTATGGAGCAAAAAGTTATAGATTTAGAAATGCAAATCAAGCAGTTATGAAATCTTTAGCATATGCATATGTAGGAAGAAAAGATAAAAAAAGTAATTTTAGAAAATTATGGATAGCAAGAATCAATGCAGCAGCAAGAATGAATGGAACAACCTATAGTAAAATGATTGCTGGATTGAAAAAAGCAAATGTTACAATTAATAGAAAAATGTTAGCTGAAATTGCTGTAACAGATCCAAAAGCATTCACAGAAATTGCTGAAGTAGCTAAAAAAGCATAAGATATTTAAGAGAACTCTAAAGGAGTTCTTTTTTGTTGTATAGGTACTATTGCAAAATTTAACATAATGTGGTAAAATAGAAGATAGAATACCCAAAAGGGTTAATAAAAGGAGGTCTATTATGACAACAAATACAGTTAAAACAATGGATGGATATCGGAGTATAAGCATTCACAAAAATGAGGTGAAGATTTCCACATCACGGGAGAAAACGGATAACAAGGCAAAACAGAACACTTCCATAAAAAAACAATATCAAATTGTAAATGGAATTGATTTGGGAGAGCATAAGGTTGTGCAGTGTCTGGACAAGGGAGAAATAACAGTGTTCAGCATTTCACAGTGCCAGAAGATTTGCCAGGTTCCGCAAACAGCTGTCGTAAAATACTCAGCTGTAGGAAATGAATTATTTGTGAAGGTAGTAGATGATGAAAAAGAGTCTATCTACGATGAAGTGGGAAATCTCATTGAATCAGATTCCGAAAATCAGCTGGCGGTTGTATTTAAGGGATGTGGAGTAGTAATCAAAAAGACCAGCAAGAAAACTGGAAGAGAGAACTACTACACTTTTGAAGGACGTTTAGTAGGCTAAGGAAAAGACGCAGATGCGATGCATTTGCGTCTTTTTCCTTTCTAATTATTGCTTTTTCATTTTTGGTTTAGAAATCAAAGAAGCTAAATAACCAAAGAAAACAGCAGCAGCAATACCACCAGCAGCAGCTTTAACACCTCCAGTAAAAGCACCTACTAAACCACTTTGTTGAACAGCTTCGATGGCTCCCTTGGCAAGATTGTAACCGAAACCAGTAAGAGGAACCGTAGCACCAGCACCTGCAAAATCTACAATATGTTGATAAATTCCTAATCCACCAAGAATAGCACCAGCAGTTACAAAAATAACGAGTATCTTAGCAGGAGTAAGTTTAGTTTTATCAATTAAAATTTGACCAATAATACAAATGATTCCTCCAGTTATAAAGCATTTGAATAACATCATCCAATCAAAAACATTAGCCCAATTAACATTCATAAATAATTCATCCTTTCTAGCAATGTTTAAATTTCGATACTAATTGCATGAGCAATACCTGGAATGGATTCACCTTGTTGCGAACTGGTTGAATTCATTAAAGCACCAGTTGCAATTAACAATATTTTTTTCATCTTTTTTTCTTTCAATTGTTGAAATAAATAACCAGAAAAAACAGTTCCACAACAAGCACAACCACTACCACCAGAATGAGTATCTTGAGCATTTTTATCAAAGATTAAAACGCCACAATCATTATAATTTGACTTGATATTATAACCTTGTGATTTAGCAATATCAATAGCAATTTCTTTTCCAACATGACCTAAGTCACCACTAATAATAGCATCATAATAACTAGGATTTCTTCCGGTATCTAAAAAATGAGTTATTAAAGTATCTGCAAAAGCAGGTGCCATAGCAGCTCCCATATTATTAGCATCTTTGATTCCCATATCTACAATTTTCCCAGGGGTAATATGGGTAATATAAGGGCCTTGCCCTTCTTTTGCCAAAATTGCGGCACCAGAACCAGTTACAGTCCACTGACTAGTAGGTGGTCGTTGATTTCCTAATTCTAAAGGAAATCGAAATTGTTTTTCCGCACTACAAAAATGACTAGAAGTAGCACATAATACATGATTTGCAAAACTCTCAATGGCGATGGCACCTAAACTCATCGACTCAACAAAAGTAGAACAAGCACCAAATACACCTAAAAAAGGAATACTTAATTCACGCAAACCAAAACTAGAAGAAATACATTGATTTAATAAATCACCTGCAAACATACAATCAATTTCGTTGGCAGGTACACCAGATTTAGAAATAACAGTATTTACAGTTTCCTTTATAATTTTACTTTCCGCTTTTTCCCAGGTTTTTTCACCCCAAAACTCATCTTCTAAAGTTTGGTCAAAATATTTTGCCAAAGGACCTTGTGCTTCTTTAGGTCCAACAATAGAAGCACAATCTAATATCGTTGGTGGGGTATTAAATTTTATAGTTTGTTTTCCTAACTTTTCCAAAATATCCTCTCCTCTAAAGTTGCCAATGGTTCCGGGTTTAAATGGCAACGGTTCAAATTTTATTTATTGATAAAGGATAAACTAAGTTGCCATTTAAATCCGGAACCATTGGCAACTTTAGCAAATTTTTAAACCAAAGTCATACTTTGAGTATTAAAGATTAAAAATACAATGCCAACTAAAATGGAAGCAGAGATACCAAATACTAAAACAGGGCCTGCAACGGTAAACATTTTACCGCCAACTCCCATAACATATCCTTCTGATTTGTATTCCATGGCAGGGGAAACAATTGAGTTGGCAAATCCTGTAATAGGAATTAAAGAACCAGCACCTGCAAATTTCCCAATTTTATTGAATAAATTGAGACCTGTTAAAAATGCAGAAATTCCAATTAATAAAATGGAAACAATTGTGCCAGAAGTTTGGGTATCAAAACCTCTTTCTTTGCATATATTAAGTATAACTTGTCCAATGGTACAAATTAGTCCACCAACCCAAAAGGCATTAAAACAGTTTTTTAAGATGGGTGAGTTGGGTGATTTTTTATCTACATAATCTTGATAAGTTTGTTTTGTTTCTAATGGATTTGTACTCATATATACCTCCTTAATTTTTTTTTCTATCTAAATCAAGAATGAAACTAATATCTAAGTCAACAAAATATTCAATAATTTTATCGCCATCAATACTGGCTCTTTGCTCTAAAATTTTTACTTCTGATAAATAATCAATTGTCTTGGATGCTTCTGCAATTGCTTTTACAATGGCGTCTTTCCAAGAAACAGTAGAATTACCTGTTATGATTAAATGTTTTTTTATATCCATAATTAACCTCCCAAAAATCTTTTATAGGTATCTTTTCCGAAATTTAGAAAAAATATACAAAATGTGTGGAAATTTTTATTTAGAAATTATATAATCCCTTCTAGGAGGAAAAAGATGATTGATAAACCAAGAGAAATAGCGTTGAAAGTTCTATATGATATTGAGAAAAATGGAGCTTATTCCAATATTGCATTGGATGAAGCTTTGAAGGGAGTAAGGAGAACAACAGAAAAGCAAGAAATAAAAGCAAAAGATATTAGTTTTATTTCGGAAATTGTTTATGGTACAGTTTCTTGGAAGTTAACAATTGATGAAGTGATAAAGAAATATTCGAAGATTCGCATTAAAAAGATTTCACCTTGGATTTTAAATATTTTAAGAATGAGCATTTATCAGATTTTATTTTTAGATAAAGTGCCAAAATCAGCAGCTGTAAATGAAGGGGTTAATCTAGCAAAACGATATGGACATAAAGCAAGTAGCAATTTTGTAAATGCCATTTTAAGAAAAGTACAGAAAGAGGATTATGATAATTTATTTGAAATTGAAAATGATATAGAAAGAATTTCAAAAACTACTTCTATGCCAGAATGGATTGTAGAAGAATTACGAAAAGAAAAAACACTGGAAGAAGTAACAAAAATTTGCCAAGACTCTAATTTGAAACCGAAATTTTGCATTCGAGTAAATACCTTAAAAACAGACCAAGAGAATTTAATAAAAGAATTAGAAGAAAAAGAAAAGATAAAGGTTAAGAAAGCTGATTTAGAAAATTTTCTATTATTGGAAGGTGCTAAAAATATAGAAGGAAGAAAAAGTTTTCAAGAAGGAAAATTTACTGTCCAAGATGAGGCAGCAGGATTAATTCCTGTGATTTTAAATCCACAACCAAGTGAAAAAGTATTGGATGCTTGCAGTAGTCCTGGAGGAAAAACAACTTATTTAGCAGAAAGGATGAAAAATCAAGGAAAAATTGTAGCTTGGGATTTGCATGAACATAGAGTGAAGTTAGTAGATAGGGCAGCTGAAAGATTGGGGATAAATATAATAGAAACAGAAGTAAAAGATGCAACCATATATGAAGAAAAGTATGCGGAAAAATTCGACAAAATTTTGCTCGATGTACCATGCCTAGGAATTGGCGTATTAAAAAGAAAACCAGATATCAAATGGAAAAGAAAAAAAGAAGATATAAAAGAAATTACGGAAATACAAGAAGCGATATTAGAAACTTGTTCTAAATATTTAAAAGTGGGAGGAGAATTAGTTTATTCCACTTGTAGTATATTAAAAGAGGAAAATCAAAATATCATTCATAATTTTTTAAAAAATAATAAAAATTTTGAAATCGAAGAAATAAATAATATTAAGGAAAAGTTTTTTAAAAAATTTGTCGAAAAAGAGAAATATATACAAGTATATCAAAATAAAAATACAGATGGATTTTTTATTTGTAAATTAAAAAAACAGACGAAAGTATAGTGTTACAAAAATGTTACGTTTTTATTACAAGTATATTAAACCTATTGACTTTTTGGAAAATAAAGATAAAATATAAATATATTTGAAGAAATGTGTAAAATATTCAAGTATGAATTTTGTGAATTTGTAGAAAATAAAAATATATCAATTAAAAAAGGAGAGAACGATGGCGAATTCAAGTTGCCTAGGGCTATATATTGAAGAACATTTAATTAAATATGCAAAGGTTTCAAAAGACCATGACAAAATCAAAGTAGAAGCATTTGGAATTAAATTTTATGACAAAGTAGGGGAAGCAATTGAACAAGTAATTCAAGAAACTTACAGTCAAAAAACGCCAATAAGCATCAATTTAACAGAAGAAATGTATAACTATTTTGATATGTTTGCGTTATTAACAAAAAATGATTTACAAAAGGCGATAAAAACAGAATTTGAATCTTATTGTGCTGAAAAAGGATACAATCCAAATGTATTTGAAACTAGATATGCGATTGTAGGAAAACAAGATGAAAAAGAAAAAATAAGAGTGATTCATGTAGCAGACAACAAAATAGAATTAAACAAGCAAATGCAACAAATCGATGGCTATAAATTATCTAATATCTCTCCAATATCAATGGCTATTCCAAATTTAATTGATGTAGACAAATATGAAAATGCTGTTATTGTCAATATAGAAGATACAACAACAGTAACAACAATATTGGATGCTAAAATTTACAATATTGATAAAATAGAAGAAGGAAGTAGGGACTTTTTAACAAAAATCAACCGAAGAGAAAATTCTTATTTGAAATCCTACGAAATTTGCAAAAATACAACCATATACACATCAGAAGGAAAAGAACTACAAGTAGAACAATCTACTTATTTAGAAGATATTATGCCAACCCTATATACCATTGTAGGTAAGGTAAGAAATATTATTCGAGAAAATGGAGATAAAATTAAAAAAGTTTATCTAACAGGAACATCAGCATTAATTAACAATATTGATTTATATTTCCAAGAGTACCTTGAAAACATTGATTGTGAAATACTAAAACCATATTTTATTCCAACAACAGCAGGCGATATTAGTATCAAAGATTATATTGAAGTGAATTCTGCTATTTCATTGGCTATGATGGGAGTAGGAGAAGGAATTCCTGGAATGAACTTTAAAAATCAAATCTTTGCAGATAAAATTCCAAATTGGTTAAAAATAGATATCAATCCAGAAAAAACAGAAAAGGAAAAGAAAAACTTAGGTGGTATATTTACATGGGATTTAGGACAACCATTTGATAAGACAGAAACAAGTTTAGTACGAATCATAATAGGATTAATTTTATTGGTAGTAATTTATTCTACATTTTCTGCTTTATTAGCAAATCAAATTAAAATAAAAAGAAATGAGGCAGAAGATTCCATTACAGCAACTTCAAGGCAAATAGCAACAGCTATGGGAGACAATGACAAAATCAATACAAAAATTAATGATTATACAAACATGATGAAAAACTTAGAAGAAATGAATAATATCATAACAGATAGAAATAAAACAAGAAATGCTATTCCTAACTTGCTAAATCAAATCATGTCGATTATACCTGAAAATGTTCAACTAATGTCAATTGAAAATACAACAACAAAGCATGTTGTTATCAATGCGCGTTCAGATAAATATGAACAATTAGGATATTTGGTAGCAAAAATGAAAACCGATGTTATTTTAACCAATGTAATTTCAACAGCAGGTGAAAAAGACAATAATGTGGTTAGTATTAAAATAGAAGGAGATTTACCATGAAAAAATTATTAATGCTAATTTTAATTGTACTATTAGTAGCACTTTCGGTATTTATTGTAACAACAGGAGTGGAAGCAGAAGGAATAGAAGTTCTTAGTTACATGGGAATAAGAGATAAAAATCTAGAATTAGATGGAAAAATACAAGAAGCCAGCAAGCTAGCAGAAAAAGATTTCAAACAAGCAATCAACACAGTACAAGAAAGTAGTAAGAATTTAGAAAAAACAAAAAAAGAATATGAAGAAATGACAGCTGTTAGTGACCAAGGAGATATACAAGCAGCAACACAAATTCAAAGATATGAAATAGAAACTTTATGGGTTAAACTTGGAAATTATGCAACCAGTGAAGGAATAACAGTAAAATTGGAGATTGTGCAAGGAAACACTTCTGGTAGTTATAATCTAAAATTCACAGTAAGTGGAAGCTATGTTGGAATTACAGATTATATATCAGACATTGAAAATGATAGTACATTAGGATTTAAAATAGAAGAATTTAAAATGACGCCAACAGGAAGTGGTGTACAAGCATTATTTACTTGTAAAGAAATAGCAATTAAGGAAATATCAGGAAGTAGCATAAATAGTTCAAGCAATCAAATGACAGCAGCTGATATGGGAAATACACCAAATACAAGTAATAGTATGGGTGGTACAGAAAACAATACCACAACAGATACGAATACAACAAACAACAGTATGAGCCCTAACACAGAACAAAACAGTACCAATACAATTGGCACAATGAGCGATACCAATTCAATGCAATAAAAAAATTAAAGGAGTAAACAATGGCTAAAAAAGTTATAAAGGAATTAATTATTTCACTATTGTTATGTTTAGCTATCATATTGCTATTAGGAATTTTATTATACGAATATGTTCCCATGGCAAAAACTTTACCAAATCCAGTGTCTTATCGAACACCAGATAATGTAAAAGAAGAGCTAGCTCAAAGTGAAAACATAGATAAAGAAGAAATTATCATGACTTATGAAGTAGATTCAAATGACTTAAATAACTATAAAAGAATACAAGATTATAAGCCAGGAAAAGCAGACCCATTTTCTACTTATGAAACAACAGAAAATAAAACAAATGAAGGAAATACAACAGCAGGAGAAAATGGTAATAGCAATGCTAACAATTCAAATTCAGGAACACAAAATGGAAACTCTGAAAAAAATACAACAACAGCAAATGAAGGTAACACTTCAGGAGGACGTTTATTTAAAGACAAAGGTACAAAATAATCAAGTTATTAACGTTATATGAAGTACATTCATATAAATCAATATATTTTATAAATCAAAAGAAAAGGAGGAAAAGAAACATGATGAAAAATCAAAAAGGTATTACTTTAATTGCATTAGTAATTACAATCATTGTATTATTAATTTTAGCTGGGGTGTCAATTGCTATGTTAACAGGTCAAAATGGTATCTTAACAAAAGCTACTACAGCTACAACAAAAACAAAAGAAGCTGAAATTAAAGAAGCTTTAAGTTTAGCATCTTCTACAATCATGGCTGATAGAGTAGACCCTACTGTAAGTACTGCACCAGAAATGGATTATTCAGGTATTGCAGCACAAATCAAAAAAGATAATGCTGCATCAGATGCTACAGCAACAACAGATGGAATGACTTACAAAATTGGTGAAAAAACTTATAAAGTAACTTATAGCTTTTTACCAACAAGTGACACTGATGATACAGCTATTGGTGTAGATATCAGTTCAGTAGTAATAGTAGAACAATAATAGTTTAAGTAAATAAATTAAACAAATATAGCCATACGCACACAAAGTGTGTATGGCTAAAATTAAAAATAAGAAAAAAGGAAGAAACATGAACCTAATATTTTACCTATTAATATTTATAATTCGGAACACTATTTGGAAGCTTTTATACATTAGCTGTTTATCGAATTCCGAAAAGACAAGATATTGTACATACCCATTCTTATTGCCCTAATTGTAATCATAAATTAGGTTTTTTAGACTTGCTTCCAATAGTAAGTTACTTATTTTTAAGAGGAAAATGTAGATATTGCAAAGATAAAATAAGACCAAGATATCTAATTTTAGAAACACTTTCTGGTATACTATTTGTTTCACTTGCGATTTTAATGAAATTCAATTTCAATACATTGAGTGTGACAAGTATAGCACAATTTTGTTTCATTATTCTTTATATTACTTATATTATTTTAATGGCAGGAATTGATAAAGAAAATAGAAAGATTGATAAATTAGTATCGATTTATGGAATTGTAATATCTATTATGTATATGTTATATCTATGCATAGTAGAACAAGCTAATATATATAGATATGGTATATATTTAACTTTTTACATAATTGTTTTAATATTGGATACTATAACTTTAAAAAAATATGCAAAAAACAGTTATGTAACAGGAATTTTATTAAATCTTATTACTATGGTAATTTTTACAGGAGAATATATAACACAAAATGCCATTATATTTACCTTATTGGCTATTTTCTTCTATTTATTGATGGAAAAAATCAAACTAAGAAAAAGGAAAAGTAAAAAAACAGATGGAATCATTAACAATTCATTAAGTATTGGATTCTTCTTAGGAATTTTCAATATTTTAATGTTAATACTTGTTTTATTTGTTACTAATTACAGAGGAGTTTGAAATATATGAATGTAAAAAGTGAAAAAGGGTATGCTGGAATTGATATCGCAACATCTGTCATTGTAATATTTATATTTATATCAGTTGTTGCTGTCTTGTCACATGGATTTAATAGTTCTATGCGAGAAGTGGCAATCCGCTCAGAAGCAACTACAATAGCGGTAGAAGAAATTGAAAATTTAAAAAATGAATTAAATTTTGAAGAAATAAAAGATATTAGTATCAATAATGGAAACAGCGAATATAGCAAATTACAAGAATTGCCAGATAATAAAGGATATTACAAAAGAGTTGTAATTGAAGATTATGCCGATAAAAAAACAGGAAAAACAGCAGGGCTTGTTAAGAAAGCAACTGTGCAGATTCAATATGTATGGAATGGAAAAACACAAACCGTAGAACTTTCTACAATTTTTGCAAAGGAGAATTAGCATGAAACAAGAAAAAGGAATCACTCTTATTTCATTAACAATTTATATCATTGTTATGACAATTGTAGTATCAACAATAGCAATTATAAGTACGTATTTTTATAAAGATGCTCATTCTTTAGCGAATAGGATTAATCCATTAGCAGAATATACAAAATTTAATAGCTTTTTTGCAGACGAAGTAAATCATTCTAATCTAAAGATATTAGATTGTCAAGAACATTATGTAGTATTTGATAACACAACACAATATACTTATGTACCAGAAAATAAAGCAATCTATCGAAACAAAGTGAAAATAGCAAGTGAAGTAGAAAACTGCAAATTTGAACGAAAAGTAAAAAATGGAAAAGAGGTAATTAGTGTTACCATCAAAATGGTAGATTCTGCGGAAAATGAACAAAAAAATACAGACTTTACTTTAACAAATTAGTAAATTTATGTAATTCCATAAAAAACAACAAAATAAAGTAAATTTATAGTATAATAAAGTAGATAATACAAAAGAAAGGAAGGATATAAGATGGATGCGAAAAAGAGACAACCAATAGGAGTAGAATTAGTAAAAAGAGGAATTGTAAAAGAAGAAGATATTGAAAATGCATTACAATATCAAAGAGAACACCCTGATAAAAAATTGGGAGACATTTTATATCAATTAAAAGTATGTAATCCTAATACATTAATCGAAGCAATAGGAAACATTATAGGAGAAAAAGGAATTCTTTTGACGGCAGATACCATAAAAGCAAGGTTAACTGACTATTTTTCTTTGGATGTAGCGAAAAAAAATAAAGTAGTTCCTTTTGAAGTAAGTTCAGGAAAAATTAAAGTATGTTTTGCCAATACCGTAAATAATAAAAATATGAATACGGTTCGATTATTATTACTAAACAAAGGATTAGTAATGGAAAGTTATATTACTTTTGAAAGTGATATTGACCGAATTCTAAAATCAATGGAAGGGGAAGTGACAGCAGACTTCAATGTTCACTCTGATAATAATGATACAGCAATTGGATTAGTAGATAGTATTATAAAAACAGGAATTACAAGAAGAGCAAGTGATATCCATATTGAGCCAATGGCAGATCAAGTAAGAGTAAGATATAGAATTGATGGTGAATTGTTTACAGCAGCTAAAATCAAAAAAGAAAAACAACCACAAATTATTGGAAGACTAAAAGCGATTTCTAATATGCATCAAGAAAAACAAGAGTCACAAGATGGTAGAATTTTGCTATACGAAGATTATAACATACGTGTATCTTCTCAACCAAATGTATATGGAGAAAAATTTGTTTTAAGATTATTAAAGAAAAATGCTAATATTAAAAATATATTTGAATTAGGATTTCCTGGAACAGAGGAAAACTTAAGAAGAAGTATTCATAAGAAAAATAGTATAACCATTATAGCAGCACCAACGGGTGAAGGTAAAACAACAACATTATATAGTATCATGGATTATCTAAATAGTCCTGAAATTAATATAACAACAATTGAGGACCCAGTAGAAATTAGAATTCCTGGATTAAATCAAATTGAAGTAGATGCCAAATCATCTTTTTCAGGTTCTTTGAGAACGGTATTAAGACAAGACCCTGATATTGTATTAGTAGGAGAAATAAGAGATACAGAAACAGGAGAAATTGCCATTCAAGCAGGGCAAACAGGACATTATGTTTTATCTACCATTCACACCATTGATAGTGTAGAAGTTATTACAAGATTGAGAAAAATGGGACTTTCTGATTATGATATTTCAAGTACACTAGCTACTGCTATTTCACAAAGATTGGTAAGAAAAATATGCCCAAAATGTAAGAAAGAAAGAAAATTTAATAGTGAAGAAAAGAAATTAATGACAGCTATTGGTGAAAAATATCATATTGATTTTGATTTAAGTGGAACCACCTATGATACACCAGGATGTAAATATTGTAATAACACAGGATATTATGACAGAATTGGTGTTTTTGAGGTACTAGATGTAACCGATGAGATTAAAGAAGCGATTATGAGTGGAAAATCAAGTTTAGAGATAAGAAAGCTAGCATTAGAACAATCCTACAAACCATTATTAATTGATGGAATTAAAAAGGTTATTGATGGTTATACAACTTTGGAAGAATTAAATAAAAAACTATTAATTTTTTAAGGAAAAACAAAGGAGGAAATTATGAATCTAGATCAAATAATAGATGAAGCAATCAAAGCAGATGCTTCTGATATACACTTAATATGTGATAATAAACCAATGCTCAGAATAGCAAGAAAATTAGTTCCAATACCAAATAGTAAAATTTTAAAAGAAGAAGATATGTTCGAATTTTATGACTATTTAGTAAAAGGAAATGTAGATAAAGATGAAGTATTCAATACTAGTAGAAAACTAGATATGTCATATGAATACAAAGATATTCGTCTAAGAGTTAATATTTCTTTATCTGACGATGTTCCGCTATGTACACTTAGATTAATAAAAAATGAATTACCATCTTATGAATCATTAGGAGTACCTGATATTGTAAGAAGAATGACGTATCAACCACAAGGATTAATCCTTGTTACTGGTAAAACAAACTCTGGTAAAAGTACAACTTTAAATGCATTAATTAATCATATCAATGAAAATCAAAACAAAAAGATACTAACCTTAGAAAATCCAGTAGAGTATAAACATAGTTCTAAAAAATCATTAATTGTACAAAAAGAAGTAGGAAAAGGAAGAGACAGTTTGACATTTAGTGATGGTGTTAAAAACTCGTTAAGAGAGGACTGTGATATTCTAGTAATTGGAGAGATTCGTGATAAAGTAACCATGGAAGCAGCAATTGAAATGGCAGAATCTGGACATTTAGTAGTTGGAACTTTGCATACGAAATCTTGTGCTGAAACGATAGACAGAATGATTAACTTCTATGAAGTAAGAGATCAAGCAAGTGTTAAATATTTATTGTCTGCGCTATTAAAACTAGTTGTATCACAAAGATTATTACCAGGAACGGATGGAAAATTAGTATTAGTACCAGAAGTAATGGTAGTTGATAATATTGTTGCTGGTATTATTCGTAAAGAAAAATTAAGTGTATCTGAAATTGAAGATGCTATACAAAGTAATGCAGATAAAGGAAGCATAGGATTAATTAATTCACTAGCGGAATTATTTGTAAATGATAGAATTACCTTAGACCAAGCAAAAGCTCAAATTGAGGAGAAAAACTTAGAAATCCTAAACAGAACGATTATGCAATTAAAAATAAAACGTGATAAATAAGCAGATAGGAGGAAATTAAAATGCCTATATATAACTATAAGGCTATAACAAGAACAGGCGTTATTGTTAAAAATAAAGTAGAGTCCGGTAGTAGACAGAATTTAATTAAATCACTAAAAAGTAGTGATTTATTGCCAATATCCATTGAGCAAGTTTCCTATCGTTCTAATAAATCACAAAAGAAACAAAAAAGAAATGTTACAGATATACAAGAGATTATGAAAAATGTAAACACAACCCAATTGGGAAGTCGAGGAAAAACATTAACTACCAAAGAAAAAGTAAATCTATATTTTGCTAAAACAGAAAAGATAACCCAAAGAGATTTAGTTGTATTTACACAAAACTTTTATTTATTAAAAAAGGCAAATTTCAATAATATCCATGCACTCGATACCATCATAAAAAGTACGGAAAATGTATCTTTTAAAGGTATTTTAGAGGACATTTTAGCAGGGGTAGAAGCTGGTGAAAATATGTATACAACCATGGAATATTATGAGAATGTATTTCCTTTTATCTATGTTAATATGATAAAAGTAGGAGAACTATCAGGCTCTCTTACCAATTCATTAGAACAAGCAGTAAAATACCTAGATGAGACAGAAGCATTAAACAAAAAAATTAGGTCAATTTTGATTCCTAATATTGCACAATTTGCATTATTACTTGTTATGTTAGTGGCAGGAACATTGTTTGCGATTCCAGCAATTCAAGGAGTATTTGATGAATTAGGAACAGAAGAAGAATTACCAGGTATTACACTTTGGTTTGCAGATTTCTTGAATAATGCAATGATTTATTGGTATATACCGACCTTAATTATTATTGCCATAGTAGCTGGCGTTCTGTTTTATGTCAATACACCAAAAGGAAAATACAACTTCCATTATTTCAAATACAAAATGCCAATCTTTGGAGAACTTATCTTTGCTTTAGATTTCTCCAGATTTCTAAAGGGAATGCTATTAAATATGAAAAATGGAATGAGAATACAGGACTCAATAGAAGTCAGCAAAAATGTAGTTAAAAACTATGTAATGCTATCTATCATAGAAACATCCATCAACAATATTCTAATTGGTTCTTCTTGGATTGAACCATTTGAACAATCTGGACTAGCTAAGCCAATGATAACAGAAATGTTAAAAATAGGAATGCAGACAGACTTAACCGAAATGATGGAAAAATTAGTAGAATACATGGAAATCGATATCGACAACATCATGACAAAGATTATGAAAGCATTACCACAAGTTGTATATGCAATTGTAGGAGCTGTACTAATATTCTTTGTACTAGTTGTATTAGTACCATGTGTACAAGTTTATATGGGTAACTTCTTATTCTCTGCTTATGGAGTATAAGAGTATAAAGAGAGGAACGTTTTCATGTGAAGTTGGGGACGTTTCCTTTTTCACATTTTTGTGAAATTTGGGGACATCTCTAAGAATTATTAAGTTATTTTATATTATTTATGTATTATTTTTTATCGCCATAACTCGGCTGCATGAAATCTATTAAGAAATTCTAAATCAATTTTATGGCACCCTTCCACGTCAAGCGTGGACTCTTTCCATAAAATCGATTAAAAATTTCTAAATGTTTTCATTTGCATTCGTTATTCTTATAAAAAATAATACATAAAGAATATAAAATATATTACTATTGAGGATATGCATCCAGTTTTACCAAATGTGAAAAAGGAAACGTCCCCAATTGCACATAGAAAGGATGAGGAAAATGAAAATTGGAGTTGATTTAGGTGGTAGCCATATTGCTATTGGTGTAGTAAATAAGAATGGAAAGATTTTAGAAAAGTCGGAAAAAAGATTAACGAATCTGGAAAAACAAGATATTAAAAAATCGATTGAAGAGTATATTTTAGAACAAGTAAAATCGTTAAAAAATAAATATGAAATAGAAGAAGTTGGAATTGGACTACCAGGAAGATCGGAAGATGGTGTGGTTATAACAAGTGGAAATTTAGGAATTAAAAATTACAATCTGCAAGAAGCTTTAAAAAGATTGAAGTTGCCAATTAAAATGAGAAATGATGCTAAATGCGCTGCTTTAGCAGAAGAAAGTTATGGCTGTTTAAAAGGCTATGATAGAAGTATTTTTTTAACATTAGGAACAGGAATTGGAGGAGCTACTTTTATCAACCATAAATTAATGATAGCTGGAAAAAGACCAGGATATGAGTTTGGTCATATGGTGATTGAAAAAAATGGAATACCTTGTAATTGCGGAAGGAAAGGCTGTTTTGAAAGATATGCTTCGATGAAAGTTTTTAAAAATAATTTACGAAAAGCATTGAATCTAAATGAAAGCACAAGAGGAGAAGAGTTGTTAGAGATTCTACGCAGAAATTCTCCTGAAAATGAAAACTATGAAATAATTGAAAAGGTAGTAGATGAATTTATTGCCGATTTAAGTATTGGAATTGAAAACTTAATCAGAATTTTTGAACCAGAAGTTGTTGGAATTGGTGGGAGTTTTGTTTATTTTGAGGATGTACTTTTAGAAAGATTAAAGAAAAGCATAGCGAAATTTAGAGAAGATATAAAAGTTGAAATTGCCGTTTTAGGAAATGATGCGGGAATTATCGGAGCTACTTTATAAATTATTATTACTATTATTTCTATTTTAAAAGTTTATCTATTTTTTATGCAGCAACAATTCGTGGGGACCAATGAGCTTACAGTCTGTTATGCAATTACAGACTGTGCGAAATTGGGAGTTGCAAAGAAAAAATAGATAAACTTTTATAGAAATCTTTATAAAAAGAAATTTTAAAAAATACTTGAAATTATTACCAAAACATGATACAATAATGAGCGTATTAATCACACAAAGAGAGTTTTAAGGGAAGTGCCTAAAAACTAGGTCCTAAAAAACGAAGAAACTTTGTGGAAGAAATAACAAAAAGGGAGGAATTAAAAATGGCAGTAGTTGCAATGAAACAATTACTTGAAGCAGGTGTTCACTTTGGACATCAAACAAGAAGATGGGATCCTAAAATGGCAGAATACATATTCCAAGCTAGAAATGGAATTCACATCATCGATTTACAAAAAACATCAAAAAAATTAGATGAAGCATATAGCTTTATCAAAGAACAAGCAGAAGAAGGAAAGACAATTCTTTTCGTAGGAACAAAAAAACAAGCACAAGAATGCATGAAAGAAGCTGCATTAAAATGTGGAATGTACTATGTTGATCAAAGGTGGTTAGGAGGAATGTTAACAAACTTCGGAACCATTCAAACAAGAATTCAAAGATTAAAAGACTTAGAAACTATGCAAGAAGATGGTACATTTGATGTATTACCAAAAAAAGAAGTAATCTTATTGAAAAAAGAAATGGAAAAATTAGAGAAAAACCTTGGTGGAATCAAAGATATGGATAAATTACCAGGAGTTATCTTCTTAGTAGATCCTAAAAAAGAAAGAATTGCTATTTTAGAAGCTAAAAAATTAGGAATTCCAGTAGTAGGATTAGTAGATACAAACTGTAATCCAGAAGAATTAGATTACCCAATTCCAGGAAATGACGACGCAATCAGAGCTGTAAAACTAATTGCAGACGTTATGGCAAATGCCGTTATTGAAGGAAAACAAGGAGAAAGCTTTGAACCAGAAATGCAAGAAGAACAAGTAGCAGAAAATGAAGAAGCTACAAGCATAGAAGTAGTAGAAAATGCTGAAGAAACAACAGCAGAATAATAAAATTTGATAAAAAAGAAGAGTAGGGCTTTTCTGCTCTACTCTAATTTAATATAAAATAATTAGCCATTTATATGGCAAACCTAAAAGGAGGAATAAAAATGGTTACAGCAAGTTTAGTAAAAGACTTAAGAGAGAAAACAGGAGCAGGAATGATGGACTGCAAAAAAGTTCTAACAGAAACAGACGGAGACATGGAAAAAGCAATTGAATTATTACGTGAAAGAGGAATTGCAAAAGCAGCTAAAAAATCTGGAAGAGTAGCAGCAGAAGGATTAGTAGAAGCTTACATTTCAGAAGACGGAAAAACAGGAGCTGTTGTAGAAGTTAACTCAGAAACTGACTTTGTTGGTAAAAACGAAGAATTTAAAAACTTTGTTATGAGTGTAGCAAAACAAATCGTAGAAAAAAATCCAGCTGATGTAGAAGCATTATTAGCACAAGAATCAATTGATGTAGCTGGAAAAACAGTACAAGAAGTATTAGTTGAAAAAATTGCTACAATTGGTGAAAACATGAATATTAGAAGATTTGCAAGATTTGAATCAGAAGGAATTGTAGAAAAATATATTCACGGAGATGGAAAAATTGCTGTTTTAGTAAACATGAAAAAAGGAAACAGTGAAGTAGCTAAAGATATTTGTATGCAAATTGCTGCTGCAAGACCTGAATTTGTAAGAAAAGAAGAAGTACCAGAAGAAAGAGTAAGCAAAGAAATGGAAATCCTAAAAGCACAAACAATGAACGAAGGAAAACCAGAAGCCATTGCTGAAAAAATTGTACAAGGAAGAATTGGAAAATTCTACGAAGAAATCTGCTTAGTAGACCAAGCATTTGTAAAAGATCCAAGTAAAAAAGTTAGCCAACTATTAAACGAAAAAGATGCTGAAGTAGTAGAATTTGCAAGATTTGAAAAAGGTGAAGGAATCGAGAAAAAAGAAGAAAACTTTGCAGAAGAAGTTATGAACCAATTAAAATAAGAAAAAGAGGGATTTTAGGGACGTTCTTTAAAATGCCTCTTTCAGGGACTAAGGAACAATTATCCTTAGTCCTTTTTTGCGGAAGAACAATTTAGCAGGGCTTGAAAGAAGTTATATAAAAGAAAATTAAGAAAATCTTAAAAAAATGCTGTATTTTTTTACAATCTATGATAAAATAGGCTAAGCAAAAATATAAATTTAAGGAGAGTGAAAGATTTGTCAGAAGCAAAATATAAAAGAGTGCTATTAAAACTAAGTGGAGAAGCATTAGCAGGAGAACAAAAGACAGGAGTAGATGTAGAAACAGTTGGAAAGATATGTGACAAAATAAAAGAAATTGTAGAAATGGGAGTACAAGTTGCTATCGTAGTAGGAGGAGGAAACTTTTGGAGAGGAAGACAAGGTCATCAAATGGAAAGAACAACAGCAGATTACATGGGAATATTAGCAACTGCAATGAATGGATTAGCCCTACAAGATGCCTTAGAAGCAAGAGGAATTATTTCAAGGGTTCAAACATCAATTGAAATGAGGGAATTAGCAGAACCATTTATACTAAGAAAAGCAGAAAAACATCTAAACAAAGGTAGAGTAGTCATTTTTGCTGGCGGTACAGGTCATCCTTATTTTACAACTGATACAGCAGCAGTATTAAGAGCAATTGAAATCAAAGCTAACATTATATTACTAGGAAAATCAATTGACGCAGTTTATTCTGCTGATCCAAAATTAGATATAACAGCAACGAAATATGATGAAATTTCTTATATGGAAGTATTAGAAAAAGACTTAAAGGTAATGGATTCGACAGCAACAGCAATGTGTAGAGATAATAATATGCCATTACTTGTTTTTGGAATTGCAGACCCAGAAAATATTGTAAGAGCAATTCAGGGTGAGAAAATAGGAACCATTGTTAGCTAAAACAATAAAATTAGCGATAAGCGATGAATCAAATAAAAAGGAGAGAAAAAAGATTATGGATTATACAACAATTAAAGAGAAAATGGAAAAGTCAATTAGTGTTTATGCAGAAAAATTATCAGAAGTAAGAGCAGGGCGTGCAAACCCAGCTATCTTAAACAAAGTAAAAATAGATTACTATGGAACACCAACTCCAATTAATCAAGTAGCAGGAGTATCTGTACCAGAAGCAAGATTAATTGTTATTCAACCATGGGATGTAAGTGTTTTAAAAGAAATTGAAAAAGCAATTTTAGCATCTGATATTGGAATTAATCCAAATAATGATGGAAAAGTAATAAGACTAGCTTTCCCAGAATTAAATGAAGAAAGAAGAAAAGAAATTGTAAAAGAAATTCGTAAAATGGCAGAAGAAGCAAAAGTAGCAGTTCGTTCTATTAGAAGAGAGGGAATTGATACAGCAAAAACATCTCAAAAAGAAGGAGAAATGACTGAGGACGAATTAAAACAAGCAGAAAATGAAATTCAAAAAATAACTGACAACAACATAGAAGAAATTGATAAAATCTTACAAGCAAAAGAAAAAGAAGTAATGTCAGTTTAAAAGAGAGATTAAGTTGCCAATAGTTCCGGGGTTAAATGGCAACTTTTAAATTAAATTTTAAAAGTAAATAACAAATTTCCTAAAGTTGCCATTTACCCCCGGAACTATTGGCAACTTAGAATTGAAAGGAAAAATAAATGAATTTTAAAGAAGAATTAAAGAAGTATCAGCAACAAATTAATCAAGAATTAGAAAAATATACAAAAAGAGAAAAATGTCCAGAAGAACAATTAAATGAATCGATGGAATATAGTTTAATGGCAGGAGGAAAACGATTAAGACCTATATTAACAGTGGCAACTTATGAACTTTTTAAGAAAGAGGTAGAAGAATGTTTACCTTATGCAGTGGCAATAGAAATGGTACATAATTTTTCTTTGATTCACGACGATTTACCTGCTATTGATAATGACGATTTTAGGCATGGAAAATTAACCAATCATAAAAAATTCAATGAAGCAACAGCTATATTAGCAGGAGATGCGCTACTAAACGAAGCTTATAAGGTGCTAAGTGAAAACTTAGTAAAGAGTAAGGGGGAAGAGTTAGCAAAAAAAGTAAAAATTTTTAATGAATTTGCTAATGGTGTAGATAGAATGATTATAGGAGAATATGTGGATGTTGAAAAAGAAGGAATGAAAATAACACACGAAGAATTAAAATATATTCATGAAAATAAAACTGGTGCATTATTAAAATTGTCAGTAAGAATGGGAGCAATTTTAGGAGAATGTACAGAAGAAGAATTGCAAAGACTATCTAAATATGCAGAGAAAATAGGATTAGCTTTTCAAATTAAAGATGATATTTTATCAGAAGAAGGTAAGGAAGAGATTTTAGGAAAGCCAACAGGAAATGATAAAGAACTAGGAAAATGTACCTATGTTTTACAATACGGTTTACAAGGCGCAAAAGATATATTAAATAAAATAACAGAAGAAGCAATACAAGAATTATCAATTTTTGGAGAAAAAGCAGAATTCTTAAAAGAATTAGCTTTCTATATCAAAAATCGAAACAAATGATTTTGGGGATGACCTTAGCTGTGCGAACGTTAAGTGAGCTTACAGATAAGTAATGCCTGTAGGGACGGAGGAAAAAAACATGGATTTTAACAAAGAAAATATGCCTAAACATATTGCAATTATTATGGATGGAAATAGAAGATGGGCAAAAGCACAGGGAAAACCGGTTAGTTATGGTCATAAAGAAGGTGCTAAAACCTTAGAAAAAATTGTAAGATATGCTAACAAAATAGGATTAGAATATATAACTGTTTACGCTTTTTCAACAGAAAACTGGAAAAGAGCAGAAGATGAAGTAAAAGCTTTAATGTTGCTACTTCAAAATTATTTAGATGATTATTCAAAAAGAGCTGATACAGAAAATATTAGAGTTAAAATATTAGGGGATATATCAGCTTTATCTACAGGAATGCAAAAAAGTATTTATAATTGTATGGAAAGAACCAAAGATAATACAGGAGTTACCTTTAATATAGCTTTAAATTATGGTGGAAGAGATGAATTGCTAAAGGCGATAAAAGAAATAGCAAGTCAAGTACAAAAAAATGAAATAACAATGAATGAAATAACAGAAGAATTAGTAACTAATCATTTATATACAAAGGGAGAGCCAGAACCAGATTTACTAATAAGAACAAGTGGAGAACAAAGATTGAGCAACTTTTTACCATGGCAACTAGTATACACAGAGTTATTATTCATTGACAAAAATTGGCCAGACTTTGAAGAAAAGGATTTAGATGAAGCAATTATTGAATATCAAAAAAGAACAAGAAAATTCGGAGCAGAATAGAAGGAAAGGAAAAAGATATGGATATAAAAAGAATAACATCAAGTTTATTAGGTTTTCCACTAGTATTAATAATTTTCTTACTAGGGAATAAAATAGTAGTAGATATTGCATTAGCTATTATTGCACTGTTAAGTATGAATGAATATTTTAATGCCATAAAAAAAGTTGCAAAACCAGTTTATTGGGTAGGATACATTAGCTGTTTTAGTATAGCATTTATTCATGTTGTACCACAAGAATATTTAAATATGGTAGTGACATTATCAGTACCTACTATTCTAATTATACTATTTGCACAAGTAATTGCAACAGATATGAAAACAAGCTTCAAAGATATTGCATACACCTTTTTAGGAATTTTTTATGTTGTATTTTTTATTATGTTTGTAGCATTTATTAATGGAATGCCGAATGGAAATATATTGATATGGTATGCCATACTAGCAGCTTGGGGAACCGATATATTTGCTTATATTGTAGGAAAGCGTATTGGAAAACATAAATTTAGCCAAGTAAGTCCCAAAAAATCAATAGAGGGCTGCATAGGAGGAACCATAGGAGCAGTTTTGCTAATGTTATGTTACACTTATATTGCTAATATCTATTGGGGAATGAATTATCCTTATTTGTTTATAGCAGGAATTGGAATCATATTAAGTTTGGTAGGACAAATAGGAGATTTTGCAGCTTCTAGTATAAAAAGATTTGTAGATATTAAAGATTATAGCAATTTAATACCAGGACATGGTGGAATGTTAGATAGAATTGATAGTTTGATATTTTTAGCACCATTTGCTTATGCGTTATTTACACTATTATAATTTCTAAAGGAGGAAAATGTGATAACTTTTTTAGTTTCAGCCATTAAAATTATTATATTATTAGGTGTCTTAATTACAATTCATGAATTGGGACACTTTATAGTAGCAAAATTTTGTAAGGTTAAAGTAAATGAATTTGCTATTGGATTTGGACCAACTATATGGCAAAAACAAGGAAGAGAAACGAAATATACATTAAGATTGATTCCTTTAGGGGGCTATAATAGTATGGAAGGAGAAGAGGGAGAGTCAGATGACGAGAAATCTTTTTCAAAGGCAAGTATACTAAAAAGGATGGCAATTGTATTAGCTGGTGCTGCTGTAAATATTCTATTTGCGATTCTAATTTATTTTACAGTAACAGCAATAACAGGAACGTATATTTCAAATGAGATAGATGAAGTGTTAGACGGATATGCAGCTCAATCTGCTGGATTGCAAGCAGGTGATAAAATCGTAGAAGTAAATAGCTGCAAAATCAGAAGTAAAAAAGATTTAAATGAGATATTAGAAAAATCAGAAGGAAAAGAAATCGATATAAAAATAGAACGAAAGGAAGAAATTTTACAATATAATGTAAAGCCAAGTGAAGTGAAATCCAAAGTAACAGGCATTTTTCTAGATGATAAATGCAAAATTGTAGCAGTCCAAAAGGGGAGTTCATCGGAACGTCAAGGCGTACAGGCAAATGATTTATTAGTAAAAGTAAATGGCGTTGATATAAAGGGGGATTCTAGAAAAGCTTTAGAAGAAATAAGTAGAAAAGGTACGAATGCTATGACTCTTACGATTAAAAGAGGAGAAGAACAGATTACAATTGAATTAACACCAGATTATGAAACTACGTATTTATTAGGAGTCAATTTAAAGCAAGCGGAAGACACATGGACCAATCGATGCATCAATGGCGGAATGCAAACACAGGAATTTGTATTATCAATTGTCGATAATCTAAAACAATTATTTACTGGAAATGTAGGTGTAGACCAAATGATGGGACCAGTAGGAATTTCAGAAGTGGTAGCAAAAACAGATGGTGTAAAAGAATTTTTTGAAATGATGGCTCTTATCTCTTTATCACTAGGTGTAACAAATTTACTTCCAATTCCAGCATTAGATGGAGGAAAGATGTTAATTTTAGTAATCGAAGCGATTCGCAGAAAGCCTATGAAACCACAAACAGAAATAAATATACAATTATTAGGTTTTGCTATTTTAATTGCACTATCTTTATATGTAACTTATAATGATATTTTACGAATATTCTAAATGGCAAGGGGATTAGAGGGACGTTCCTTAAAATCCCTCTTTTTTTAGATAATTTTACAACAAATAAGTCAAAATAGAAAGTTTTGATTGAAAGTAATTGAATTAGAAATTCTTTATCTATAATATGGAAAGAGTCCATGCTTGACATGGAAGGGTGCCATATTATAGATTTAGAATTTCTATGAAAATTAGCTTGAACGATAAACTTTCTATTTTGACTTATTGTTGTACTTATAATTTTAAGAAAAGGGATTTTAAGGAACGTCCCTCCAATCCCTCTTTATAAAGTAACAATTTTTTTTGTGAAATCTAAATTATTCCAAGAATCCTCCTCATATCCAATCGTATAGACATTGGTGGCCCAGATGTCTTTATCTAACATTAATTGCAAATTTTTATTTGAATTATTGTCAGTAAAACGTTTTACAGATGTGATAATTTCTAGCTTTGGGTTAGCCTTAGCGATTTCAGAAATAAGAAATTTTCCCTTTTTATTTAAGCCCAAAACACGAATATAAGGTTGAATTTTTTTGGATACAGCAATATCTTTTTTGGTAATTCCTAATAAAGCATATAGTAAAATTCGTTGAAGACGAGTCGTGGTATATCTTTTAGATTTTATAATATTTAAAAATTCAATTACAGAATTGCAAGAATTAGCAGCATTTTTTATAGCAAATTCTAGTCCTTCTGAAACATCTGGCAATTCAGCAATTTCAGCAGTTGACATTTTTCTTAAGATATAAATAATTTCTTTTTCAAATACAGAAATATCAGGAATGATATGCCCTGCTTTTAAATTTTGTATCAAGGTAGCATAGCTAGGTGCAGGCATAAGATTAGCTAATGTATTAAAACCATTATTTTTAATGATATTTCGGATAGCAGTACTACTTGCTATATTTCCTGTATAACTTAAATCATTATAACCGACTTCATATCTTGCGATACTATAAGGTTGAATCTTACTTTTCAGTTTTTTCAAAGCTTTTAAATATTCAATTCCTAAAATATTATTAGGAGAAGAAAGAACATTAGCAAACTTTCGGATGTTGTTTAAGTACATCATTAAAGCATTTTCACGGGCTTTCGGAAAAGAAAGTCCTTTTTTCAATTCATGTGATAATAAAGTTTTATATTCTCTTGGCTCTCGATACAAAACATCGGCACATTTATCTAAAATATCAATATCAGAAGTTTCAGCACCAAAAGAAATATAATCAACTACTTTTAAAGAATCGAGAATTTTGATAGCACCTTCTGCAAAATTTTCAGCACTGGAAATGGCATATAAAACAGGAAGTTCGATTACTAAATCAACACCACAATGAATGGCTGCTTCTGCTTTTGACCATTTATCCATTAAGGAAGCACTTCCACGTTGAGTAAAGTTCCCACTCATAATGGCAACTGTATAATTAGAACCAGTATCTTTTTTTGCCTTTTCTAGATGGTATAAATGACCATTATGAAAAGGATTATATTCAGCAACAATACCTAAAACTTTACTCATAAAAATCCCTTCTTGATTTCATTTTTTTTTATGTTATAATAATACCATAAAAAGATGAAAAAAACAAATGGAATAAGGCAATTGCTTAAAAATATTTTGGTTATATAGACCATACACTTTTGAAAATTCTTAAATAAATATCATTAATATGCAGCTGTACAAATTCTTATCGAATGGAATGAACAAGGAAGCGAAATATGAATGATATTTATTTAATAAGTTCTTATCATTTAATATGGTCTATATAACCAAATAATTTTAAGCAATTACCTTATAGATGGAAAGGATAAATTTATGGAAAAAGTTGTTATTTATACCGATGGTGCCTGCTCAGGAAATCCAGGACCAGGTGGGTGGGGAGCCATTTTAATGTACAAAGATAATAAAAAAGAAATAGCAGGAGGAAAAAAAGATACAACCAATAATGTTATGGAACTGACAGCTGTAATAGAGGGACTAAAGCTTTTGAAATACGCATGCGAAGTAGATTTATATAGTGACAGTGCCTATGTTGTAAACGCTTTTAAACAAGGTTGGATTTATAATTGGGTAAAGAATAATTGGAAAACAGCAGGGAAAGAACCTGTTAAAAATCAAGAACTTTGGAAAGAATTATATACACTAACGAAAACTCATAAAGTAAACTTTCATAAGGTAAAAGGGCATAGTGATAACGAATATAACAATCGATGTGATGAATTAGCTAGAAATGCCATAAAAGAAATTTAAATTATTACATTTTTGTGACATCTTGAAAAATGATTGAAATATCTTGTCAATTTCGGTATAATAGAATTGTAGGGGAGGAATCAAATGAATACCTTTGCAGATTATATATTAGAGGAAGAAGAACTAGATTCAAAAATGGAAATAACCTATTATTTATCAAAAAAGGCAAAAATATTTTTTGATAAATCCGTTGTGTTTAAAGCAGAGCTTGCAAGGTTATTTTTGAATTATTCCAAAATAGAAGTAGATAAAAATTTTCTATTAACAGCCTGTTTATTATGCAATTGCAAAAAAGTTGATAATGCACAAGATTTAAACAAAATTCATTCCTATGCGAAAGAAGGAGCTAATTATCTAAGAGAAATCGGATTTGGAAAAAGATTTTGTAAAGTATGTGAGGAAATTAATCGTTACAGCAATAGTAATCCAAGAGAAAGAGAAAGCGATATTATAGAATTAATAGACCAATTTGGAGGAATGTTATTAGATAGACCAGAAAGAATTGGATTTAAACCAGATGAAGCTTTAGTGCTATTAGAACATAGAAACTTAAAAAACGAATACAATCGATATTTACATACTTTTATTGATTTTGTGAATTTTCTAGAAAAAATACATATCAATGATACTGTAAATATGACAGCACTAAGAAGACTTGTAAAAATCTATAATGAAACAGAAGAATTAACAAAATTCATACAAAAAGTAATATATGAATTTGAACCCAAGATAGACAAACTAATTGCTGAGCAAAATAAGGAAATATCAGAAGAAATGCTTAGCAAAGTAAAAGGCTCTAATAGACCATTATTTAGCGAAGAAACAACTAGAAAAATTTTAGCACATATACAAGAAGAAAAACAAATGTAAAATTGCCAAAAGGGACGGTCCTTTTTGGCAATTATTTTAGAAAAGGAGAAGAAAGATGTACGAAATATTTGCAGATTTACATGTACACATAGGAAGAAATGAAAACGGAAAACCAATTAAAATAACAGCAGCTAGAAGTTTAAATTTTGCTAACATTGCAAAAGAATGCGCTGACAGAAAAGGAATTCAGGTAGTAGGTATCATAGATTGTGCGTCACCTTATGTGATTGAAGATATCGAAAAATTTCTAAAAACAGGAGAAGCTTATGAACTAAAAGATGGAGGAATTATCTATAAAGATAAAGTATGTATCTTGTTAGGAAGTGAGGTAGAGACGTCAGAAAAGGGAAGAAATGGAAAATGCGGAAGTGCTCATAATGTTTGTTTCTTCCCACATTTGAAAGATATTAAAGGCTTTTCAAACGAATTAAGTCATCACTTGAAAAATATTACATTAAGTACACAAAGGTCAGACTTATCAGGGTATGACTTAATCGATGTGGTAGAAAAATACAATGGAATATTAATTCCAGCTCATGTATTTACACCACATAAAAGCTATTATGGAAATTGTACAGACAGATTAGAAAATATCTTTAAAGAAAAATTTAGTAAAATATTTGCAATAGAATTAGGCTTAAGTTCTGATACGTATTTAGCAGATACCATTTCAGAATTAGAAAACAAAACATTTGTTACTAATTCAGACGCTCATTCTTTGCCAAAAATCGCAAGAGAATACAATAAAATGCAAGTCGAAGATATATCTTTTAAAGAAATTGTTATGGCATTAAAAAATGAAAAAGGAAGAAAAGTTCTTGCCAATTATGGTTTAGACCCTAAATTAGGGAAATATCATAGAACTTATTGTGATGACTGTGAAGATTCAATTGAGACAAAAGAACCAGTGGAAACATGCCCAATGTGTGGTGGAAAAAATGTGACTTTCGGTGTTTTTGATCGAATTGAATTAATCAAAGATAAAGAGAAAACAAAAAGTCCAGAAAATAGACCACCTTATATTTATCAAGTGCCACTTGGATTTATTCCAGGAGTAGGAAGTAAAACAATAGCAAAATTATTAAGTACATTTGAGACAGAAATGAATATTTTGCATAAATTATCAAAAGATGATATAGAAGCAGTAGTTGGCGAAAAAGTAGCAAACTATATTGTAAATGCAAGAGAAGGAAAAATGCAAATTCATGCTGGAGGAGGCGGAAATTACGGAAAAGTAAAAGCCTAGAGAATAATGATGCTCAAGATTGCCAGAAGGGACGGACCTTTTTGGCAATTTTTACTTTAAGATTTTCATAATAAAAGTTGCTTTGTAACTCCCAGTTGCGGCATTACTTATCTGTAAGCACACTTAACGTTTGCACAGCTAAGGTCATCCCCAAAATCATTGTTCTAAAAAAAATCTTATCGAATACACATTATGTATAAAGATAAGGAGAAATTTTATGAAGAGAGACAAACGAATAAAGTTATTAGAAATTATAAGAGAACATGTTGTAAATAATAAAAAAGAATATATATTAGTATTTTTATTATTTATTATAGGAATATTTTTAGGAGTGCTTTTTATAAATCATATACAAGAAGCACAAAAGACGGAAATTACAAATTATTTCAATACATTTATTAATAAATTAAAAAACATAGAGAAGTTAAACTATATAGAATTGTTAAAAAATAGTATAGGACAAAATATTTTATTAGCAATTGTTTTGTGGTTTTTTGGTACAACAGTAATTGGTATACCAGTGGTTTTTGGGTTGGTATTGTATAGAGGGTTTTGTTTAGGATACACAATTGCTGTGTGTATTACAATTATGGGATTACCACAAGGGATTATATTTGTATTATTATTACTTTTTTTACAAAACATTTTATTAATACCAGCTATTTTAGCATTGGCAGTGAGTGGATTTAAGTTGTACAAATCGATTGTAAAAGATCGAAATAAAGAGAACGTAAAAGTAGAAATTGTAAGACATACCATATTTTCTTTTATCATGTTATTGGTATTGGTAGTGTCCTCTGTGATTGAAATATTTTTATCAACAAACATTTTAAAAGGATTTATAAAATATTTTTAAAAATATTGAAAAATGTATTTACAATTTTAAAATTCTTTGATATAACATATATAGTTTATGTCAATAGATTATTTTAAATAAAACAAGAGGTAGGGGAATTAAATGGAAAGACAGTTAAAATATTTTTTTAATTTTTTAGAAAATGATAGAAAGTTATCAGAAAACACATTACAATCTTATAAAAGAGATTTAAAACAATTCAGAAGATATCTAGAAGCATGTGAACTTCATTACAATCGAGTAAAAGAAGATGATATCAAAGATTATATTAGAGAATTACAAGAAGCTGGAAAAAAAGCATCTAGCATATCAAGATGTATTGCTTCCATTCGTTCTTTTTATCAATTCGTATTAAAGAATAAAAAAGTGAAAGTAGATCCAACAGAGAATATTCAATCACCAAAAATTGAAAAAAGAGTTCCAAGTGTATTAACATCAAAAGAAGTAGAACTATTATTAAATCAACCAAAAGATGTTGATTTAAAAGGAATTCGTGACAAAGCTATGCTGGAATTTGCTTATGCAACAGGAATGAGAGTAACAGAAATTATTTCTTTAAACATAGAAGATGTTAATTTAGAAGAAGGATATGTAACTTGTAATCATGGAGGAAAACAACGTAATATTCCATTAGGAAATATGTCATTAAATGCATTAAAAGAATACGTAGAAGAAGCAAGAGATATATTAATAAAAACAGAAGGAGAGCAAGCTCTATTTGTTAATATCAATGGAGGAAGATTAACAAGACAAGGATTCTGGAAAATTATTAAATTTTATAAAGAACAAGCACACATTACAAAAGAAATTACACCACATGTATTAAGACATTCTTTCGCAACACATTTATTACAAAATGGTGCAGACTTAAAAGCAATTCAAACTATGCTTGGTCATTCTGATATTTCTTCAACACAAGTATATATGCAATTCCAAGATGAAGGAATCAAAGATATTTATAGAAAAGCACATCCAAGAGCATAAAAATAAGATATAAGATAAAGGATTTCTCAATTAATCAAATTGAGAAATCTTTTTGACTGTTTTAGTAGACATTAACAGGAAAAAAAGATATAAGATACATACAAAAAGATAATAGAAGGTGTGAAAAATTGAAGAAAAAAGTATTATTTATATCAAGTACAGGTGGACATCTAAATGAACTTATGCAATTATCACCATTATTTGAAAAATACGATTATCATATCATAACAGAAAAAGACAAAGTAAATCAAAACCTAAAAGAAAAATATGGAGATAAATTATACTTTTTACCGTATGGAACAAGAGCGAAATTATTTTCCTATATTTTTAAATACTTTTACCTTTGCTTAAAAACAATTTACTTATATTTTAAAATACATCCCAAAGTAATTGTAACAACAGGAACGCATACAGCAGGTCCAATGTGTTATTTAGGAAAAATTTTAGGAAGTAAAATAATTTATATAGAGACATTTGCTAATACACATAAGAAAACGGCAACAGGAAGACTAATTTATCCGATTGCAGATTTATTCATTGTACAATGGGAAGAAATGCTGGAATTATATCCAAAAGCAATATATGGAGGACCCATTTATTAATATAATAGTTAAATAAGATAGTGATAAAAACAAAAAGCTTTTATTACTATCTTTTCCAATTTGCTAGACATTGAGGCAAAAAAAAGATATAATATGGTGGAAATATGGAGGTTTAATAGAATTATGATTTTAGTATTATTAGGAACACAAAATAATAGTTTTCATCGTTTATTAGAAGAAATACAAAGATTAATCCAAAAAGAAATTATTCAAGAAAAAGTAATCGTGCAAGCAGGCTATACCAAATATAGCTCAAATGATATGCAGATATTAGATTTTATTTCAAATGAAGAACTTGATAAATTACAACAACAAGCAGACTTAATTATTACTCATGGAGGAGTAGGTTCTATTTTACAATCCATAAAAAAAGGCAAGAAAGTAATTGCAATTCCAAGATTGAGTGAATATCAAGAACATGTAAATGACCATCAAAAAGAGATTGTAGAATTATTTAACCAAAAGGGGTATATTCTAGGAATACAAGGAATAGAAGAATTAGAAAAAGCAATAGGACAAGAAAAAGAATTTAAACCAAAGAAATATCAAACTAACAATGAACAAATGTTAAAAATAGTAGAAGAATTTATCGAAAATTGTTAACGAGGTGAAATTTGTGATAAAAAAAGAAGTAGTAAATAAAGCATTTAATTCAGTAGGATTTGTTGTTTTAGTTGGAATTTTATTGTTAGGAAAATCATTTTTATTTTATTATAGTACAATAGCGATTCATGAGCCATTAGAAGTAGAAACTATAATAGGAACAATTAGCTTTCTAATAACCATAGTATGTTTCTTAAGTATTTTGCCAAATCGAGCAAGAATCATAACAACAATTATTTTAGATTTCTTAATTAGTGTTTTATTGTTTGGGGATAACGTGTATTATATTTATTCTAATAGCGTATTATCAGTGGCGCAAATTAGTAACCTTCAGTATGGTGGAGAAATAATGAACACTTTGCCGATGGTAATGAGGGTAAGCCAAATATTATATCTTTTAGACATTTTTGTGATAGTGGGATTACTAATAGGAAGAATTTTAAAATTAGAGAAAAAAGAAAAAAGTACCAAAAAACAAGTGACAGCAAAAGCATTGGTGGCAATTGTAGGAATTATTATTTTTTGTTTAATTGGTAGTGAATATGTAGAAAAAGGAAAACAAAAATCTTATAACAAAGATTTACAAATTCGTGAAGCTACGATTTTTGGTTATCATATTTCTGATATTGTAAATGCGTTTACCATGAAACAACAAACAAAATATAAAAACTATGAAGATATGCTAGAAGATTATAATCAATTAAAAGTAAAATATGAAACGCAATATGGAGAAGTGGAATATCCCGTAAAAAATATACTAAAAGAAAAAAATGTTATTATTGTACAGCTAGAATCAGTACAAGAATTTGTGCTTCATAAAGAAATTAATGGAAAGCAAATAACACCGAATTTAAATCAATTTTTAAAAGAAAATATCGAATTTACCAATATGCACATGCAAAGTTATTCTACAACAGCAGATTCAGAACATACAACCATTACATCCATGTATCCAATGGAAAATGGCATGTCATTTAGTCGATATTATACCAATACTTATGATGATTTATTTAAAATTTTCAATCAAAAAGATTATCATACCTCTTATATGCATGGAAATTATCCTTATTTCTGGAATCGAGGAAATGTATATGGAAGATTAAATTTAAATGAATTAGTTTTAAAAGAACAATTTGATGATTTATCAGAAAATATTAATGGAGATTTATCAGATGAATTGCTATATAAACAGGCTGTACAAAAATGCAAAGAATATGACAATCCGTTTATCTCTTACATTGTAGCTGCTTCCTCACATACGCCATATACATTAGAGGGATTACAAGATAGAAGTAAGGTTAATATTGATGTAGGAAAATATAAAGATACCTATTTTGGAAATTATTTAGAAGCGGTTAATTATGCAGATTATGCTTTTGGGATTTTGATACAAGAATTAAAAAATGTTGGATTATATGAAGATACAGCAATATTAGTATTTGGAGACCATAATGGATTAAATATGTACAATGAAGAATTAATTGATTTTTTAAGTTATACCAATCAAAATATAACAGACGTAGATATCAAATTAAACTATACAAGAGTAGCCTGTGGATTTAAAATTCCGGGAATACAACCAGCTCGAATAGAAAAACCTATTAATAAGTTAGATATCAAACCTACATTAGCTTATTTATGTGATTTGGAGGATACTTTTTCATTGGGGACTAATATATTTGCTAACAAAGATTTCGTATGTCTAAATAATGAAAGAATCATTGCAAGTAAATATTATTATGATGAAAATTGGTATGACAGGGAAACAGGAGAAATACTAAATTGGGAAGAATTAGAAGAAGAGATAAAAAGTTTATTGAAGGAATATTATCAGAATATGAAAACAGAGTTAGATATTTCAAACTCAATTAGTATTCATAATTTATTAAAGGAAAGATAAGGAGCCGTTAAAGAATGGATGAAGAAAGATTAATGAACCAAAAACTGGAAAATATGGGGGAAGAAAGATTTGAGAATTCTTTAAGACCCAAAGTATTAGAAGAATATATTGGGCAGAGAAAAGTAAAAGAAAACATGAAGATATACATCGAAGCTGCGAAAAAAAGAGGAGAACCACTTGACCATGTTTTGTTATATGGACCACCAGGATTAGGAAAAACAACGTTATCCAATATCATCGCAAACGAAATGAATTCGAACATCAAAATAACTTCTGGACCAGCTATTGAAAAACCAGGAGATTTAGCAGCTTTACTTACCAATCTTTCTGAATTTGATGTATTATTTATTGATGAAATTCATAGATTGAGCAAAAGTGTAGAAGAAATATTATACCCAGCATTAGAAGACTATACATTAGATATTATCATCGGAAAAGGTCCAAGTAGTAGGTCAATCCGATTGGACTTACCAAAATTCACACTAATTGGAGCAACAACAAAAGCAGGAGCATTATCTACACCATTAAGAGACCGTTTTGGAATTGTTCATAGACTAGAATTATATTCAGAAGAGGATTTAACCACGATTGTTAGAAGGTCAAGCAAAATTTTAGAAGTAAAAATTGATGAAGAAGCAGCACAAGAAATAGCAAGAAGGTCAAGAGGAACCCCAAGAATAGCCAATCGATTATTAAAAAGAGTAAGAGATTATGCCTTAGTATTAGGGGATGGAGACATTACTTTAAAAATAACAAAACATGCCTTAAATCAACTAGAAATTGACGAATTAGGACTAGACGAAATAGACCGAAAAATATTAGAAACCATGATTATTCAATATGGTGGAAGAGCTGTGGGAATAGAAGCCTTAGCAGTAAGTGTAGGAGAAGAAATCGATACCATAGAAGATGTATATGAGCCATATTTAATTCAAATTGGATTTATAGCAAGAACGTTAAGAGGAAGAAAAGTATTACCACCAGCCTATAGACACTTAGGATATGAAGTGCAAGAAGAAATCGGATTTCTAGGCCAATGATTTTGGGGATGACCTTAGCTGTGATTTTTGGGATGACCTTAGCTGTGCGAACGTTAAGTGAGCTTACAGATAAGTAATGCCTGTAGGTACGGAGGAAAGAATCATGAAATTATTATTACATACTTGTTGTGCACCATGTAGCGTATATTGTATTGATAGTTTAAGGAAAGAAGGAATAGAACCTATAGTGTATTGGTTTAATCCTAATATCCATCCATATATGGAGTACAAAGCAAGAAGAGATTGTTTAAAAGAATATACAAACAAGATACAAGTAAAAGCCATTTTCGAAGAAGATTATGGATTAAAAGCGTTTTGTAAAAATGTGATAGAAAATTTGGAAAATAGATGTCAAGAGTATTGCTATCCAGTTCGTTTAGAACAAACTGCTAAATATGCAAAAGAGAATGGATATGATAGTTTTACAACAACATTATTAGTAAGCCCTTATCAAAATCATGAAATGCTTATTCAAGTTGGGGAACAAATGGCTAAAAAGTATGGAATCAAATTTGTATATCGAGATTTTCGTATTGGTTTTAGAGAGGGACAAGCTAAGGCTAGAGAGTTAGGATTATATATGCAAAAATATTGTGGCTGCGTTTTTTCAGAGGAAATGTCAAAATTTGCAAACCAAAAAAAAGATAAAGAGGAAAGTGAGAGAGTTAACAGAGATACAGAACGAAGAATAAGACTGTCAGATACGATACCAAATCTCGATTTTAGACCACTAAAAAGAGAAAATAAGGAAGAAATAGACTTTATATACAATATTAAAAAGGAAAAATATAAAGAGGAAAATAAGAAAGAATTGGACAAAGAAATACAAAATAAATTACTAGAAAGATATATAAAAGAAAATGCAAAGAATATAAAAATAATTATGCTTAAAAAAGAAAGAATAGGATTTTTTGATGGTAAGATTTTAGAAAATAACACTTTTAAAATTAATAATATATTTCTATTAAAAGAATACCAAAATAAAAGAATTGAAGAAGCAATTTTAAATGAAATTATGTTCCAAAATAAAGATATTATGGAAAAAAGGAATTAGATTTGCAGAAAGATTAGTGCAATGTTTAGTTTTTTATAAGGCTAATGTTGACATGAATAAAATTAAAGAAATAGTAGATGATAGATTTTAACAAATGTGAATTAATTTAGTAAGTAAAAAAAGAAAGGAGGAGTTCAATGAATAATAAAATTATGTATCAAGACAACGATAAAATATTGATTTATACTTCAGATGATGGACAAGTTAAGATAGAAGTAAGGCTTGAAGATGAAAATGTTTGGTTAACGCAAAATGCTATGTCGGAATTATTTGATACAACGAAGCAAAATATAAGTCTACATATAAAAAATATTTTTGAAGAACAAGAACTGGATGAAAATTCAGTTGTCAAGGAAAACTTGACAACTGCTTCAGATGGTAAAAATTACAAAACAAAATTTTATAATTTAGATTTAATTATATCTGTGGGGTATCGAGTAAAGTCAATTCGTGGAACTCAATTTAGAATATGGGCAAATAAATTAATAAAAGAATATCTGATTAAAGGATATAATTTGAATGTAGATAGATTTAAAAATAATGGTGGTGGAGTATATTTTGAAGAAGTACTAGAAAAAATTAGAGATATTCGTTCATCCGAAAAGGTATTTTGGAGAAAAGTACTAGATATTTATGCTACAAGTATTGACTATAATGCAAGAGATGAAAAAACAAAAGAGTTTTTTAAAACTGTCCAAAACAAGATGCACTATGCAGTTCATGGAAATACAGCAGCAGAAGTAATATTTGGTTGATAGTGAAAAGGAAAATATAGGATTAACTAATTTTAGAGGAAATAGTCCTACAAAAGCAGAAACTGAAATTGCTAAGAATTATTTATCAGAAAAAGAATTAGATTTATTAAATAGAATGGTATCTGCATATTTAGATGTAGCAGAAATTAATGCTTTAAATATGCATCCAATGACTATGAAAGATTGGATAAAAGAACTAGATGGATTTTTAACTATGACACATAAAGATATTTTAAATGGAGCAGGAACAATATCTCATGAAAAGGCATTAGAAAAAGCACATGAAGAATATGATC
>CARUQW010000001.1:6620-33183 GCA_949077355.1 uncultured Clostridia bacterium | reverse complement strand
ATATATGAAAACTCATTTAACTCAAGTTGAAAAAGATTATCTAGAAATTATGGGAGAGAATATTAAAAACATTAAAAATTTTTAAAAATATTCTTTTAATTTATCAAGAAGGAGGGATTTTTATGCATATGAGTTTAAGATTAGCATGGCATAATGATGGATGGAATGGAAACATTTGTAGAAATCCAAACAATAATACCTATTGCATAGGGCAACATTCTTATCCAGGAACAAGAATCTTAGAAAATAGAAATATAAAATATGAAGAAGAACATGCTGGAGAAAGGATATCGTGCCAAAGTTGTGACATTCCCTGTGCACTTAGTGCAAATGCATTTGGAAAAGAAAATATAAAAACTAAAATGGAAATACCAGGTTTTTGGAAAGAAGGAGATGCCGAAGCTACAGACATTGAAATTCCTCCATATACAGCATGTACATGGCCATACGAAGTGGTTTATAAAGGTGATATTTATTTTGATAATGGAAAATACGACTATGATAAAAGATTTGAAAAAGTAAAAAAATATTTTTCACAATTTGAAGAGAAAAAGTCACTCATTTTTTATACTACAGGATATAGTAATCCATTTTCAGAAAATGAAGAAAACAATTATATTATTGTAGGAATTTCGAGAATAAAAAAGATGAATGAATATCAATATTATGAAAATGCTACCGAAGAAACAAAAGAAAAATATGCCAATGCATTAATATGGCAAAGGCCGATAACCTCTACATATCCAGAAGAAGGCTTTGTTATACCTTATTGGAAATACAGAAATAAGGAAGAAATATTAAATAAAATAGTCTTAAAACCAATTAATAAAGCCCCTTTTAAATATGGAACTCGTGAAGTACATGATGATGATGCCTTAAATGTTGTATATGAATTAATAAAAATAGTAGATGTATTAATTGAGATAAAAGATGACACTCAAGATTGGAAGGAAAGAAAAAAATGGCTTAATGGTTTAATAGCAGAACTATGGAAAGCAAGAGGACCATATCCGGGATTAATTTCAACACTTTCAAATTTAGGATTAAACGAATTAATAGTAACCTATTCTAAAATTACCAATGAAGAGGAAATTAAAAATTTTAAAGAACAAATTAAGGACTTATTAGAAGGAAAAATAGATGAGATATTTGGGACTTCTATTGATGATTTACCACGCATTCGTAGAAATTTCAAGCTTATGGATGAGGATGTTCAAACTTTATTGCTAGAAATTCTTCCAAGATTTGATTTAACAAGCGAACAAGTTAAATCAATTATAAGTGAAAAAAGACAAGATGTATCAATTGTGGCTACGGCTAAAGAAATGGTAGAAAACCCATATATTATTTTTGAACAATATAATGGAAAAGATTCAGAAGATATCATACCTTTCTATAAAATTGATAATGGTATTATTGTATCACCGGAATATGGAATTAAAAAAATGTTAGAAGTTGATTCAGCAGAAAGATTTAGAGCAATGTGTGTGGATGAATTAAATAAAATTCCAGCTCATTCTTTTGGAAAAGCAGAAAAAATATTAGAAGAAATAAATTATCGTTTAGAACGTATGCCAGAGTGGAAAAAAGCTACTTATAAATTGAAAAATTTTGAAGTAGACAAAGACATTTTAAGGGAGGCATTAGCGATTAGAAAAGATGAAAATGACGAAATCTATCTCTACTTAAAAAATGTATACGAAGATGAACGTGTGATACAAGAAGTATTGCAAGAATTAGTAAATAGACCAGATATCCAAATAAAAATGACAATTAATGAAGAGAAGTTTAAAGAAAAGCTAAGAATTAAAGAATCTAAATTAAATGATAAAGAAGAGTATGAAAAAATTCTTGAAAATCAAGCTCAAATTTGTATGCAATTATTTACAAAACCAATATGTGTATTATCTGGTGCAGCAGGAACAGGAAAAACAACAGTAATCAAATCAATTGTAGAAAACATAGAACATGTACATGGGCAAGGAAGTAGTTTTTTAATTATGGCTCCTACTGGAAAAGCTAGTGAAAGAATCAAAAATCAAACTGGTAAAAATTCCTGCACGATTCATTCCCATTTAGCAAAGAATGGATGGATTAATAGCAATTTAACCTTGAAACGAACGGGAGGAAGAAATAATGTTGATGTAAATACAATTATTATTGATGAATGTTCAATGATTGACCTAAATCTATTTGCTACTCTTTTAAGAAGTATAAACTGGAATAATGTACAAAGACTAATATTGGTTGGTGATCCAAACCAATTGCCACCAATCGGAAGAGGAAAGGTGTTTGCAGATATAATTGAATGGTTAGAAAGAGAACATAAAAGTAATATTGGGATTTTAACAGATAATATTCGTCAGTTGGCTAATAGAATAGAAGGAAATGGTTGTGGAATCCTTGAATTAGCAGAACTATTTATACAAGAAAAACAAGGAAGCCATAATGGTAAGGATAACCGCGAAGAGTTAAAACAAAAGAAAGATATCTTATTTGAAAAAATTCTTGAAAAAGGGAATGGTGATGTTGACAAGGATTTAGGTGTATATTTTTGGAAAAATCAAGAAGAATTAGAGTTGATACTAACAGATGCAATTCGAAAAGATATGAAAAAATTGGTTAGTGATTCAGAAGAAGGAAAGGATAATGAACTATGGGAAAAAGTCATAACTGATGAACAACATCGATATAAGCCAGAAATCATCCAAATAATATCTCCATATAAGGGAGAATATTATGGAACTTATGCACTAAATCAATTATTACAATCAAATTTTAATCAAGAGAATTGCGAAAAATTTCAATCCATTGATGGAATTAATTATTTTGATAAGGTAATACAAATAAGAAATAGACCGCAATCTGATAAGGCTTATGTTTATAATTGGGAAGCAAAAAAAATTGAACAAGAAGAAATTTATAATGGAGAAATAGGAATCGTTGAAAAACCAAGGGGAAAAGAATGGTATGGAAAGAAAATAAAAAATATTCAAGTAAAATTTTCCAATAAGAGTAGAAAAGATTTATCTTATAAATATGGGAAAAGACAAGAGTTATATAATGGGAAATTTTATATAAAAGAACAAAAAGTAATTGATAATTTAGAATTAGCATATGTTATTAGTGTCCATAAATCACAAGGTTCAGAATTTGATTATGTATATATTATTATGCCTAAAAGAGATAGTCATTTGTTATCTATGGAGCTACTCTATACAGCAATTACGAGAGCACAGAAAAAAGTGGTTATTTTTATGCAAGAAGATATAGGAACATTAAATGAGCTTACTAAAATAGAAAAATCAGCAGTAAGAAAAATTAATTCATCTGTATTCAAATTTGAACCATTGCCAGAAGAAATATTATATATTAGCAATTGGTATGAAAAAGGGAAAAATATTTCTACGATTTCAGAATATTTTGTTCGTTCAAAATCAGAAGCTATTATTGCCAATATGCTAAAAGAACGAAACATTGAATTTAAATATGAAGAACCATTATATGCGAAAGATGGAACTATGTATTTACCAGATTTTACAGTAATATTTAGAGGAGAAACCTATTACTGGGAACATGTTGGAATGCTGGATAAACCAGATTATAAAAAACATTGGGAAAAGAAAAAAGCATGGTATGATAGAAACTTTTCGAATAAGCTTATTGTAACATATGAAGGAAAAAATTTATCGATTGATGCGAAAAACATAATTGATTCTTATCAATAATAGAAGCCCCCTAACCTAAATATTAGGATAGGGGGTTTTAAATTTTTTTAAACTGTGATATGATAGGATAAAATTTTAAAACGAAAAGGAGAAGTAAATTGACAGAAAGCAAACAAAACAAAATCAACCAATTCATAAAAATTTTATTTATCGTAACAAGTATGCTATTTGCACTACCATCTGTGCTATATTTAATCGAAAAGAAAACGGTATTTCAATTCGAACCTTATTTTCAATTTTTATATAATATGCCAATTAGTAGAGCAACACAAACATTGTTATACATTTTTATTTTGGCAATATTATCTTTCTTGTATTTTTTAGTAATCAAACGACGAAAAGAAATATTTCAAAATACCAAGAAAATGTTTCTGTTTATAAGTATAATAACTGTTATATTTGTAGCTGTACTACCTTTTACTTGTTCCGATATATTTTATTATTTAGGAATTGGTAGATTAGACAGTAACTATCATCAAAATCCTTATTATACAACAATGAAGCAATTTGTAGAACAAGACAACAATAAAAATTATCTACAAACAGATACAGTATTAGCCCAAGGATATAGTAATGTTTGGTCAGATACAACCGTTATATATGGACCAATATGGACAATGTTTTGTAAGATAGTAGCTGGAATCTCCTTTGGAAACATAGACATAGCATTACTTATTTTTAAATTGGTAAATGTAATGGTACATTTGGGGAATTGTTATTTGATTTATAAAATAACCAATAAAAAGATATTTACCTGTATTTATGGATTAAATCCATTTATTTTAATAGAAGGAATTGCATGTGTACACAATGATATATTTGTCGTATTGTTTATTTTATTCGCATTATATTTCCTAACCAAAAAGAAAAATTTAGTATTAACTGTGACTTTCTTGGCATTGGCAACAGCGATTAAATATTTTGCCATTATCTTATTACCATTTATAATTATTTATTATTTTAGAGAAGAAAAACCGCTGAAACGATTTCGGAAGATGTGTGCAATATGGATGTTTATTTTTAGCTGTTCTAGCTATTCCATACTTGTTTTATGTAAGAGATATCCAAGTATTAAATGGATTATTAGTACAACAAGAAAAGTTAGCTAAAAATTTCTATATCATTTTAACAGAATACTGCAAAGAACCAAGAATATCAGCAGCAACAGTAAACCATGTTTTATTAGGAGTTTTTACGATTATTTATTTCTTCACATGTATTATTTTGTTGAATAAGAAGAAAATAAAATTAAGGGAAGAGATGAGAAAAGCAAATTATTTCATTATGGCATTTTTATTTCTGCTAATTACAAATTTTCAGCCATGGTACATCATGTGGCTATTTCCATTGTTAATGTGGCAAAAGGCAGAAAATATAAAATGGATTCCACAAATAGCTATTATAAGTGAATTTGCAAATAGCATCTTTTTAACTTATGGAGAAGGATGGCAAAACGGAACACCATTTACCTTTATTTTTATTGTGGGAAGTTTAGGAACATGGATTTTAAACGATAAAATAAAGAAGGAAAGGAATCGAATTAAAAATGGATAAATTAGTATTAGTAGATGGAAATAGTATTATGAACCGAGCATTTTATGGCATTATGGGAAGTAAAATGCTAACAACGAAAGATGGAAAATATACGAATGCCGTTTATGGCTTTTTAGCGATTTTATTTAAATTGCTAGAAGATATGAATCCAGAATATTTAGTAGTAGCGTTTGATTTAAAAGCACCAACAGCAAGACATAAACTATATGAAGGATATAAAGCAACAAGAAAAGGAATGCCACAAGAATTAGCAGAACAAATGCCAATGATAAAAGATATCTTAAGAGCTATGAATATTGATATTGTAGAAATGGAAGGATATGAAGCAGACGACGTGCTTCGGAACTTTATCGCGTTATGGAGAGAAAAAAGGATTGGAAGTAACCATACTTTCAGGAGATAGAGATACTTTTCAATTAGCAACTGACCAAGTAACGATTCGAATTCCACATACAAAAGGTGGAAAGACAGAAACGGATGAATATAATCGAGAAAAGATTATAGAAAAATATGGATTAGAACCTCATCAATTAATTGATGTAAAAGGATTACAAGGAGATACTTCTGATAACATTCCAGGCGTACCAGGTGTTGGAGAAAAAACAGCATTAGCCTTAATACAAAAATTTGGTTCTATTGAAAACTTATATGAAAAAGTAGATAAGGGAGAAGCAGAACTAAAAGGAAAACAAAAAGAAAAGATAGAAAATAATAGAGAGCTAGCTTTTTTATCGAAAACATTGGGAACCATTAATTTAGAAGTACCAATTCAAGATACATTAGAAAATTTTAAAGTAGAAGAATGGGATAAGCCAAAAGTTTTAGAATTATTTAGAGAATTGAATTTCAATCGTTATATTGAACGATTTTCTTTGCGTGGAGAGGAAAGAAAAAAAGAAGAACCAAAAGATTTATTTAAAATGGTAGATAAATCAAACCAAGAGGTCATAAAATTAATAGAAGAACAAAAACAAATGATTTTTTATATTCATACGGAGCCAGATGAAAAGCAAGAGAAGATTATCAAAGAAAAGATAATAGGATTCACAATTTATAATGAAAAAACACAAGAAGCGGCTTATATAAAAACAAAAACAAACGAAGAAATGCAAGCATTTAAGGCAATATGGGAAGAAGAAAGCATTCAAAAAATTGGTATCAATTTAACAAAAGTATATATTTTGTTAAGGCAAGAAGGAATTAATTTAAAAGGGATTAACTATGATGTAGCAATTAGTAGTTATATTTTGAATCCAACGAATAACAAGCTAGAAATTGAAAATTTAATAGAACAGTATCTAAATATTGATGTACAAGAATTGATAGGAGAAGAAGCAAAAGAACAACAAATCAATTTATTTGATAATATGATAGAACAAGATAAAATAGATAGGAAAGTACAAGAAAAATATGCTTTTTATAGTTATGCGATTAGCAAAATAAAAGAAATCACATTAAAACAATTAAAAGAAATAGGGGCCTTAGAATTATTTTATGAAGTAGACATGCCAACAGTTGAAGTTCTATCCAATATGCAATGGAATGGAATGTATGTGGATGAAGAAGAATTAAATCAATTTGGAAAAGAATTAACCAATCAATTGGAACGTTTAACAAAAATAATTTATGAAATGGCAGGAGAGGAATTTAATATTAATTCGACTAAACAATTAGGAGAAATTTTATTTGAAAAAATGAAATTGCCAGTCATCAAAAAGACAAAAAGTGGATACTCAACGGATGTAGATGTTCTAGAAAAATTAAAAAGAGAAGATCCAATCATAGAACAAATATTGGAATATAGACAATTAATGAAATTAAATTCTACTTATGTAGAGGGTTTAAAGCAATATATTAATCCAAAGACCAAAAGAATTCATTCCTTTTTTCACCAAACAATAACAGCAACGGGAAGGATTAGTTCAACAGAACCAAATCTTCAAAATATACCAACAAGATTTGAATTAGGAAAGAGAGTAAGAAAAGTATTTAAACCAGAAAAAGGAAAAGTTTATGTAGATGCTGATTATTCTCAAATTGAATTAAGAGTACTAGCTCATATATCAGAAGATGAGCATATGATTAAAGCTTTCCAAGAAGGGCAAGACATTCATAAACAGGCAGCATCTAAAGTGTTTAAAACACCAATCGAAGAAGTAACGAAAGAACAAAGAAGTGATGCTAAAGCAGTTAATTTTGGAATTGTTTATGGAATCAGTGATTTTGGTTTAGGAGAACAATTGGGAATTGGAAGAAAAAGAGCAAAACAATATATTACGGAGTATTTAGAGCAATATGCTGGTATCCAATCTTTTATGGAAGGAATTACGGAAAAAGCAACAGAACAGGGGTATGTAGAAACATTATTCCATAGAAGAAGATATGTACCAGAACTAAAAGCAAGCAATTATATGGTAAGGCAGTTTGGTGCTAGAGTAGCTATGAACACACCGATTCAAGGAACAGCAGCAGACATTATGAAAATTGCCATGATAAAGGTACAAAAAGAAATTCAAGAAAGAGGATTGCAATCTAAAATCATACTACAAGTACATGATGAAATGATGATAGAAGCGTTAGAAGAAGAGAAAGAAGAAATTAAAAATATCATGAAACAAAGTATGGAAACAGCAATTCGTTTAAAAGTACCATTAATAGCAGACATATCAGAAGCTAAAAACTGGTACGATTGCAAATAATGTGAAGTTGGGGACGTTTCCTTTTGCACATGGGAATTCCCATGTGCAAAAGGAAACGTCCCCAACTTCACACAAAAGGAGGAGAAAGTTTGAAGAACAAAAGGTTTTTCATAATCATTTTACTAGTTATTTTAATGATATTTGTTTTTCTATTTAAAGATAATATACAAAAGATGATGTATCCCAAACGATACCAAGAAGAAGTATCAATTTATCAAGAAAAATATAAAGTTGAGGAAAATTTGATTTTTGCTGTAATAAAGGCAGAAAGTAATTTTGAAAAAGATGCTATTTCGAACCGAAATGCGATTGGACTGATGCAATTGATGGAAGAAACGGCAAAGGATGTAGCAAGAAAAAATGGCATAGAGCTAGATTCGGAAAAAATAAAAGAAGAATTATGTCAGGCAAACAAAAATATTGAAATAGGCACATGCTATTTAGCTACTCTTTTGCAAAGGTATGGAAATAAGGAAGTAGCACTAGCAGCTTACAATGCTGGAATTGGAACGGTAGACCGGATGGATTGAAAAAGGAATGATTCAAAAGGATGGTTCTGATATTGAAAAGATACCTTATAAAGAAACGAATAATTATGTAAGGAAAATATTAAGAGATTATAAAATTTATGAAGATTTATATAAAAACTAGACAAATGACGAAAAATGAAATAAAATATACATGTTAAAAAAGAAGGAGAAAACAAAATGATAATAGAACAATTACTATTTATAGTCATTTCATTTACTATATTTGTATACATGTTTTTCCGAATGATTCGAAACAACGATACTACTTATATAACTGTCTTAGTATTAGAATTTATAGGAATAACACTTAGTTTTATCGAAGTACTGTTTAGAGTTAAATTAAATATTGTATTTGTAATTTTGAAGTATGTATTATCAATTATACTTCCAGTAGGTATTATAATTTTAGAAAGAAAAAACAGTAATTTATTTGAAATTGTTTGCATTCAAAAGGCAAAATTATATTTATTTTTAGGAGACAATAAAAAGGCAAAGCAGGCTCTAATTGATTTAATAGAAAAGAATGCAAGATCATATAAAGCGCATAGAATGTTGGCTGAAATTTATGAGCAAGAAGGTGGTATGAGAAAAGCCATAGATGAATATGTACAAGCCATTGACTTAAATAAAAAAGATTATGATTCTTATTACAAAGTAGCTGAATTATTAACTAATTTAGACAAAAAAGAGGAAGCTGCTGAAATGTTATTTAATTTATTAAATAAAAAGCCAGAAATGTATAAAGCAACAGAATTGTTGGGAGAAATATTAATTGAAAAAGAAAGGTATAAAGAAGCGGTCAATATTTATCAAGATGCTTTAAGATATAATCCAGTAAGCTATGAACTAAATTATAATTTAGGAATTGCCTATACCATGTTAAATGACTTTCAAAATGCAAAAAATTGTTATGAAAAAGCGGCTCAAATCAATTCATTATTATATAATGCAAAATACTCACTAGCAGAGATTGCCTTGATATACAAAGATTTAGAAGAAGCAGAAAGAAGATTTTTAGAAGCAATCGAAGAAGAGGAATTATCAGCAGATGGTTATTATGAATTGGCTAAAATTTATCTAATCAAAGGAGATAAAGATACAGCCATAAAATACATTAATACAGCAATTGATAGTAATGCCAAAAAAATTGTAGAAAAAGTAAAAAAAGAACCTATTTTTATACCAATTATGGCGAGAATAGCAATGCCATTTAATTTAGAAGAACCAGAAAATGAAAAACAAAGATTACAAGAAAAAGAAATAAAAGCAAAAGAGCATCTTGAGGAAATGAGCGAAATAACAAGAAATTTAAGTTATAATGATATCAAGTTATTAAAAAGAAATGCAGAAGGAAAAGGGAAGAAACAAAATGAGAAGGAGCAACAAATGGATGAAGATTGGCAAAAAGAAAGACAAGAATAAAAGATTATAAATAGCAAGACTCATAAAATTCACAAAACAAAAATATACTAAAATAGATAAAGGAGGAATTTTATGAGTATAAATTTTGCAATCATTGGTGGAGACTTACGAATTATCAATTTAGCTAAAATACTAGCAGAAGAAGGGCATAAAATATATACATATGGATTAGAAAAAGCAGAAGAACTAAAAAAAATGCAAAATATAATATTTTGTAAAAAAATCTCTCAAGCTGCTCAAAAGGCAGACATAGTAATCGGTCCCATTCCATTTTCAAGTAATGGAAAAGCTATAAACAGTCCATTTAGCGAAAGAACAATAGAAGTGCAAGAATTAATACATAATATAAATGCTAAAATATTAATAGCAGGAAGCGTTACACAAGAAGTATATGAGGTAGCAAATAACGAACATGTTGTGATAATGGATATTATGAAACGAGAAGAATTAGCCATATTAAATGCAATTTCAACAGCAGAAGGAACGATAGAAATTGCTATTAGCAATACGAATAGAATTATTCATGGAAGTCATGTTCTGATTTTAGGATTTGGAAGAATTGGAAAAGTATTAGCTAGAAAAATGGAGGGATTATCCGCCCAAATTACTTGTGCTGCTAGAAAAGACGAAGATTTAGCTTGGATTAAAGCTTGTGGATATAAAGATACCAATATAAACAATCTAGGAGAAAATTTATCACAATATGATATCATTATCAATACAGTACCTCACTTGATTTTGACATCGGAAAGACTACAACATGTAAAGCAAGAATGTTTATTAATTGATTTAGCTTCTAAACCAGGAGGTATTGATAAAAAAACAGTAGAAGATAGAAATTTAAGATTCATTTGGGCATTGGCATTACCTGGTAAAGTAGCACCAGTTACAACAGCAGAATTTATCAAAGATACGCTATATAATATGTTAAAAGAAGTATAAAAATAAGGAGAAGAAGAAAGTATGTTAATAGAAATTTTGAAATCGATTCTATTTGGTATTGTAGAAGGTATAACAGAATGGCTACCAATTAGTAGTACGGGACATTTAATATTAGTAGAACAATTTGTTAAATTAAAAGAAGTATCACCAGAGTTTTGGAGTATGTTTCAAGTTGTAATACAATTGGGAGCTATTTTAGCGGTTGTATTACTATATTGGAATAAAATATGGCCAATTACGAAAAATAAAAAAGAAGCAATTGCTTCCAAAGGGATATTATCTTATTTTAATAAAGATATCATGACATTATGGGCGAAAATTTTAGTTGCGTGTATACCAGCAGCCATAATAGGGATATTATTTGATGATATATTCGAAGCTTTGTTTTATAATCCATTTTGTATAGCATTAGCTTTGATTATATTTGGAATTGCTTTTATTGTGGTAGAGAATTTTAATCAAAAAAGAAAAAGCAAAAATTTAAAAGAAAGTAATTCTCAAATTACTTATAAAGATGCTATTATGATTGGAATATTTCAGCTATTGGCAGCTATATTTCCAGGAACATCACGTTCAGGAGCAACCATTATAGGTGGATTGCTAATCGGTTTGTCTAGACCAAATGCAGCAGAGTTTACTTTTTACTTGGCTATTCCAACAATGCTAGGAGCAAGCTTATTGAAATTGCTTAAATTTGGATTTGCCTTTACTGGAATGGAATTAATCATTTTAGTAGTAGGAATGGTAGTATCTTTCTTAGTATCTGTACTTGTTATTAAATTCTTGATGAATTATATTAAAAAACATGACTTTAAACCATTTGGCTATTATAGAATTATTTTAGGTATTATTGTATTAGTATATTTTGCTTTTGTAAGATAAAAAGATAAAATGAAATCCCCCGATAATTTTTGGTTATCGGGGGAAAAAACTTTTAATGAAAAGCTTTTGGAAAAAGTCTAGAGAATATTGATTTTTTCTTCTCCTTTGTTTCGTTTTCATACCATGTAGTCAATCCAGCAATCGCAACCATCAATTCCGTATCAGTAGGTGGCAGAGTAGTATAAGTCTGCAAAAAATTTAAAAACCCACAGCGAAACAAAATCGAAATTAAGATAGATGCAATTATGAATAAGAGTCCTGGATAAGCTGAATCTGGAATAAAAGTACAGATAAAGATTAGTACAGAATAAAGGCTAATAAATAGAACTTGATTGGTACCACAAGAAGAATGAAAACGTGAAAATTGCTTGACTTCTTCTAATGATGGAACTCTCTGAAGTTTTTGAAAAGCATTAATAGCCATATGCTCAGCACTATGAAACCGTCTACTACGTTTTTCTTTTTCATCATTGCTACAATGGATATGATCAAATAGAAAGGAAGATACCAAAATGAAAGGGATGACGAGTAGTATAATTCGTAAACTTAAAATATAATGTGCACAGACGAAGGGGTATACGAATTTACATACAACTAAGATAAATAAAGCAACCAATACAAAAGCAATTAAAGAATTTCTTAAAGTTATAGGGATTTCAGTATCGTATTCTAGTAACTTCTGGTATAGATTTTTTTGCATCCATTTAGAGGTAATCATTCCTTCCTCATCAATTGATGCAAAAGCAACATATTCCTTATTACATTTGGAATAAAAACAAATTCCATTGTCAATCGATTCAGCACAATCGATTCTTAATTTTTTTGTCCGCATAAGACTTCCTCCTTCAACATATTATATAAAAATTATACATTGTTTTACATAAAAAGTCAATGTGACAAAAAGGTATGATAAAAATTCATACCTTTTACTCAATTTTTCGATTATTTCTATCATTCGAATGTGTACACAATTTTTCATATTCTTTACACTTAATTTTATAATCCATCTGCATACACAAATAGCGATAATAACTACAAGCCTGCTCGTACTGCATCATCATCTCATTCATGTCCATATTAGGAGGAGGCATATTATAATCCATAAAAGGAGGCATATAGCCATTATTAAAATCTCTTTCCATAAAAAATCAGCTCCTTATTCCAAAATCATGTTAAATCAAAATTTAAAAAAGGAAAAATGTTTAGAAATACATAAGTATAAAAGCCTGCTAATAATCCGTGTAGTAATTTTCCATATACGTAAGGTTTAATAGATAAATCTGTTTTAGAGGTAATACTCCAAACTTGAAGAAGTACAGAGATACCACCAAAAAAAAGTAAAAAAGCAGTAAAAATGATATTAAGAGAAATTTTCTTACAGGCAATGGAAGATATGGTATTGATTCCATTTGTAATTTCTAATATTCCAGTTAAGATTCCTTGAATAAAACTAGTGTCAATATTAAGAAAATGAAAAAGAGGGTTGAATAAAACAACAAAGCTGTTTAAAAGACCACTAGCTTTAAAAATGGAAATGATACTAGAAAAGATTACTACAAAACCACCAATTAGAAGGATAGTAGAAATACTACTAGTAATACTTTCTGCTAGAATTTCGCCTAAGTTAGAAAAGGAAGCAGATTTTTTTTCTGGTTGAAAAGAATTTGGCATTACAGTAGAAATAAAAGTATTTTTATCTTTTTTCCAATAGCGAAAAATAAAACCAACTGTAATACAGGCAAGCAAATGGGTTACAAATAATAAAATGCCAATAGTTGTATTTCGAAACATTAAGATTCCAACAGTTCCAATGATAAACAGGGGACCAGAGTTATTGGTAAAACTAAGCAATCTTTCACATTCTTCTTTGCTGCAAATATTATTTTGTCTAAGGTTACTAGCAATTTTTGCACCTACAGGATAGCCACTAATAATTCCCATGATAAAAGCAAAGGCACCTTCACCACGTACATTGAAAAATGGTTTCATGTAACGATTTAATAAGTTTCCCAGCAAATAGACTATATTGGTATGCATCAGCAATTCAGTAGCAACGAAAAAAGGAAAAAGAGAGGGGATAACAGAATTAGCCCAGAGTGATAAACCAGATTTTACAGCAGGAAGATTATTTTTTGAGAAAATTAATAAACAAAAAGTAAATCCTAAAAATAGCATTGGTAAAAAGTTTCTTTTTAGTTTTATGACATAAATACTTGGTTTTGCAATCATATTACACCTCTTATATAGTATATTTGGGATAAGTTAAAATTAGAAATAAAATGGTAGAAATTCTTTCTATAATTAAAAAAAATAAATAAAAAAACTTCAAAAAACTATCCAAAAACATTTGACAAAAAAGCATATTTAATAGATAATATAAATAGCAAAAATTACGTCAAGAAAAAGCAAAGCAAAATACAAAGGAGGAACAAAATAAATGTATATATTCAACAGAATTACGGTAAATCCACAATTACCAAAAAGAATTGAAAAATTATCTGAAATAGCCAACAATTTATGGTGGTCATGGAATACAGAATTTTTAAGATTATTTCAAAAAATAGACAAAGATTTATGGGAGCAATCCAATAAAAATCCAGTTAAATTTTTAAAACATGTAGAGCAAGAAAGACTAGAAAAAGTAGCAAAAGATACATCATTTTTAAAAGAATATGATAAAGTAGTAGAAAACTTCGAAGGCTACATGAACAGCAAAAATACATGGTTCTCAAACAAATATCCAGAAAACAAAAAAGATTTAATAGCTTATTTTTCAGCTGAATATGGACTAGATCAAACCATACCAATCTACTCTGGTGGATTAGGTATTTTATCAGGCGACCATTTAAAATCAGCAAGTGATTTAGGAATTCCATTAGTAGCTGTAGGATTGCTTTATAAAAATGGGTACTTTAATCAAAAAATTAATGGTTATGGACAGCAAGAAACGGAGTATCACAATATTGATTTATATGATATGCCAATTAATCCTGTAAAAGATGAAAAGGGAGAAGATTTAACAATTTTTGTTAAGTTTCCAAAAAGAAGATTATATTTAAAGGTATGGCAAATCAATGTAGGAAGAGTAAAACTATATTTATTAGATTCCGATATCGAAAAGAACAACGAAGAAGATAGAGATGTAACATTACGATTATATGGTGGAGACCAAGAAATGAGAATTCGCCAAGAAATCGTTTTAGGACAAGCAGGAGTAGATTTATTAACCAAATATTTAAAATTAGAACCGACTGTATATCATATGAATGAAGGTCATTCTGCCTTCTTAAACTTGGAAATTATAAAAAACATTATCAAAGAAAAACAAGTATCTTTTGAAGTAGCAAAAGATATCGCAAGTTCAAAAACAGTATTTACAACACATACACCAGTGCCAGCAGGAAATGATATTTTCCCATTAGCATTAGTAGAAAAATATTTCAAAGATTTTTGGCCAAGATTAGGACTTTCTAGAGAAGAATTTTTAAAACTAGGAATGAAACCAGGAATTGACTTAGATGAAGGTTTTAACATGGGAATTTTAGCATTAAAAATTGCAGGAAAGAAAAATGGAGTAAGTAAATTACATGGAGCGGTATCTAGAGAGCTATTTGGAGAAGTATGGCCTAATATAGCAGCTAATGAATCTCCAATTGAATACGTAACCAATGGAATCCATACTTGTTCATGGCTAGCACCAAAGTTGAAAGAATTATACAATAAATACTTAATTCCTTATTGGCAAGATAATATTCATATAGAAAATACATGGCAAAAAATCAAAAACATTCCAGATGATAAATTATGGAATGTACATGTTGATCAAAAAGTGAAATTGCTAAAATTAGTAAAAGATAGTACATCAGAAAGATTAAGACGTTCTGGTTATAGTTATGAAGAAATTAACGAAATTGTTTCTAAATTAAATCCAGAAGCATTAACAATAGGATTTGCTAGACGATTTGCAACCTATAAAAGGGCAACCTTAATCTTTAAAGATTTAGAAAGAATTACCCAAATATTAAACAATGCAGATAGACCAGTACAAATTATATTTGCAGGAAAAGCTCATCCAGCAGATAAAGAAGGTCAAGATTTAATTAAATATATCCATGAAATATCTATGATGCCACAATTCAAAGGAAAAATCTTTATCTTAGAAAACTACAACATAGCAATGTCAAGATATTTAGTAAGTGGTGTAGATGTATGGCTAAATAACCCAAGAAGACCAATGGAAGCATCAGGAACCAGTGGACAAAAAGCATCTGTTAATGGTGTAATCAATTTTAGCGTATTAGATGGATGGTGGGCAGAAGGATATACACAAACAAATGGATGGACGATTGGAACTAATGCTGAATATGATTCTTATGAAGCACAGGATATGGCAGATAGCCAAAGTATGTATCGAACGTTAGAAGAAAAAATCATACCAATCTATTATGAAAAAGATAGAAACGGATTATCTAAAAAGTGGTTAGAATTAATGAAAAATTCTATTATTACAACAGGAGGAAGATACAGTACAGCAAGAATGTTGGTAGATTATACTAATAATTTATATGTACCACTTTGTAACTTAACGAAAAAATATTACTCAGATATTGATAATGTAGCTGCTTATAATTCTTGGAAAAAAGATTTATTTATGAACTGGAAAGATATAAAAATCATGCAAGTTAATAATTTAGATAATATTACAATAGATGCAGGAAATAATATCGAAGTAGCTTGTGAAGTAGAACTACCAAACATAGATGTAGAAAATGTCACAGTAGAAGTGTATTATGGAAAGATATTAGAAAATGGCGTAGTAGAAAATGTTAGTATCACACCAATGAAATTAGAAGACCAAGATGAAGAAAAGAAGAAATACTATTTCACATCTAAAATAGAATTGACAACAGGAGGAAACTATGGCTACACTTTCAGAGTTATGCCAAAACATGAAATGTTATTAGAGCCAGCAAATTTAGATTTAGTAAAATGGATAACTAAATAAGACGAAATTGCCAAGAGGTCCGTCCTCTTGGCAAAAGAACAATTGACTTTATGTAAATACTATGATATAATTCCGACGTAAAAGTAAACAGCAGCAATGACTAAGAAATTATTAGTCAGAAAGGAGCAAACATGGCAGTAAAAATAGTAGTAGGTCTTCAATATGGAGACGAAGGAAAAGGACGGGCATCTCATTATGAATCCAAAAAGGCTTTAGTTGTAATTCGTGCAACAGGAGGAGCGAATGCAGGACATACGGTAGTGGCAAATGGTAAGAAATATGCAATGCATTTATTGCCGTCATCTATCATCCGACCAGAAGTAATTTCCTTGATTGGGCCAGGTGTAGTAGCTGATATCAAAATACTGGCAGAAGAGATTACGCAGATGAGAGAGGCAGGTGTACAGATTGAGTATAATAACTTTGGAATAAGTGAAAGAGCTCATTTGGTACTTCCACATCATAAACAGTTGGATCGACTTTATGAAATGTTAAAAAGAGAAAAAGTCGGAACAACGGGAAGAGGGATTGGACCTGCTTATGAAGAAAAAGCAAGGCGTACTAATTTGAGAATGTACGATTTGCTTCAGGGAGAAAAGCATTTAGTTTCCAAACTGGAAGAGAATCTGAAGGTTTATGAGTTTTTAGCCGAAAAAGCGAACGAATTCATTAAAGAATACAACTTAGAGGAGACAATTTTCCCAAGAATCTGCGTGGAGGAGGAATACCAGCATTGCCTAAAATATATTTCAGTTATTCGAGAATTTATAGGCGATATTAGCGAAGAGATTGATTATGCAATTACCAGAGGAGATATCATCATTGAAGGAGCACAGTCCTTCTGGTTAGATAATGACCATGGGGATTATCCAATGTCGACATCTTCCAATCCTAATGCTAGTGGAACTGCATCAGGAGCAGGAATCGGACCAACATTAGTAGATGAAGTGATTGGTGTTATGAAGGCTTATACTTCTAGAGTCGGAAATGGACCATTTGTGTGCAAAATTGACGGAGAAGTAAGCGAACAACTTCGCAAATTAGGCGGAGAATATGGTACTACTACTGGAAGACCAAGAGATGTTGGTTGGTTAGATTTAGTTATGATAAATCATGCCAAAAATCCAAGTGGACTAACTTGTTTGTGTGTCAATCATTTGGATACAATTGGGAAGTTTGACACCATTCCAGTATGTGTAGCATATCGCTATAAAGGGAAAGAAATTCAGAGAGTGCCAATTGACAAAGAGAAATGTAAGCCGGTATATAGGAATTTTAAAGGCGGCTGGAGTACCAAAGGTGCAACAAGTTTTGAAGAACTTCCAAAAGAGGCACAGGATTATATCAACTTTATTGAAGAATATGTTGGTGTGCCAGTGAAATATATTGGCATAGGTCCTGACGAAAAGCAAACTATTATAAAACAGTCATGAGATTAAAGGGCGAAAAGAGAAAAATCTCTTTTCGCCTTTTTGCCACTGGTTCCGGGTTTAAATGGCAAACACTTGCCATTTAAACCCGGAACCAGTGGCAACCAGCCGATTTTTATAAAATCGCACCTAAAACTAAAATACCTAAGTTATCCTGATAAATTTCTTCAAATTGAGAAAGTGGTAAAGGATTTTCACCAATTCCAGCTTCAATAGTATACCCTGGACGATTAAAGTTTTGAATAAACCAATCTTTATAGCCAGCGAAACTAGAATTATAAGGTGTGTCAGCTAAAGTATATCCACTAGAATCAGCAAATTGTTCACCAATTGCACGACTGTAAGGTGGAGTAAAATCCTGAAATTGCCAATAGATTTCTTGCCCTTGTGTATGATAGCTAATAACTAGCCTGAAATCGTGTGATAGGGTAAAATTGTAAATGGTTAAAGCTTCTGGTTCCGTTAAAGGACCATAACCGACAAAGTCACGAGGGCTAGGACGAGTGAATCCTTGTGCATATTTGATTTCTTTGGCATTTTCCCAACCAGCTGGAAATTGTAAATTTAAATCTACACCATTCAAATTTGCTTTCCAACCATCAGGAAAAGGAATACTAGAAAACTGATTAGCGATATGTAAAGCTTTTTGATAACTAGGGGAACTAATAGCCATGTTTCCAGTAACCAAATCAACGCCATCAGGATTTACCATAGGCATAATATAAATAGAAGCAGAATTAAAAAGATTACGAATAGAATAACCATAAAGATTAGTACGTCTAACATAAGAGATAGAATAATCTTCTACAAATTTCATTAAAATAGGGCTTGTAATCCATTCATTAGCGTGAATCGAAGCGGAATAAAATACCTTTTTTGGACCACGACCTAATTTGAGAACGTAGATAGGTTTTCCTAACACACTATTTCCTGCAGTTTGAAGATTTAAAAAAGGATAAGTTCTTAATAGTAGACTTAAATTTTGTTTAAGGATATCAGAAGAATAAGGAATATTAGTAGAAACAATACTCATAAATTATCACCTAAAATAGTATATGAATTTCTTTATAAAATATTGATAAATTACAATAAATATAGTATAATAAATAAGTACATGGGGATGTAATGGTTTCGACATATTACCAGAAGGATAGATAGCAAGTAGTGGATTCTCGTTGGCCACTTAAAAAAACGGGAAATTTAAATATAAACGCTGATAATACAGAATTAGCATTAGCTGCCTAAGCGCGGCTACGCTTTGCTTAAAACTGCCCACGGTTTTTAGGAAAGTGTCATAATAAGTGGGAAACAAATCTACTTTTGCTTTTAAAGTAGGGGGTATCTTAAAAAGCTATATTTTGATTTAACCTGTTTACCGGTGAAAACAAAATGAATAGAAAAGATAAACTAAACTTGTAGAAGTCTATGTGGAAAGTATTATGGACAGGAGTTCGACTCTCCTCATCTCCACCAAATTGTAATAGAAACAGTTTGAGAAAGAGATAGACTAGTTAAAAAAGTCGAAATAAAAATGCGGGTGTAATTTAGTGGTAGAATGCCATGCTTCCGACCTGGTCGCGCGAGTTCGATTCTCGCCATCCGCTCCATTAAGTAAAATCGTCGCACCAGACGAAACGATTTCTAAATCAACTGTAAAAGGTTGATTTTTTCTATTTTGTAGCCTTTATCTTGAAAAAGGAAGGATGGTGTGGTATGATTAGTATCATTAAGAAGAAAAGCAAGAATTTATTGAATCAATGACACTATTAAAGAATAAAAAACGGAGAATTTTACATTGATATAATAAATTTTAGAAGTAGTTATATTGAACAATTAACAAAATTTTTTGCTATAATTTTGTTACCTATAAAAGTTGTAATAAAATAATTGTATTAATGAATTGAATTAGGGGGAAATATAATGGATAAAAAATTATATAGCAGTAAAAATATGAAGATATACTATAATGAATTAGATGAAAAAACTATCCTAGATATAGAAAAAAGTGTATTAGAAGGAAAGAATAAAACACTTGAATATTTTGAAATTCAAGGATATGATAAAGAAATAATAATAGATGTATTTGATAGTATAGAAGAATTACATTTAGATGTGTTTGGAGAAAAAAAGGAAGAATGGCTTGTATCTTGTGAGAATGGAGAATATGGTATAAAAGTAGTATCACCATTAAATCCAGGAAATGTGCATAATTATGAAGCAATATTAGAAGTAATAAGTAAATCCGTAGCTGATATAATATTAAAGAATAATTTTAAAGATGTGCCTAAATGGCTTGATATTACTACATATATTACTGGATTAAATACAGAAACAAAAACGAATAGTAAACCAAGTATAATAAAATTAAAAGAAGAAGGATATTTTAATTTTAGTGATTGCTACTTTATTACAAGATATATAGTAGAGACATTTGGAAAGGAAACCATAATAAAAATTTTAAAAAAACCAACAAAATACAATGAAATATTAAAACTTTCAGATGAAAAAATAGATGAAAAAATAAAAGAATATTATAGTTAAATAAACATAGATAAAATGTATAATTTTAACAAACAATCATATAATATTAATGTCAAGTTTAGTTTGATAAGTTAAATATTATATGTTAAAATATATTTAACTTAACCCTCTACTACTTTTGTAGTAAGACGGGAGCCTAAATGATTTTGGAGAGTTTTAGCAACTCTCCTTTTTAAGTTCTACATTATTATTTTGTGAAAAGCTTTATAATTTGTTTATCAATTAAATCAAGTGATACACTAGATATTTTTACATTTCTTCTTACAGTATCTTTAAAAATTCTTTGTTTACTAATGGTTGTTATTTGATTGATTAATGCAATGCTATCTTTTTTCATTTTAGAAATTTCTTGTTCCATTTTTTTTAATATATTTTTGTTCTTTTTCTATTATCTTTTGAATGTTAATAGGTACATCTTTTATTTTTTCTAATTCATTTAATATTTGCTGTAACTTTTGTTTTTCTTTTTCAATTTTATCTTGAAAAACATTATAAAGCTCCTTTCCAAGATTTACAGAAGAAGAATCATATTTCTTTCCATCTTTTCTTGATGTTAAAGGAATAACATTTAAAGTGCCATTTTTTGTATTATCATATTTATTTAAAACAATGCAATAGTGTAATCCACCTAATTCATTTCCAATGTTGAAACCTAAATTTACTTTTATAACATCTCCACGAGAGTATATACCAGATTTCGCAATATTAAATGTTCTTTCTTCATCATGATATAATCGAATTATTTTTTGAGTAAAATGTGGGAGGAACACTATGAGAAATAGGCGAATTTTTCGCAAATAACCTCCTAAAACGTTCCAACGACGTATTATATTTTTTATTTTAGATAGTGAAAGAGCAAAAAATAAATTACCAACAATATTTATTAAATTACTTACAAATCAATATTTCTATGCTATAATATAGAAAATTATAACTAATAAGTTGCTTAATTTTTAGAATCTCCTTTTTAGGAATTTACATATTTGTAACTAACATCACAATTATAATTAATTGAAGGAGGAATTAAAATGGTAAAAGTATCTAAACCTTTATGTACAAAAAGATTCACAGATAATGAATTTGAAAGGAGTTCTGTTTTAAATCCGGATGTTACATTGGACGACTTAAATAAAAAATTCAAAGAAGATTGGAAGAAGAACAGAGCTAAAAGAATGAAAGCTCAAAAGAAATACTAATATTTAATCTTGATAATTAGTATAGTGAAACAGCTTAGCAAAAATTAGATATCGCCATTTAAGAGTAGTTATTTTAATATAGCTACTCTTATTTCTTATAATAGCTTAATATAATAAAAACATATAATGAATTTTATATTTTATAAATTATCGAGAAAACCAAAAAGTTGTATGTAACTACGACGTCCATTCCATTAAGTAAAATCGTCGCACCAGACGAAACGATTTCTAAATCAACTGTAAAGGTTGATTTTTTTATGAATTTATCTCATACATTCTTCTTTTTCTTGAATTTTAGGAAAATCTATAATTTGTCCTTCATTTGCTGCAAGAACTTTGGGAAATATAGATTTTGCTTCTTCTACATATTTTTCTGGTAATTCTTCTGGCCAAAAATGAGTTAACATTAATCCTCTAACGTGGGTATCTTTTGCAATAGTTCCGGCCTGTTTAGCAGTTAAATGTGAATTAATTTCTGGAAATCCATAAGATGTTAATAAACTAGATTCACAAATTAACAAATCAGCATTTTTTGCGAATTCTATTAATTTATCTTTGCAAGAAAATGATGTGTCAGAAGTATATACTATTGTTCTGTCATTATTAGACAATTTTACTGCGTAAGTTTCTACAGGATGGTCTGTTTTACAGAAAGTTATGCCGATATTTCCAATATTTAGGTTTGTTTTTTCGTTAATAGCTGAATAATTAGCGAAGCTATTTCTTTCTCCAGATATATCCTGATAAATAGAGGATGGATTTGATGGCATATATATATCAATTGGTTTTTCAATTCTATTTTGATTATGAAAAACAAATGACGAATACTGCATATTATAAATATCATTATAATGGTCTCTATGTAAGTGAGTTAGAATAATTGATAGATTGCTTAAGTCATTTGGAAAATTTAATAAACTATGACTACCACTACCACAATCCAGCATTATTTTTGTTTTACCATCTGTAATTAGAAATCCAGGACAATTGTGACCTATTGTATTATAAGGTGATTGCGTCCCTAATACTTTTAATTTCATCGTTCAAATCCTCCTATATATTGTTATTCTACCAAGCATTTTCTTCAGAGTTTGTGCTTGACAATCGTTTTCAAACAGGTAATTAAAATTATATAATAAAATCAGCTAAAAGTAAATATAAGGCATGAAACAGTTGCGAAATTATGTAAAATGTGCTATAGTATTAAAAAATATAGTAAATTACTATATTTTTCTATTTTTTCACTAAATAGTGAGAGAAATATTTTTTCTGGCTTTTAGTTTTACATATAGTAACTTATCAACAACAAAGCATTAAGGAGGAAAAGAATATGCTTGAAAAAATTTTAACTGCATTAGTAAAAAAGGCAAAACCCGAAAGAGATGTGAGTGTGAAAAAAATAGGTAAACGGTTTTTCATGGTTTCACATGATACGACAGGATGCAATGACTATCTATTAGACGGTCAATACAGCTATGATGAAGTGATAGCTCTGAACAGTTTGACTGGTAATTATCATTGTGGCTTTGGTTTTTGCAAGGAAATAGGACCTGTTGCATTTATTGGAGTATGTAATCCACATTTTTGTACTACATCTGGATACTTTAAATATAACGTTCACGAGTATGGTACATCAGAAGATACTAGTGAATGTTATTTCGAAGTATATTCGGATGAAGTGGCAAGAAATATTGGTAATTATACAGTATATGGATTTCAGGGATTAAAAGAAGTTGCCAAAAAAGCAGCCATAGCAAAAATGCTATTTAGCTATGATTCAAGGTATAAGTGCAAGAAATACATGGGGCACAATAAAGACAAAAACATTATTGAGATGGATTTCAAACTTTTAGGAACATATAGTTTCAACGAAGCCCGTTTACTAGCAACTGGCACAACAAAGGATAAGGAATGGTTCTCAGGAGAAGAACATCCCATTCAGTTTGCAGTTGTAGGTGGGAATCAGTATGTTGGAATTATTAATCTCTGGGATGAGGAAAATAATTTACAGTTTAGGGATGTATGGGAATATGGATGCGAAGAACCTAGACTTCAAGAAATTCGTTTTCTTTCAAAAGAGGAAGCAGAAAAAATTGATAATTTTTCTCTGTATCTGTATGCATATCCATATAGTTTAAAAACGAAAGAATATCCGATTGAAAAAAAAGACAGAACATTTGATAAAAGATTCAAATTTCGGTTACCAGATGGAACAGATTATCGTTTAACGTAAAACAATTTTCAAGCAACAAAACAAGAATAAGTTTTTAAAAAGATAAGACGAAAGTGCATTGCACTTTCGTCTTATTACCAAAGAATCAAAACAGAAAAGTTTATAAACGATAGAGATAATTAATCTTTTCTAATTCGGCATTGTTGTCAATTGGTGTCAGTCCCATTTTCTCGAAAAACTTGTCAGGAATGTCCATGCCGAAGCATTGTGCAATACGTGCATTTTTATCATCAGCATTTGGTTCCGAAATATCTATATTTTTGTTAACAGAAAAGATAATTGGAGTTAAATTCTCAAAAGCTGCAACTTCTCTATCACATGCATTAAATTCTGTTTTTCCTAAATTTTCAATATCACGTACCCAATCAAGTTGTTTATGACAATCGCTGATAGTTTTCCTTACAGCCTGAAAATTTTTCTCTAAATCGTCAAAAGGACAACTATTAGACTTCAGTATCTGATAGAGATTTCGCTGCGTGGGCATAATTAAGCCTAAAGTTGTTGAAAGCTGACTAAATTTTTGTGAAAAATACTTCGGCAAAAATACTTCACTGGAAGCCTCTAAATACGGATCATAGCAGGAAATAGGTGCTACAATATATAGAATTTGTTTTCCTATAAATTCTTTGCAATGAGATATTATCGATAGGTAACTTCCATAAAAATCTTTAAGCCTACATGCATAATCACAATCACGATAGCTCTTAAAAAGTTCGTCAATATTGATATATTCTATTGGCAAAATAGCTAATGATAGGGTATCAACCAACTTTTTCAAATCTCCTATTTCCACAATTGGATAAAATGGTAAGCTATAAAGGTAATTGTAATTTTCTCGTGACCCCAGACATGAATATGGAAAATCATCTGGAATAAATCCAAGATCATTCCAACAATCCTTAAAAACAGATTTTTCTGTTTTTATGATTACTCGACCTAATTCGGAATCGTTAGATATCTCATAATCAAATGTATTCAATATAGCTTCTACTGGATTCCGAAGACTTTGCAATTTTTCAACATACTGCTCATATTTCTTTTCCTCTGTTTTGAATCTTTTGACTGGTAAATAGTTGGTTAAAGTCGACATAATGTTTTCTCCTTTCTGAATCAAATTATGTTATAATAAATAACAGTCTAGTGAAATCTAGAGCTAAATTTATACTCCTATTTTCATTACAGGTTTATAAAGAGCAGCATTGTAAAATTAATATTTTAAGGAGGAAAAGAAGATGTTGAGCGAAAAGAAAATTCAAGAAATTAAGAAATTTGAGGAAGCTGGTATTGACGTAATTGCCATAGGTAAAAGCGGAACGCTAGATTACGCAAGCCAAAGCAAAGAAGGAAGTGAATATTGTGACCAATGTAGTGACTTTAGGTTACTTCCTGACCCAGATCCATATGATTGGTTTAGAGATGGAGACATGAAGGCAGTATGTCTTGCGGTCAATGGAGTGATAAGAGGAGCGCTTGAGAGACCTAGTGAATGTGTTAACATTCGGAAACCTCTCTATTGTCCAAAAATTGGCCGTGAGTTGAGCGATGAGGAAAAAAAAGAAGCAGCAGAACAGCTAGAATGGGCCCAAAAGTATGTAATAATGAGATGAGGAATAATTTTCGTAATTAAGGAGCCATTTATATGGAAAAGCAAGTAAAAGACAAACTTTTTTGTCATTGGGATGCAGTTCGCTTCGTTTCAGAGAAAAATTTAGAAAAAAATGATGGAACATTTTTTACACTTTCCGTTACTATTGAGAACAAATTAGAGCTTATGATTTTTCTTGGAAAAGACGAAGAAACTAATTCTTGCTATGAGGTAAAAATCTATAAAAGTAAATCAAATGACAAATATATTCCCAATAAAGATGATGAGGTAAAAGGTTGGGAAGAGAACGATGAGTATGCAACCTTCTTTTTCGAAGAATATGAACAAGCTCGGAATTTTGTAGAGTCATTACCATATCGACACCCAGAGTATCGAGCAAGACCTTTTAGAGAGATTTAATGTTTAACTTGCTACAAAAAGCCAATTACATAATATTATGTAGTTGGCTTTTTGTAATTTTTGCGAGCAAACAAAGATCAAAAAATCTTAATTAAGCCCCTATTGTTCTAATACAAATCATTTAAAATGAAACTCTTACCATTTAAATAATCTAAAATAGCACTATCAGTATGAAAATTAAATTTTAAAATATAACTACAAAGCATCTGATATTTTTTACCAAATCTTTTATTAATTTCATTGATACCATACTTTCCGGTCTCCAATGATGGGATATCCTAAATAAGCAAGATGAGCTCTAATTTGATGAGTTCTACCAGTTTCAATCTCAACATCTAAAAGAGAAGTATGGTTGTTATATTTTTTTAAAACACGATAAGAAGTAATAATTTTTTG
>CARUQW010000001.1:0-6610 GCA_949077355.1 uncultured Clostridia bacterium | reverse complement strand
AGAAATATAAACACAGGATTTTTTAGTATCTTTGAACAAATAGGCTTCACATCTTTTAAAGGCAACTTTAGGAGTACCATATACAAGAGCCAGATAATGTTTTTCTATTTCATGATGTTTAAATTTATCAAGAAGCAAAGATAAAGCTTCTTGATTTTTAGCAAATAAAACTAACCCAGTTGTATTTCGATCAATTCTATGACATGGCATTGGTTTAAAATTGCAATCTTTATATTTTTTGTGAACATAGGTAGTTAAGCTGTTTTCACCTGTTACTTCTAGGTTAAAAGGTTTCTTGATAATTAAAATATTTTTATCTTCAAAAAAGATATCTAACTTAAAAGTAGGTTCTAATAAGCTATCTGCAATGTAAACTAAAATCTCATCATTTTCATAAACCACAACATCTTCAGAAACTCGTTTTCCATTAATTTTAATGTCTTTTTTTCTTAGTGTTTTATAAAAAAGATTCGAAGAAAGATTTTCGATATTTTCCAATAAAAATTTACTTAATTTTTTCTCATTATATTTTTGTTTTACAATTAACTTTTTCATGTCTGTATTATATCTTTTTTGTTCCTAAAATGCAAGAAATGAGAAGAAACTTGCACGTGATAAGAAATCATGATATAATAATCGGGTAAAATCCTTTTTATTCCTGTTTTTCAGGTTGATAGATAGACTGTTACGATAAAATAATTATTTTAAGGAGGGCATTTTATGTTTTGGTCAATTTGGGGTATTGGTTGGATAGTAGTACTGATAACAATACTAAGTAAGAAAAAGTGGATGAATCAATATGACGAAAGTAAAGTCATAAGAGTAGGACTAATTGGATTAGTCATGTTATGTATCTTTCTAGTAGGAGGCACAACAGTAGGAATGTGGCTAGGTACGGTTGTTAGAGGAACGCAATTTGCTAATTTAAGTGTAGTGGGAATAATGTTCAATATAATAATACTAGTAATTGGTCCATTGATAGTAGTCTATTGTGTTGGATATGCTGTATTATGGTTATTTTCATTTGAAAGAATAGGACTGCAGATAAGTTTTATCATTGTTTTTATTCTTTCAGTAGCTTTCTGGACAAAACAGGTTTATCAATATGAGCAAAATAAAGAAGAAATTACAAGAACAATGGAAGGAGAAAAAACACAAAGAGAATTGCTATATTTTTGTAATATACCTGTACAACATGTATCTGAAACGATAAGATGGGGGAAATATTCAGACATGGTAGACATACAAACACAAGACAACCTTTCTTATTGGTATTTAAATGAAAATGGTGAAGGGGTATATGATTCGGCAGTTGCTGCGAACTCAAAAATAATATTCTTAGAAGAGGATGAAGAACCATATGTAGAGATTATTCCACAAACCATGCAAAAAGTTATTTTGAATCGGAATAACGGAAAAGAAGAGATTGAATCTTCTAGTACATGGAACGAATATCGATTTTATTTGCCAAAAGAAATTATGCAGTATAATTTAAATTGAAAAAATTAGAAGAAAATAGTGTGCTTTGTAAGGCACACTATTTTTGTAGTCATACTCTTAAAAATGAATGAATATAATACATATGTGAACTTTATGTGAAAAAAACAAAAAAAGTATTGACAAGAAAATAAAAAGGGTATAAAGTATTAGCAGTCAAGTGACAAGAGTGCTAAAAACTTTTAAGGAGGTATAAAAATGATTAAACCATTAGGAAACAGAGTATTAATAAAAATGAAAGAAGGCGAAGAAACAACGAAAAGTGGAATTATCTTAGCAGGAAATGCACAAGAAAAACCACAAATAGCAGAAGTAATTGAAGTGGGACCAGGAGAAAAGGTCGATGGAAAAATAGAACTAGTTAATGTAAAAAAAGGTGACAATGTAATTGTAAGCAAATATTCTGGAACAGAAGTAAAATATGAAGGAACAGAATATATCATTGTAAAACAAGATGACATTTTAGCAATTGTAGAATAAGAATAAGGTTGCCAACGGTTCCGGTTTTTTTTGGCAACTTTCTATTAATTTTTTTATTTATATTAATTACATATTTGCAAGTTGCCAAAAAAAACCGGAACCGTTGGCAACCTTGGCAAGTTAGAAAGGAAGGGAAGAAAAATGGCAAAAGTTATTAAATTTGGAGAAGAAGCGAGAAAGTCTTTATTAGAAGGTGTTAACAAGTTAGCAGATACCGTAAAGGTAACATTAGGACCAAAGGGAAGAAATGTAGTTTTAGATAAAAGCTTTGGGGCACCATTAATTACAAATGATGGTGTTACAATAGCAAAGGAGATTGAGTTAGAAGATAAGTACGAAAATATGGGAGCTCGTTTAGTAAAAGAAGTTTCTACGAAAACAAATGATGTAGCAGGAGATGGAACAACAACAGCTACTGTTTTAGCACAAAGTATGATTAAAGAAGGGGTAAAAAATGTAGCAGCAGGTGCAGACCCAATGGCAATAAAAAGAGGAATTGATAAAGCTGTGGAAACAGCAATAGAAGGACTAAAAGAAATTAGTTCAAATATTAATGGAAAAGAAGATATCGCAAGAGTTGCTAGTATTTCAGCTAATAATGAAGAAATTGGAAACCTAATTGCAGATGCTATGGAAAAAGTCTCAAAAGATGGTGTTATTACAATAGAAGAATCAAAAACATCGAATACAGAATTAAATGTAGTAGAAGGAATGCAATTTGACAAAGGATATTTATCACCATATATGGCAACCGATACAGAAAAAATGGAAGCGGTGTTAGATAATCCATACATCTTATTAACAGACAAAAAAATCAGTAATATTCAAGAAGTATTACCACTATTAGAAGCAATTATGCAAGAGTCTGGTAAATTATTAATCATCTGTGACGATATTGAAGGAGAAGCACTATCTACTTTAATTCTTAACAAGTTAAGAGGTGTATTAAATGTAGTAGCAGTAAAAGCACCAGGATTTGGAGATAAGAGAAAAGCAATGTTAGAAGATATTGCTATCTTAACAGGAGCAGAAGTGATTACCTCTGATTTAGGATTAGAGTTAAAAGATACAGAAATAAGCCAATTAGGTAGAGCAAAACAAGTAAAAGTACAAAAAGAAAATACCATTATTGTAGATGGTAATGGCGATAAACAACAAATTGCAGATAGAGTAGCACAAGTAAAAGCACAAATCCAAGAAACAAAAAGTGAGTATGATAAAGAACAATTACAAGAAAGATTAGCTAAAATAGCAGGAGGAGTAGCAGTAATCGGAGTAGGAGCAGCGACAGAAGTAGAAATGAAAGACAAAAAATTAAGAATTGAAGATGCTTTATCTGCTACCAAAGCAGCAGTAGAAGAAGGAATTGTTGCAGGTGGTGGAACAGCATTAATGAATGTGATTCCAAAAGTAGAAAAGTTAGTTGCTTCTTTGGAAGGTGGCGAAGCATTAGGTGCAAAAATTGTATTAAAATCTTTAGAAGAACCAGTAAAACAAATTGCTGTAAATGCAGGTCTAGAACCAGCTGTTATTGCAGATAATGTAAAAAAAGCTGAACAAGGTATTGGTTTTGACGCAGCAAAAGAAGAATATGTAGATATGAAAAAAGCTGGAATTGTAGATCCAACTAAAGTAACAAGAAGTGCTTTACAAAACGCAGCTTCTATCGCATCTATGGTACTTACAACAGAAAGCATTGTAACAGATGCGCCAGAGCCAAAAGGATGTAACTGCGGAGGACATGATGCTATGCCAGCAGGAATGGATGGAATGTATTAAAATCAATTAAAACCATGATATTTGTTATAGTAATAATTAAGGCATCTAGCCATATAAGAGGCTTCCACTTGATAATACCCGAGCTAATCCGGGTAGCAGTGGTTAAGCCTCTTTTCATTAATTTTTTTATTTCTTGATAAGGGAAAAATGTTTCCCATGCTTTTATATCTGCTTTATGTTCTAGTTCTGCAATTAATTCAGACGGAGTGTTCGTGTGATAATACGCACCTGCCATATAATGTCCTAATTCTTGAATTAAAACAGTATTTTCACTCACTCCGAGTTTTTACTTGTTTATCGTCTACAACAATGGCTGTAATGTTGTGATAGTGAACGATAGCACCTCTGGTAAAAAGCAATTCGTGATTTATATAATGAATATTTTCTTCTTTCATTTTTTGATATAAATCATTCCTTATCATCTTCTAATTCTTGTTTAGCAAGTAATCCTTCCATTATATTTTTTAAAGTTTCTTGATTTTCCTTATTTAACCCTTTAATACCGCTAGCAAAAGCAATATCAATATCGTCTAGTTTTATTTTTTTAGAATTTCTAATAGAAGACTTACCCAAAATATAGTCAATTGAGACATCAAACAGTTCAGATAGTTTTATTAGTGTATCGGTATTAGGGTCACGTTCTCCTTTTTCATAAAAACCGACCATTCTTTCTGATTTTCCGATATATTTTGCAACATCAGATTGTAATAAACCTTTTTCACTTCGTAATTCTTTGATTCTATTCATAATAAATCTCCTTTAATTTATATTTTGATTATACAACAAATAGTTCAATTAGTAAAGAAAATGTTTATAAAACTAAATAAATACTTTACTACACAATAGATTGATTTTACTGCATATACAAAGATTGGCTTAGTAAGCCAAGAAAAATAAAATTTTAGAAAAACATAAAAAAATATTGACAACGAACAATATGTACGATAAAATCAAAGAAACAAACAGAACAATATGTACGGAGAAGAAACGAAGGAGGAGAAAAAAATGAGAAATACACAAAGACAAAAAATAGTAAAATATATGCAACAATTTGGAAGTATAACGAGTTGGGAAGCATATAAAGATTTAGGTATTACACAATTTGCTGCTAGAGTAAAAGAATTAAAACAAGAAGGATATACTTTTAAGACAAGATGGGAGAAGAGAAAAAATAAAGAAGGAAAACTAGTGAAATTTAAGAGATTTTATTTAGTGAATGAATAATAGTAAAAACGACAAAAAATGACAGTTACACTATGTAGTATTTTTTGAGATAATATGATAAATAAAATAAAAGGAGATATTAATGATAAATAATTTTGAAAAATTAAGAAAGAAATTGCATGAATCGATAGAAAAGAATGGTTTAAATTCAGAACAAACAGCTAAGATAAGTAAAAGATATAATAATTTGGTAAATTCTCATTACAAAAATGAACGACAATATAGAGAAAATAATATAATGTATAGGAAATATATGGAGGCAATAAAATGTTTAAGAAAAATTACAAAAGATTTTGTAAAGTTTCCAACGATTAAAGAATGGAATTATTATGCAAAAGAAAATAATCTATTAAATTCAGAAAGTTTAAAATATATTAGTGGAAATTCATGGCATGACTTAAGAAACAGAATTTCATTAGAATTAGAACAATAGGGGATTGATAAAAGTTATCTATATTATAAATTATTACGTTCAAGCCCAGTTAAAAAAATTTTCACAAAAAGTTCGTAGTGTTTTCAATGCATTACGGATTTTTTTGTCGAAAACGGGTTTTGTTTTTCTTTTTGATATATAGTATAATAATTTTTATACGAAAGAGGGTTGTTTGGATATGGAAAGTATAACATTAGAAAGTTTTTTTCAAGAAAGAGTAGAAGAAAATGAAAGGCTATTTACGAAAGAAGAGATAAAACAAATACAAAGGCACAAAGTGTGTATGCATAAGGTTTATTTATTGGGTCTTATTAATGGAAAAGATTGTTATGGGAAGAATAAAATTCTTGATTGACAAATGGGCAAAAATAGTGTAAGATATCTAAGGTTATGCCAATATAGCTCAGTTGGTAGAGCAACAGATTCGTAACCTGTAGGTCGGCAGTTCGATTCTGCCTATTGGCTCCAACGACGTTTCTGTTCGAACTAATAGAACAGATAGATATGAAAATCAATCAGTAAAATGGTTGATTTTTTCTTTTGCAAAAAATCATCCCAATTCTATAAGGAAAGTATGGTGCTTGAAATGAAGATAATTAAACAAGAACTAGAATTTGAAGAATGTCTAAAACAAAGACTTGAATTTATATGTGAGTTTTCTAAAGTTACTCCTACTTTTGTAAATGGTAGTATTAGAAAATTAGAGAAAACTAATCTTACATATATTGAACCACATAGAGTGATTATTAAAAATATTACTTTTTTAGTTTTTAATTATTCAAATGATGTTTATATCTCTAACTTAACTAAGAAGATTAAATTATCAGAGTTAGAAGACTATTTGAAAAATATATAAATTGTAAATATTTGACATTTCTTAAAATCGTAGTATAATATAATCAATGAAAAATTTATATTTGCTCGGCAAGAGCTAGATATATGAGTACTTTGAAAAAATTATATTATATTGTATTATTATATTTTAGTTTATGATAAATGTATTTAAGAGATGTCAGTAGTACTCGTGTGTACTTTGATGTCTCTTTTTTGTTAGGAGGTTTGAAAATTGAACGAAGAGAAGAAACAATGTGGGTTATATTTGAGAGTATCAACCGAAGACCAGGCACGTGAGGGTTTTAGTTTACCAGAACAAAGAGAAAGATTAGAAACTTTTTGTAAATTCAAAGGCTATGAGAT